>NZ_CP054043.1:1841413-2148315 GCF_013282725.1 Yersinia mollaretii ATCC 43969 | reverse complement strand
AGATCTCGATATCCATATCGATGGTTGCCATCATCTTTTTGGTATCGCTACGGCTGGCAACACCCAGCACGTTTACTTTTTCATTCGCCAAGATGGTGGTGATATCGCGCAACAGGCCACTGCGATCATTGGCGGTGACCCGCACCACCAGCGAATAACCGCTGGAGTAACTCTCACCCCAGACAGCATCGACAATCCGCTCTGGCGCGTGAGACTGCAATTCAGTCAACTGTTCGCAATCGGCACGATGGATCGATATCCCCCGCCCCTGCGTGATAAAACCAATAATTTCATCACCGGGGATCGGCTGGCAGCAGCGAGCAATGTGGTGCATCAGATTACCAACACCCTCAACCACAATGCGCCCGCTGTCTTTGCTGGCATTACGCGGCGGTTGCTGCGTTTTATTCTTCAGATGGCGTAATGCTTCTAAATCAGCCTCTTCCGGCGTCGGCTTATTCAGCTTCCCTTGCAGGAAGTTCACCATCTGATTCAGACGGATATCACCACCACCAATGGCTGCCAACACTTCATCCATAGAATTCATGTTGTAGCGCGGCACCAGTAGCTTCTCAGCCTCTTTCAGGCTGATGTCCATATGCTCCAGTTCGTCGTCCAACATCTGCCGGCCAGCAAGAATATTCTTGTCTCTATCTTGTTTTCGGAACCAGTTATGTATTTTGGAACGCCCACGGCTGGTGGTGACGTAACCGAGGTTAGGATTCAGCCAGTCGCGACTTGGGTTTGGCTGTTTCTGAGTGATGATTTCAATCTGATCACCCATCTGCAACTGATAGGTAAAGGGCACAATGCGCCCACTGATTTTCGCGCCGATACAGCGATGGCCCACATCACTGTGGATATGGTAAGCAAAGTCCAGTGGCGTAGAACCGGCAGGTAAATCAATAACATCGCCTTTCGGGGTAAACACATACACCCGATCGTCAAAGACCTGACTGCGCACTTCATCCAGCATTTCGCCGGAATCTGCCATCTCTTCCTGCCAAGCAATCAGTTTACGTAGCCACGCAATTCGCCCTTCATAACCAGAGCGGCCTGCGACCACAGCCCCTTCTTTGTACTTCCAGTGTGCGGCGACCCCCAGTTCGGCATCTTCATGCATCTGGCGGGTACGAATTTGAATTTCCAGCGTTTTTCCGCGTGGCCCAAGGACTACGGTATGGATAGACTGGTAACCATTAGGTTTAGGGTTAGCGACATAATCATCAAATTCATCAGGCAAATGACGAAAATGAGTATGCACAATCCCTAGCGCGGCGTAGCAATCTTGCAAGCGCTCCACAACCACCCGCACCGCACGCACATCAAATAGCTCATCAAAGGCGAGCGATTTTTTCTGCATTTTGCGCCAGATACTGTAGATATGCTTAGGGCGGCCATAAATATCCGCTTTGATACCCTCATCCGCCATTGCTTTGTGCAATGAAGCCACGAAGTCATCAATGAATTGCTCACGATCAATACGCCGTTCGTGGAGCAATTTGGCAATTTGCTTATATTCATCGGGGTGCAGATAGCGGAAGCAGAAGTCCTCCAGCTCCCACTTGATCTGGCCGATCCCCAAGCGGTTCGCCAGCGGCGCATAAATATTGGAACACTCTTTGGCGGCCAGAACACGAATCTCTTCTGGCGCATCTTTCACTTCACGCAGATGCGCGATGCGCTCTGCCAGTTTAATCACCACGCAGCGGAAGTCTTCCACCATCGCCAGCAGCATACGCCGCACGTTATCCACTTGCTCAGAGCTCATAGAGTCATTGTGGGTAGCTTTCAACTGACGGATGGCGTCCATATCGCGCACACCGTGCACCAGATAGGTGATGCCTTTGCCGAATTGCTCAGTCAATGTGGCTTCATCCACCACATTAGCATCCGCTAGCGGGAACAGCAGCGCCGCGCGCATACTGTCGTTATCCATGCTCAGGGTGGAAAGAATCTCAACCATTTCAAGGCCACGCCACAGCAGCAACGAGGCATCGGGATGGTTTTGCGTCTGTTGCTCACAGTAACGCCAGGTTTCGGCTAATCGCTCACATGACTGCGGATTGGGAAGCCCCAAACTGGCGATCCAGTCGTCGAGAGCAAACTCGCCCGCTGGATTCAAATGTGCACTTCGTACCGCAACCATAACTTCTCCCTACTTTGCGACCCCTGACGCCTGCATGAACAGCGCCATAGATTCAAGATGCCCGGTGTGGGGAACATATCCAACATTCGCACCTGAGCAAGACGGTAAATGCATTGTTCCGCGCATTATACTGCCCATTCGCCACCAGCGCCGCAACTCCTTCCCCCCGATAACGTCTTCTTACAGATGAAATCCTAATCGTAGACCCTCTATCCGGTAAAAGGGTTCCTCACCGAGGTGCTTTTGCTCGATCTGCTTAATTTCAGCTTGCTCTCTCTGCAAAGCACCGAGGATAAAAATAGCTTCACCTTGGTGGCGGGCACCCCCAGCCCCAAAGGGTATAGAGAGTTTACTGTCACAGTTATTGCTTGCCGGGTCGTCACACGTCGGTTTGCAGGGTAGAATTGCGCCATAATGATTGATCGAGCGTCAGTTTTGTAAGCTGTCAATTCTCCCACATTGGAATACCATGACCAAATACAGTCTTCGCGCGCGCATGATGATTTTAATCCTGGCCCCCACGCTGCTGCTTGGGCTGTTACTCAGCACCTCCTTTATGGTCAATCGTTATAATGAGTTGCAAAATCAAATAGTTAATGCCGGCACTAACATTATCGAGCCACTGGCCGTTGCTAGTGAGTACGGAATGACCTTTCGTAACCGCGATACCGTCCGCCAGTTGATAAATCTTTTTCACCGTCGGCACTCAAATATTGTTCGGTCAATTTCTGTTTTCGACGCAGATAATAATCTTTTTGTCACCTCTAACTATAATTACAACTCCTCACAATTAAGGTTACCCAAGGGCGACCCTATCCCTCGTTCACTGATGCTCTCCTATCGCGGCGACTCTCTGGTCATGCGCATGCCCATTGTCTCCGAATCGAGTTTAGCCAGTGATCGGGAGTCAGATTCAGACATTACCAGTCGGCCATTGGGCTATATCGCCATCGATCTGGATCTTCAATCCGTGCGTTTGCAGCAATATAAAGAGATCTTTATCTCGACCCTACTGCTGTTGTTCTGCATGTGTGTGGCCATTTTGTTTGCTTATCGCCTAATGCGCGATGTCACCGGCCCGATCCGCAACATGGTGAATGCTGTCGACCGGATTCGCCGTGGGCAATTAGATAGCCGGGTTGAGGGGCATATGCTCGGTGAGCTGAATATTTTGAAAAATGGTATCAACTCAATGGCAATGTCATTGGCGGCCTATCACGAAGAGATGCAGCAAAATATTGATCAAGCCACCTCTGATTTGCGTGAAACGCTGGAACAGATGGAGATACAAAACGTTGAGTTAGGGTTGGCAAATAAGCGCGCTCAGGAAGCTGCGCGAATTAAATCTGAGTTTCTGGCGAATATGTCTCATGAGCTGCGAACCCCATTGAACGGGGTGATTGGCTTTACCCGTCAAACACTGAAAACCTCACTGACACCGACGCAAACCGATTATTTACAAACGATCCAGCGCTCGGCCAATAATTTGTTGTGCATCATTAATGACGTGCTGGACTTCTCTAAATTGGAAGCCGAAAAACTGATTCTTGAGCACATCCCCTTCCCGCTGCGTGGTGCGCTGGATGAGGTAGTTATCCTGCTGGCACATACGGCCCATGAGAAGGGACTGGAACTGACACTGCACATTAACAATGATGTCCCAGAACAGGTGGTTGGGGATGCGATGCGTTTGCAGCAAATTGTCACGAACTTGCTCGGTAATGCCATTAAATTCACCGAACAGGGCAATATTGATATTCTGGTTGCCGTGCAAGCATTAACCGCGCAGAGAGTGACGCTGGTGGTCGAGATTCACGATACGGGCATCGGTATTTCCGAATCGCAACAGGCTCAGTTATTCCAGGCATTTCGTCAGGCGGATGCCAGTATCTCACGCCGCCATGGTGGAACAGGGCTTGGGCTGGTGATTACCGAAAGATTGGTCAAAGAGATGGGCGGTGATATCAGCTTCCTCAGTCAGGTGGATCGCGGCTCAACCTTCAGATTCCACCTCACTTTGGATCTCAACGAATCCCTCTCTTATCGCCAACCCGACATGTCCTATTTAGAGGGGAAAACGCTGGCCTATATTGAGCGCAACGCCTCTGCAGCAAGAGCCGCTCTGGATATTCTCAGCATCACACCATTGCTGATCACGCATAGCCCGACGTTGGCGCTATTGCCAGCTCAACATTATGATTTTCTGCTGGTCGGCGTGCCCATTCCGTTCCGGAATAATATGGCAGTTCATCAGGATAAATTGGTTGCGGCGATGAAAATCTCCGAGCGCGTTATTTTGGCGCTGCCAAGTCAGTCACAGGTGGAAGCCGAGCAGCTTAAACAGCTAGGAGCCAAAGCCTGTCTCATCAAGCCATTATCATCTAATCGATTGATCCCTACACTGTTATCTGAAGAGCCGCTCGGTGTGTCACTGGTTGAAGAACAAGCAGAGAAGCCGCTGAAATTGCCGTTTAAAGTGATGGCCGTTGACGACAATCCGGCTAATCTAAAATTGATTGGCACCCTGCTGGAAGAGCAAGTTGCAGAAACCGTGCTCTGCGACAGCGGGGCGAAAGCCATTGCTTACGCTCGCGAACACACACTGGATATCATTTTAATGGATATTCAAATGCCAGAAATTGACGGCATCCGCGCCAGTGAAATCATTCATCAGATGTCCCATCATCTGGACACGCCGATCATTGCCGTCACCGCTCATGCGGTCAGGGGGCAGCAAGAACAATTATTAAAATTGGGCATGGCTGATTATCTGGCAAAACCTATAGATGAAACTCGGTTGATACAAGCGCTCTCCCGTTATCAGCATGAAAACTCGCCACCGCATGAGGTAGCGGCTGATAATCGCCCTATCGCGCCACTTGAATATGCAGGGGTAATAGATTGGCCATTAGCCGTCAGGCAAGCGGCAAATAAAGAGACGCTCGCTAAGGATCTGTTAACCATGCTGTTGGCGTTTATGCCGCAAGTCATAGACCGCGTGCAGGTTATTCTGGCGGGAACCCATGACGAAGATATCCTGAATCTGATTCATAAATTCCATGGTAGTTGTGCCTGTAGTGGTGTACCACGGCTAAAACAGTTGTGCATGACCATCGAACAGCAGTTGCGTCAGCAAACAGATTTGCAGGATCTGCAACCTGAATGGCTTGAATTGCTAGATGAAATAGAGAATGTCCGCTATGCCGCCAAAAGCTACTTGGGGGGAAGTGTAACCATAGTTTGAGCAGGGTGTGCGGCGGAAATAAAAAGGGCACAGCAATAAAACACTGTGCCCTTTTTGGCGCTATTTATTGGGTGCTTAGCATGTTATTTGGTGCTTAGCACGGCGTGAATATCAGTTACTGCATCAACAAATAGAGTGAAGTATCACCACGCTGAATGTTCAATGCCAATACCGATGGCTTGGTATCGAGGATTTTGCGCAGTTCCCCCAGATTCTGAACGGGTTGCTGGTTAATCCCAATGATGATATCGCCTTTTTTCAGGCCAATGCGCGCAGCAGCAGTCCCGGCCTTCACGCTATCGACTTTCACGCCTTTCTTGCCATTAACATCAGAGTTGCTCAATTCAGCGCCTTCAATACCGGTATAGATATTGCCTGACTCAACCTGTGTCTGGCTGCTCTGCTCCAGAGTCACTTCAACACTGACTGGTTTACCGTCACGCAGCAGACCTAAGGTCATTTTGCTACCAACAGGCAAAGTGCCAATCTCAGCACGGAAGCCGGCGAAACTATTGATTGCCTTACCATTCATGCTGACAATCACATCGCCCGCTTTAATCCCAGCTTTAGCCGCAGCAGATTTCGGCACGACTTGGCTGATAAAGGCCCCTTTTTGTGCATCGACATTCATCGCTTTTGCCAGCTCAGAGTTCAGCTCAGTACCCATGATACCCAGCTCACCCCGTTTCACCTGACCGAACTCAACCATCTGAGATGTCAGGTTTTTCACCATGTTACTTGGGATGGCAAAACCAATACCGATGTTACCGCCGTCCGGAGCTAAAATCGCCGTGTTGATCCCGATCAGCTCGCCGTTCAGATTGATCAACGCACCACCAGAGTTACCACGGTTAATCGCCGCATCAGTCTGGATAAAGTTTTCGTAGTTCTCCACGTTCAAGCCGCTACGGCCCAAGGCAGAGACAATACCGGAGGTGACGGTTTCACCCAGGCCATATGGGTTACCGATAGCAACGGTATAATCACCTACGCGCAGTTGATCAGAATCTGCCATTTTAATTGCGGTCAGATTTTTAAAATCTTTCAGTTGCAACAACGCGATATCAGTACGGGGATCTTTACCGATCACTTTCGCTTCATAACTGCGGCCATCGCTCAACTTGACGTTGATTTTGGTCGCGTTATCCACCACGTGGTTATTGGTAACAACATAACCCTTAGCAGCATCAATGATTACCCCCGAGCCTAGCGCTCGGAACTCCTGCTTGCTTGGCACGCCACCTTTACCGCCTTGCCCTCCCTGACACATTGGAGAACCCTGGAACGGAGAACCATCTTGGCAGAAGGGTGAGTCGTCACCAAAGAACTGCTGGAACTGGGGGGGTATACCACCAGCACCGGCATTGCTGACTTGGGTGCTGCCTTCCACATTGATACTGACAACGGAAGGCATCACTTTCTCTAGCATTGGCGCCAGGCTAGGGAGCTGCTGGCTGCTAGAAGATGCCGTCTCTGCCGAAATGGCAGAAGAAACCGGCCCCATGGCTAAACCGATGCTCAATGCCAATGCACTTAACACTAAAGTTGTTTTCTTCATCTATTCTGTTTCTCGCTATACAATTAATAATGATTCAATAAATGGTGAGTGGCAGACTAATGTCGTCTTGCATAGTAAGATTAAATATGGGGGATGAAGTTCACAGACCCAAGAATTAGAATAGTAAAAAATATTGTCCGTCTTTACAAAACTACAGTTAATTAAGCGGACAATTTAAGTTGTTCGCAAACTATTCCGCTGCCATTAAGCGCCGATATTCATCATAAGCATAAAGATCGGTCATACCACTGATATAGTCCTGAATTAAACGAGCACGATAATAATACTCATATATCTCATATTGTTCTGGCATTAAATCACGCAACCGATCCACTGATTCAACATAAGCCAACCTATGCTTAGTCGATAACTTATGGAATAGTCGGGTCTCAATAGGATATTTACGGTGTGTGTCTTCTGCGACTAATTGCGTAAATGCCGTTTGCGGCATAGCTAATAGCGGACTATAAATATCAAGCAATCCACTAATAACTCTATACCCTTGTAATTCAAGCTGTTCTACTTCCGGATGATTAAATACGTGTTTTACGGCGACCTTCTTAAAAATTTGCAGTAATTTACATGCCGCGCTAGCATCTTCTAATAATGCCTGATTAAACGAGCCGGAAAAGACGGCGGGTAGATTTTCAATAAAACGCTGTGCGGCATGGGGAACCAATTTTCCCACCGTATTGACCCGCAAATACATAAAGAATTGATCTTCGGTACTGCGCCGACCTTGTTCGCGCCCTAATTGCCGAAATGCACCGCCCACGACTTTATCAAACAGATCGCCATGAGCGACATCGCCCCACTCCTGCATCATATGATCATAAAGTTGCTCGACGCTAAAAATGTTTTTTTCTACGGCGTCTTCTAAATCAGCAATACAGTAAGAAATATCATCGGCGGCTTCCATAATATATGTCAGCGGGAAACGATCAAACTCCCCCATATTGAGTTCACGACGTAAATCTTTAACATAGGTTTCTTCGGCAAGATAAAAACCGGGTTTTTTCATCAAATAGTGATGGGAAGTTGGAATAGCGCCTGACCAATAAGCTGGCTTAGTATATTTAAGGATACAACCCACCTGAGCATAGGTCAGATTCAGTTTTAATAAGCTGTAAACTAGCCGTATCGCTTGCGCGTTACCTTCGAATTGGCTCAAATCGTGGCGAATTTTACTGCGCAGCACATTAAGTTCGGCTTCCCCCTCCCGCAGCTTTAATGCATCAACTTGGCATTTATCCTTGCTCCGGGGTTCACTGCCCCCGCTATTCGGGTCCATCTGCTGGGTAAACCAGTTATTGATCGCGGACTCACCAAAATGGCCAAAGGGCGGGTTACCGATGTCATGCATCAGGCAGGCCATTTCCACAATACTTTCAAAAGGATCAAGCAGCTTATCCAGCCCATAAGCCGTGATTTTCTTATCCTGTTTAAAGCGATTAAGGATCTCTTTGGCAATGTAACGGCCCACCTGCTGGACTTCCAGCGAATGGGTTAAGCGGCTGCGCACGGCAGCATTCCGCTCCAGCGGAAAGACCTGCGTTTTTTGCTGTAAACGGCGAATAGCGGCAGAGTTTACAATACGCCCACGGTCGCTTTCAAATACCCGGGTAATCTCATATTCCTCTTCCGCCGAACTGGGTTTACCAAATGGCCGCTGAACACTGATTTTCTGCTTAAAGTCGATCCCAGACATATTGCCCCCCTGATATTTCAATACAAACAGTGATACCCACTCTTGTCCGTAGAAGCAATTGATAACGTATGAACTGCGGCGCATTACGCATTATCTTTGCTTAGCTACCCGACTATCTCACTTAGCTGATAAACTGTATGCCGATAATTACAGATTAATCCATTCGTTAAAATCAGCAGGTATCCTTATGAAAGTCGGCATTATTGGTGCAATGGAAGAAGAAGTGACACTGCTACGTGACAAAATTGAAAATCGCCAAACCTTAACACGTGCGGGTTGCGAAATTTACAGTGGCAGACTCAATGGCGTGGACGTCGCATTGCTGAAATCAGGTATCGGTAAAGTCTCCGCAGCCATGGGGACGACCTTGCTGCTAGAACATTTCCAGCCTGATATCGTGATCAATACCGGTTCTGCGGGTGGCTTGGCTTCCAGCCTGAAAGTGGGCGATATCGTGGTCTCGACTGAAGTTCGCTATCACGATGCCGATGTCACGGCCTTCGGCTATGAGCCGGGCCAAATGGCGGGTTGTCCAGCGGCTTTCGTTGCTGATGCTGACCTGATTGCATTGGCAGAGAGTTGCATCAAGCAATTGAATTTAAACGCAGTACGTGGCCTGATTTGCAGCGGCGATGCATTTATCAATGGTGCCACCCCTCTGGAGCGTATTCGCACCACTTTCCCGACCGTGGCGGCAGTTGAAATGGAAGCGGCGGCTATCGGCCATGTTTGTCACCTATTCAAGACACCATTTGTTGTCGTGCGCGCTATTTCAGATGTAGCGGATCAAGAGTCCCACCTAAGTTTTGATGAATTCTTAGTTGTCGCTGCTAAACAGTCGACACTGATGATCGAAACCATGTTAACCACACTGGCTCAACGCGGTTAATGGGGCTGTTCAATAGTGCCCCTTCGGCACGAGCCACAATTACCTTGCCCCGAGCAATTATCCTATTATTGCTCGGGCTGCTTGCCTTTACTCTATTCTCTTCACGGGCACTGGCGGCAGAGCGAGTGATCAGTTTGTCACCCAGTACCACCGAGCTGGCCTATGCCGCTGGATTGGGGGATAAGCTGGTTGCTGTAAGCGCTTACTCCGATTACCCGGAAGCAGCAAAGAAACTGGAGCATGTGGCATCGTGGCAAGGGGTCAATGTCGAGCGTATTCTGGCACTCAAACCTGATCTGATCCTTGCTTGGCGTGGCGGTAACCCACAACGCCCACTGGATCAACTGGCCTCTTTTGGTATTCCGATCCTCTATTCTGATCCGGTGAATATTGATCAAATTGCCGATGATCTGGATAAATTGGCACAATACAGCCCCCATCCTGATCAAGCCCATCAAGCTGCTGAGCAGCTACGTCAGCAAGTGGCTGAGTTACGCAGCCATTATGCCCGTAAAACCCCATTACGTACCTTCCTGCAATTTGGCACACAGCCCCTGTTTACCAGCTCTGGGCATACATTGCAGAGCGAAATCGTCTCCCTCTGTGGTGGAGAGAATATTTTTGCAGGTAGTCGGGTTCCTTGGCCGCAGGTGAGTCGCGAACAAGTGATGATCCGCCAACCTCAGGTGATTGTGGTAAGTGGTGATAAGGCTCAGGCCGAAAACGTCAGCGCCTTCTGGCAGCCTCAGCTTGCTGTATCGGTGATAACCCTTAATGAGGACTGGTTTAATCGCGCTGGTCCACGTATTCTGCTGGCCGCTGAGCAGCTGTGCCAACAAATGGCCAGCCTTCCATCCCCAGTGGCGGAGTCACATTAATGCTGGTTTATTGGCTGGATATTTTAGGTACTGCGGTATTTGCTATCTCTGGTGTATTGCTGGCGGGGAAGTTGCGAATGGACCCGTTTGGCGTGCTGGTTTTGGGTGTGGTGACCGCTGTCGGTGGTGGCACAATACGTGATATGGCATTAGCCAACGGCCCGGTATTTTGGGTAAAGGATCCTACTGATCTGGTGGTTGCGATGGTGACTTGTCTGGCAACGATTTTGCTGGTACGTCAGCCGAGGCGAACCCCCAAATGGATACTGCCGGTGCTCGATGCTATTGGTTTGGCCGTGTTCGTCGGTATTGGCGTCAATAAAGCCTTTGCTGCGGGTGCCAGCCCGCTGGTTGCTATCTGCATGGGTGTTATAACCGGCGTCGGTGGCGGAATTATCCGCGACGTCTTAGCCCGCGAGATCCCAATGATTCTGCGGACTGAAATCTACGCCACAGCCTGCATTATTGGCGGTATCGTCCATGCCACGGCGTTCTATACTTTTGGGATGCCATTGCAGCAAGCCATGATGTTGGGCATGGTAATAACACTCGGTATCCGCCTAGCCGCCATCCGCTGGCGCTTAAAACTGCCCACATTTGAAATAGAGCATTGATAGCGACTCCCAGCAGATTCACTGTCAAATGGAGAGCGTTTATTGTACAATACGCTGCGTTTTTAGTCTTATTGCCGAACTTTTCGGCTCTCATCGAGTCTATTAGCTCTCTTTATGATCCCACCAATCAAGATAAAACATCTGCATTAGTGTGATTTAAATCTTCAAGTTTTTAAATAATTAGCCGATATCAATCAAAATAATGGCTGCTTGCGACTAACAACGCTGCAGCGTCAAGGAAGAAGGATGTTATCCAAATTCATTGGTGTTGCAGCTAGGCAGCCAATGAATGAATCCCAATGAGCTGACACTCGTCAGTGATTTGGGTGAATGAGAGCAGCTAACAACGCTGCGGCATCAAGGAAGAAGGATATCCCCGTTTAGCTGACTGAATGGGACACCGACAGTATAAGCACAGTTAAAATTATGAAATCTATTTTCCTTATGTTTTGGCTGGTATTTTTTACCAGTCCGTCGCTGGCTCAGGGGCTTGGCGGCACCCTAGATTTACGCCTGACGATTGTGTCATCTTGTCAGGTACAACCACCGAATCAGAGTGCACACACCGCTACTGATACAAAAGTGAATTACCCCAAAATACAGTGTCATAAAGGCGGTGGATTGATTACAGAACCTAAAATCAGCCATGCCTTTATTGCTCCAGACGGTGTGCTACTGAGTAAAAACAGCACCAGCAGCACTCGCCAGATGGCGCAATTGATTACGGTAGAATGGTAAGATTCAGATGTAAAAAAACCGCAGCTCACACCAAGTTGCGGTTTTTTTTATCAAAATTTTGGCGGGACTTGATATCCAACGTCAAGGACGAAGGGTAAGTTAGATGCTGAAAGAAGAACCGCACCCACAGGTACTCTTCGCATTCGGGTTAGTCACGATAAAGCGCGAACCTTCCAACCCTTCGGTGTAATCCACTGCACCGCCGACCAAATATTGCAGGCTCATCGGATCAACGACCAGCTCAACGCCTTGTTTTTCAATGGTCATATCACCATCGTTGATTTGATCATCAAAAGTAAAGCCATACTGGAACCCGCTGCATCCGCCACCAGTAATGTAAACCCGCAGCTTCAGATTTGGATTTTCCTCATCAGAAATCAGCAGTTTAACTTTTTTTGCTGCGGCCTCGGTAAACTGTAGGGGCAGTACTGTTTCATCGCTCATACTCATCACTCCCAACCGATATTCGAGTTGCAGGTTACTACAATGGCAGCCTGATCTATGTATCAATTATCCAATACCTGAGTAATTCATTCAAGTATTGCTGACTAATGTTACATATTATCTACCTGTTCGAGCCTCACTTTCAACCACCGGTTGTTGCTGTGCTGCCGCAGATGCAGCCTGCTCTTGCCTCTCTAGAGTGCGGGCCAGAATGGCGGAATACAAGGGCTTACCCCCCATAAACTGGGCAATTAATGTCGCCCCCAAGCAGGTCACAATCATCGGCAAAATAAGCTGATAATTATCGGTCATTTCCAACACTAATACCAACCCCGTCAGAGGTGCACGGACCGAAGCGGCAAACAGCGCCCCCATCCCGGCAATAGCAAATGTCCCAGCCTCAATACCGTACTCTGGGAAAAAGTGTGCGCAAGTCAGGCCAAAAGCCGTCCCCAGAATGGTGCCCAACGCCAGCATTGGGGCAAATATTCCGCCCGGAGCACCTGAGCCAAAACAGAGCAAAGTGGTAACGACTCGAGCAATAAAGATAAAGATCAACATGCCGATGCTGAAGTTACCGGCTAGCGCGATAGGAATTAATGCAAATCCTCCCCCCACCGCCTCGCCATGAATCAATGCCAGTAAGCCGCACATTCCACCCAATAAGCCGCCAATCAGCACCAATTTGCGCCAATCACCGCCGTGGAAGCGCATAAACAGATCCTGCGTGCGAAATATCAAGGCGTTGAACATCACCCCTACGGCACCAAAAATAATGCCGAGCAAAAGGTAAAGCCATAAAGTATTTAGGGGAACATCACTGAGTTTACCCACCTCAATAATCGCGCGTTCGCCATTAAAATAGCGGTAAACGATGGTTGAAGTAATCACACCAACAAATACCGCTTTGATGGAGACCAAGCTGTAGCGGAACTGCGAACGCATCTCTTCTATGACAAACAAAATTCCCGCCAACGGCGCATTAAAAGCGGCAGAAAGCCCCGCTGCCGCACCGGTCGCCAACAATGAGTGCCGTGCTTCAGGGCTGCGCAGACGGAAAATATCGACAATCATGCGCCCACTGTTGCCCCCCATCTGCACCATCGGCCCTTCACGGCCTAATACCATGCCCGCCCCTAATGTCCCAAGGCCACCAATAAACTTAACCGGAATGACCCGCCACCAGCGCACCGGGCGCATCTCCTCCATTGCTCCTTCGATTTCGGGAATCCCCGAGCCACCTGCCTCGGGCGCAAAACGACGCACCAGAAAATAGCCCACCATCGCCAATAGTGCCGACATAATAAACGCCAGTGGCCACACCAAAATGGCAGAATCCGCCACCTTCGCCAGTGTCGCCAATCGTTGTTGTTGAATCCAATCGACACCACGGTCAAAGGCGACACCCAGTAACCCTGTCACCACCCCGACGAGAGCCGCCATGATAAGAATCACCAGCGGGGTTTTATCACGGTTAACCAGCGCACGGATGAAGCGCCCACGCTTGAGCTCAGTCTCGCTTTCGGCAGATCTATTTTGCGTTGAATCAGTCATGATTTGTATGCTTTTCAGTCAAATTATAAGTAATACAAATAAACAGTGGCCTAAGTTTAGTCTAGCCGCCCATGATGCGCCTGCTTAAACGCTGATGAAATGATCTGGCTCAGTAAGGCGGTTTGAAGGGTATTGAGTTGGATTTGCGGCACGCTGCGCAAGCTCGTCGTTAAATGTGCCCAATCATTTGATAACCGCTGTCAGTTCTTTAGAATAGGTGGCATGAGTATTGCCCCCCAATTCAGGAGCCAGTTTATGAGTCAATCCGAAAGTCTGTATGCCCAGGCAAAACAGTTAATTCCAGGCGGGGTTAACTCTCCGGTGCGTGCATTTACTGGGGTCGGTGGTATCCCACTATTTATTGAACGTGCTGATGGCGCTTACTTGTTTGATGTAGATGGTAAAGCTTACATTGATTATGTCGGCTCATGGGGGCCAATGGTGTTGGGCCACAACCACCCGGCGATCCGTCAGGCGGTGATTGAAGCTGTCGAGCGCGGCTTAAGTTTTGGTGCGCCAACAGCGATAGAAGTGAAAATGGCCGAGTTGGTCACCAATTTAGTGCCAACCATGGATATGGTGCGCATGGTCAACTCAGGCACTGAAGCGACTATGAGTGCTATCCGTCTGGCTCGCGGCTTCACAGGGCGCGATAAAATCATCAAGTTTGAAGGCTGTTATCACGGCCATGCAGACTGTCTGCTGGTCAAAGCCGGTTCCGGCGCGCTAACACTGGGTCAACCCAACTCACCGGGTGTCCCCGCAGATTTCGCTAAACACACGCTGACCTGCACTTATAACGATCTGACTACAGTGCGCGAAGCTTTCGAGCAATATCCACAAGATGTCGCCTGCATCATCGTCGAACCCGTCGCTGGCAACATGAACTGTGTTCCACCATTGCCAGAGTTCCTGCCGGGCCTGCGAGCACTGTGTGACGAATTTGGTGCGCTGCTGATCATTGATGAGGTTATGACCGGTTTTCGGGTGGCATTAGCCGGAGCGCAAGATTATTACAATGTCATCCCTGACTTGACCTGTCTGGGTAAAATCATCGGTGGCGGTATGCCCGTCGGTGCTTTTGGTGGCCGTCGCGATGTGATGGATGCGCTGGCACCGACAGGTCCGGTTTATCAGGCCGGTACGCTGTCCGGTAACCCCATCGCAATGGCAGCAGGTTTTGCCTGTCTGACAGAAGTTGCGCAGGTGGGTATCCACGAAACCCTGACTGAACTGACCGATTCGCTGGCAACGGGCCTGTTACATGCGGCTAAAGCAGAGAATATTCCGCTGGTGGTTAACCATGTCGGCGGCATGTTTGGCATCTTCTTTACTGATGCCCAAACCGTGACCTGCTATCAGGATGTTATGAATTGCGATGTTGAGCGCTTCAAGCGCTTCTTCCATCTGATGCTGGAAGAGGGAGTTTATCTAGCGCCTTCTGCCTTTGAAGCTGGTTTTATGTCAGTGGCACACAGTAAGGAAGATATCCAAAAGACCGTGGATGCTGCACGTCGTTGTTTTGCTCAGCTGTAATAGTTTTGCTCAGCTGTAATAGCTTTGCCCAGCGTTAATATCAGTGCATAGGTCAACCCCCCTCAAGCATTGGGGGGGTTGACGAATCAAGTCAATATTAACGAAAACTAACATTGATAATTTCAGGAAGATATTCCTAATTGAATCACGAACAATACGAACAGGACTATTAATTGATCCTAATGTTTTATGCGTTCAAAGATTATTACCACTACTACTCCAACTGGGTCCCAGCGGAATAGCTGGCATTTTAACCTCAACGGGGCAATGGCTTATCATATTATTAATTACCGGCTTAACGGCATCATTAAACATATCCAAATAGCCGAATAACACATCGGAATTGAGTATTGCACCTAAGCTAACAATCAATAAGCCATAAATGAGTACAACTTTACCCACTCCTTTATTATCAATATGATATGAAGATGATTTGTTTTCCTCACAATTTAGTTCAGTCATATTATTTCCCTCTAATATAATTGTTACTATTGGGTAAAATATCCAGATAACAACCACTCACATTAAAATAGATCTATTATGAAGTTAAACAATCAACAAGGAATTAATTAACCAACAACCTACGGGGCTTCATCTGGAGTTTGACATTATCATAGAAAACTTGATGCGCAATATCTTTATGTAGTGCTAAAATTAAATCGCATAGAGAAATAATCAGATATTCTATTTTTACAGTTAGAGAGGTAGCCCTCTACGCTTAAAATATACAAACCAGCTAGTGATATTAGCCACATAGATATTATTCTGTAGTGCGTATTATTATATGCCATAAATATATCTAACATCAGCTCCAATTATCCTTAACTGAAGCTGATGAGTGTTCGAATCAATCTTTATCGCCCCTGTTTACGTAATAAGTAAACAAAATAGGGTGCGCCAATAAAGGTTGCTAATAATCCAGCAGGGATCTGGTTCGGGAACAGCAGCATCCGGCCACACCAGTCGGCAAATACCATCAATAATCCGCCCAAGATAGCGGCAATAAACAGTTGCGGAATAGCGCGACGGAAGCCCAACATGCGAGCCATATGAGGTGCCATCAGCCCGACAAAACTGAGTGGCCCGACTGTCAATGTGGCAGCCGCTGTCATGGTCGCAGCCAATAGCAAGATGGCTAAACGGCTAGGTGCCAGTGCGATACCCAAGGCTCTCGCCGTCACACTGCCCAAAGGTAAAATCATCAGCCAACGGCGGCACAGCGGTGCTAATGCAATCAGCACCAAAGCAATTAGGCCAGTGCTCAATGCTTGTGAACCACCAACGGCATAGGTGGAGCCTGAAATCCATGCCAGCAAGCCGCGCATTCGCGGGTCACCACTGGCCAGCAACATAGTGATTACTGTGGTAAAGGCGGTGCTCAGCGCAATCCCCGCCAATAACATTCTGCTCGGTGAGAACCCGCCCCTCCCGGCCACCACCAGTATCAGCAGTAAGGTAGCCGCTGCCCCCAAGCTGCCAGCAGGTAGCAGCCATGCCAGCGCATTACCGGGGACGATGAACATCATAATCACCACGCCGAAAGAGGCACCAGAGCTGATACCCAGCACTTCCGGGCTAGCCATCGGGTTGCCCGTTAGCTTTTGAATTAGCGTCCCCGCCACCGCCAGCATCATACCGGCTGCCAGTGCCGCCAACACGCGCGGCCAGCGCCAGTGCAATAGAGCCTGAAGATCATCACCGCAAATCCAATTCCAACCTTGGCTGTCTCGACCGAACATCAGTGCCACCGTTAATCCCGCCAGTAGCATCAATAAACCCGCACTGATCCATAACCCCAAACGCTGCCGTTCAGCAGGAACATTGTCGCCAAAATCCATTGAGGGTGCAGTGGCGCTGTGCAAGCGGGGCAGTAGCCACAATAGCAGCGGTGCACCAATCAGCGCCGTCGCCGCACCGGTCGGGATCTCCCGCCAGACTTGCGCTAACCAGACAATGCCTTGGTCTGTCACCCACAGCAGCAATGCACCCAGTAGCGGTGCCAATATCAGGCGTTGAGATAACCGCCGAGCGCCCAGAATTTTTGCCAGTAGAGGAGCAAATAGACCTATAAAACCAATCACCCCTACCGCATTAACCAACATTGCACTGAATAGAATTGCCAGCCCCAGCGCGCTTAGACGTGCCAGCGATAACCCTAATCCCAGATTACGGGCAACACCATCATCTAGCCCAAGAAGAGTTAATGGGCGGATCAGCAACGCCGCGAAGACACAGGTGATCAGCAAGCGCGGCAGGAGAAACTGCACCGTGTTCCAATCCTGCTGATTCAAGGCCCCACTACTCCACAAAAACAGCCCTTGCAGCTGATCATAATTAAACAGTGCCAGTAAGTTACTGACCGCACTACAATAAAGACCAAGCACCAACCCTGCCAGAATCAGGGTGACTGGCGACATGCGTTTGCCCCATGCCACACCAAAGACCAACACACCCACAGTGATACCCCCTATCATGGCGGCCAGTTGGCGAGTCAGTTCGCCACCGGGCAGCATCCACAATGTGGCGATAGTCAGGCCAAGCTGCGCACCCGCAGCCACGCCTAATGTGGCCGGTTCAGCCAGTGGGTTGCGTAATACTTGCTGGAACAGCACCCCCACCAACCCTAATCCGGCCCCCGTCAACAGCGCCACGGCCAAACGAGGTAACTGGCTGTAATAGAATAACATTTGGCGTACGTCATCACTGTTGGTCTGCCATAGAGCCTCCCCCCAAAGTGATACTGGCAATATTTGGCTGAGATTATGCAGTGTCAAACCCACCGCAATAAGCAGCAGCAAACCCAGCAATCCCGCAGGCAACAGCCCGCTTTTAGGCTGTTTTTTTGCCATCATGATGCTTTACCCCACGCCAGCGCCAAAAGACGAACAAAACGCATGGCGGACAGTGTTGAGCCGTAGAACCACACTGGCGGCAAGATGCGTAATTGATTTTGACGGACAAAAGAGATCGACTGCCACAATGGGGTGCGGGCAACTTTCTGTAAGATATGACTATTTCCGTGACTAAAGCAGATGGCTTGCCCTGGTTTTATCGCCGCTAAACGTTCAATACCCACCACCGTGCTGCCCCAGAGATTGGTCTCCCCCTGCCAAGCATTTTTAATATTCAATTCGTTCAAAACATCCTGAAACAGGCTGCCTTGACCGATGACCAGCGCATGGCGGGTGTCCAACAGGGTAAACATCAGTAATGATGCCTTGCCATGATCAGTGAAGCGCTGACGAGCAGCCTGCATAAAGTGAGTAAAATCGGCGATATGCTGCTCCGCTGCGGCCTCCAATCCCAAACGCTGCCCCAGCGCACGCAATGAGTTCTTGCCAACCACCAGTGGCGAGCTGCCCTCTTCGTTGAAGGCAAAACTCATTGAGGGGGCGATAGGCGCGAGCATCTCTGGTGAGGGGCCAAAGCCTTTCGACATCAGGATCAGCGACGGGGCCATTTGCTGGAGCAATTCCAAATTGGGTTCCGTGCGCTGACCAACATCAATCACACTGGCGGGCAGTTCTGGCTCCTCAACCCATAGCCGGTAATTATGGGTGTCTGCCACACCATAGGGCGTAACTCCCAACGAGAGCAGTAGCTCCGTGGGCAGCCACTCCAGTGCAACCACCCGCTGGCTGTCAGCTTTAGGGGCGTTCACCGCCCATCCGGGCAATGAGTAAAGCAGCGGCGATAGGGCTAACGCGGCAAGTAGTCTGCGCCGAGTGAGATCCGGTGCTGCTAAGTGAGGCGGGTTCAGAGAGAGAGAGGTTTTCATTAATAGACGAAACTTACCGGCGCGCCACCGGCCGGATGTGGCAATATTCCCATCGGGATACCGTAAATTTGTTCCAGTACCGCGCCCTGCATCAGGTTATCGGCCGGACCTTGTGCGATCATCTCCCCGCCACGCAGAGCCACTAAATGGTCACAGTAGCGGGCCGCCATATTAATATCGTGCAGTACCGCAATCACCGTCAGGCCACGTTCACGGCTGAGACGCTGAATCAGCCCCAGCACCTCGACCTGATGCGCAATATCCAGTGCCGAGGTGGGTTCATCAAGCAGCAGGCAGCGGCTATTTTGTGCCACCATCATCGCCAACCAGGCCCGCTGACGCTCACCACCGGATAAGCTATCGACTAACCGATTAGCCAGCGGTTTTAAGTCCACCAGTGCAATCGCCTCTTCCACTTGTTGGCGGTCCTCCTGACGAAAACGGCCTAACGCGCCATGCCACGGATAGCGGCCAATGGCGACTAATTCGCGCACCGTCATCCCTTCTGCCGCGGGTAACTGTTGCGGCAAATAAGCCACTTCACGGGCAAAAGCTTTGCTCTCCCACAGGGCCAATGGCACATCATTCAGCAAGGCTTCACCACTTGAGGGCGGTTGATGGCGACCCAGCATTTTTAATAGCGTCGATTTTCCAGAGCCGTTATGACCAATCAGCCCGCAGACTCTCCCTTCGGGAAAGGTCAATGATAGGGGCTGTAATAAGGTTCGGCCCGGAACCGAAAAACTCAGTTCGCGGAGTGTGAAGATGCTGGATTGGCTTGCCTGTTGGTCCAAGATAGTGCCCTGCTTTGCGCGATTAAGTATCAAGCGAGAAGAGAAATCTAAACGATAATAGTTTTCAAAGTGAAATAATTATCAAAGCGGGTAGTTTATGCGTAACCCACCGCGGACTGCAAGCGCTAAGCCAGCCGATTCAACTGGGCAATAGGCAAAAAAAAGCCCCTTCGAATGTGAAGCCGAAGGGGCTGGGTTAGCTGGATAATAGGTTACTGACCGAACATATCTTTGATCCAACCGGCGACACCGTCACCCTCGGCTTTCGGCTGTTCAGTCGGTGCAGCGGCCTGACACAGCCCCTGCGGGTTCTCGGTCCATACCGGAATAGAGCGCATACCGCCCCCTTCACCACACACAAAGTTACCCGCCGAATCAATGTTCATCTGGCTGATCCCTTCCGGTGGCTGCAATACCAGCGGCAGTGGCGTTTGGTTTTCCAGATAGCGGCGATACAGGGTCAGTGCGCCGTTAGCTCCGGTCAGTTTAGCCGGGCCGTTATTGTCGCGGCCGACCCAAGCAATCGCCACTTCCTTGCCATCAATACCGGCAAACCAGCTATCACGCAGATCGTTGGTGGTCCCGGTTTTCGCCGCCAGATTGTATTTAGAGAATTTCACTGACAGCGAGCGGGAAGTTCCACGTGCGACCCCTTGCTGCATGGCATAAAGAGTCAGATAAGCGGCCTGTGCGGGCACCATACGTTCCGCCTGCGGGAAACTCTGGTACAGCACTGTGCCATCTTCGGCAATCACCGAGCGCACTGCGGATAATGGCGCTCGATTCCCGCCACTGGCGATCGTCTGGTACTCCTGTGCCACTTCCACTGGCGTCAAATCAATCGCCCCCAGCAACATCGCGGGAACAGGATTAATCGCCGTTTTTGGGATACCCAGACGTTGCAGCATGGCACTGATTTGATCCAGCCCCACTGACATCCCCAAATTCACGGTGGGGACGTTTAGCGAGTTCGCCAACCCATCAATTAACATCACCTGCCCCCGGAACTGGCGGTCATAGTTTTTTGGCTGCCATGATGAGCCGTTGGGTAACTTGATAGAGAGCGGCTGATCCGAAAGCCAAGTATTGAGGCGGTATTTATCCGGCTCACTCAGGGCAGTCAGATAGGTCGGCGGCTTGGCAAGTGACCCCACCAAACGGCGAGCCTGCATCGCGCGGTTAAACCCGGCAAATTGCGGCTGTGCGCCCCCGACCATAGCACGAACTTCACCACTGAAGCGGTCGACAATCACCATTGCCGCTTCCAAATCATCCAGATGACGCGCCGCTTTCAGCGCCGGAATACCGTCTTCGATGGCTTTTTCTGCCGCATCCTGCGAAACCGGATCTAGCGTGGTGAAAATCTTCACGCCGGACAGGTCATTAATCTTGTCACCCAGCTTTTGTTGCAGCTCTTGGCGCACCATCTGCATAAAAGCAGGCTGAGGGGTGATAACCCCGCCTTTCGGCTGGACACCCAATGGGCGAGCACTGAGCATGGTGTAAAGCTCGGCATCGATCACGCCCTGATTCTGCAACAGGCGTAGCACCAGATTACGTCGCTCAAGTGCCAGTGTCGGGTTACGCCACGGGTTATACAGTGAGGCTCCTTTCACCATCCCCACCAGCATCGCCTGCTGATCGAGGCTCAGTTCATTCACCGGACGCCCGAAGTAATAGAGGCTCGCCAGCGGGAAGCCGCGAATCTGATCACTGCCACTCTGGCCGAGATAGACTTCGTTCAGATAGAGTTCCAGAATCCGATCTTTGCTGTAACGGTAGTCCACCAACAGCGCCATATAGGCTTCGTTGGCTTTACGCCACAGTGAGCGCTCATTGGTCAGAAACAGGTTTTTGACCAGTTGTTGCGTCAGGGTACTGCCGCCCTGCACGGCCTTACCCGCGGTGAGGTTAGCCAGCATGGCGCGGCCAATGGAGTAAGGGCTGATGCCGTCATGCTCATAAAAATGGCGGTCTTCCGTTGCCAGCAAGGTATCCACCAGCAAATCAGGGAAACCGGCCCGTGGCACAAACAGGCGCTGCTCCCCATTCGGCGATTGCAGCATGGTGATCAGCTTGGGATCGAGGCGTAAGAAGCCGAAATCACGCTGACTGTCCAAGTTTTGAATCTGCGCCAGACGATCGTCTTTGAACACTAAACGCGCACGAATCTGCCCCTCTTTCGCATCAGGGAAGTCAAACGGGCGGCGCAAGATATCAATGCTGTCACCCTGCACGGTGAACTCGCCCGGCCGGGTCATGCGGGTGACTTGACGGTATTGCATCCCCTCCAGCAAATCGACCATCTCTTTTTTGCTGTAGGACATACCCGGTTCGAGGTTAACCATCCGACCATACACGGCAGCGGGCAGTTGCCACACTTTTCCATCAATACGGCTGCGGATTTGCGAATCAAGGTAGACCCCGTAAATGGCTAATACCACTGCACCGATCAGGAACAGTTTGATCAATAGGCCAAGCCAGCGGCGTTTTTTGCGGGGTGGACGTGATGCTACCTTTCTTGGCATCGGTTCTTCCTCGTCGTCATAGTCATCATCGTCGTGCTCTTCATCATCTAAATAGTCTTCTTCATATTCATCTTCATCACGCCGCCGGCGTAGTGGCCGTTTCGGTGCGGCTTTGGGTAGGGCTTTCTTGCCCTTGCGCCCTATTGGCTCGCGATCATCCCCAGACATGTCTTTCTCTCCACGCGCATTGGCGATTATTGCGGCTTAATGTGTTCCCCAATCCAGCGATTGGAAAGGGGAAACATCTGAAATTATTGGCTCTTAGCCATGGGATATTATCTATCCTGATACTTCTTGGTCCTGCGGGTCGGGCGAGTATTGGCGGGGTCATCCGGCCATACATGTTTGGGATAACGCCCTTTCATCTCTTTTTGTACCTCAGCATACGCACCCTGCCAGAAAGCGGCTAAATCACCAGTAATCTGTAGTGGTCGATGGGCCGGAGAGAGCAGTTCAAGCACCACCGCTACCCGCCCACTGGCGAGCATCGGGCTGTGTTGCTCACCAAAAACTTCCTGCAAACGCACCGCCAGCACCGGAGGTCGGTCAACATAATAGCGGATTGGCAGGCGGCTACCAGTGGGCACAGTGTAATGAGTTGGTAGCTCAGTATCCAGCCGTTGACGTTGTTGCCAGTTCAACAGACGGGTTAATGCCTCCGCAATATTCACTTGCCGCAGCTTACGAAGATCGCGCACGCCGGATAACGACGGCTGCAACCAGAGTTCTAGCTTAGCCAATAATGTGTCGTCATCAATGGCGGGCCATGGCTCTTCCGGTAACCAGTGGCTGGCGCATTGCAGGCGGGTGCGGAGCTGCTCGGCATTTTCATCCCAATTCAGCACATGCAACCCTTGCTCGCGCACCCAGTTTAATAATGCCGATTGTAGTGCCTCGTCACTCGGTTTCGCTAATGGCTGCGCCCGCAAGGTCAGTCGCCCGATTTGCCAGCGCCGCCAAGCCCGCAGCGTGCCTTTTGCCTCATCCCACTCCACCACCGTCCGCTCTTCCACCAGTTGGGGGAGCTGTTTCGCCAGTGTGTCGATATCAATGGGCAATGCCAGTAAAATGCGCGCATCCGGCCCGCTGTTGCTTTGTAACAAGCTGGCCGCCACCAACCAAGGCGAACGTGACAGCGCCTCGTCTTGCGCCATGGCAACCCCCATTCCGTTCGCCAACAGGTAGCGACCATCCTGCCCACGTTGCTGTGCAATGCGATCAGGATAGGCCAGCGCCAACAATTGAGCGGCGAGATCACTGTCAACGCCCCCCACGCGCGCCTTGACTCTTTGTGTCAGTTGCCTTGCTCGCCGCTGCCAGTGGGGCTGCGGGCGGCTCAGCCAGTCATGCATATCAATCTGGCCGTTGCGGGGCGGCTCTTCCAAAATTGCCGCCAGCAGTGCCGCCGTGGCCAGCGCATCCGGGCTGTGCTCGGCAGCAAAACAGAGCATCGCCGCCAGACGCGGCTCGCAGCCCACATTAGCCATCGCGCGCCCCATGCCGGTGAGATGACCGCTGATATCGATAGCCCCTAGCCGCAGTAATAAATCGCGCGCGGCCGCCAATGCCGCCGAGGGCGGTTGATCCAACCAAGTGAGCTGCACCGCGTCCTGACACCCCCAATTCAGCAGCTCCAGCCACAAACTGCATAGATCACTGTTCAGGATCTCCGGATCGCTGTATTCTGCCGCCCGCTCGGCCTGCTCTTTGGCAAACAGATGCCAGCAGATACCCGGTGCCAATCGCCCGGCACGCCCCGCACGCTGCACCATCGAGGCCTGGCTGATGCGCTGAGTCACCAGTCGCGTCAGGCCATTTTTGACATCAAAGCGCGCCACTCGCTCCAATCCACTATCGACCACCAGACGGATGCCTTCAATGGTGAGGCTGGTTTCAGCAATATTGGTCGCCAGTACCACCTTTCGCCTCCCCGCAGGCGCGGGTTGAATTGCTTTCTGCTGCTCATTGAGTGGCAGCGCGCCATACAGCGGGCAGAGATCGGTGTCGCTAGCCACCTCGCCCTGCAGCCGCTCCAGCACCCGATGAATTTCACCGACACCGGGTAAAAATAGCAGTAAAGAGCCAGATTGCTCATTTAGCAGGCGCTTCACCCGATTAGCCACCCCATCCTCCAGCCGCTCATGGCTCGACAGCGGCTGATAACTCCGTTCGACAGGGAAGCTGCGCCCAGCGGAGACAATGGCTGGCGCGGAAGGCAGCAGTGCGGAGAGGCGCTGGTTGTCCAGTGTGGCGGACATAATCAGCAATTTCAGATCATCACGTAGCCCCTGCTGCACATCCAGCAACAGCGCCAGCGCCAAATCAGCCTGCAAGCTGCGCTCATGGAACTCATCGAGGATCACCAAGGAGACACCTGTTAGCTCGGCGTCTTGCTGCAACATGCGCGTCAGGATGCCCTCGGTCACCACCTCCAGCCGCGTATCCGGCCCGCTTTTACTTTCGGCCCGCATCCGATAGCCGACTGTCTGCCCCGGCTCTTCACCCAATTGTTGCGCCAGTCGGTAAGCGACATTTTTTGCCGCCAGCCGCCGAGGCTCCAGCATGATAATCCGGCCCGGCAGCTCACCATATTTTAGGATTTGCAGCGGCAACCACGTCGATTTTCCCGCACCAGTGGGGGCATGGAGCAAGACTTGCGGTGAGCTTTGCAACGCGGACATGATCTCGCTAAGCACTTCGCCCACCGGCAAAGCGGCCATTGCAGCATCACTTTCTCTCTGACTCACCACCACATTCTTCCCCATGCTCTCTACTTTTATTGTCAGCCATTGTAACATCATGGCCGTATAGCGTATTTAGCCGAGTGATTGTGCCAACCTGATGATTAATGCCGTGGATAAAACCGTTGTTCATAAAACAAGCGCCCATCGACGCCTGTTCTTTGCGCTGTCACTGCCTGATCCGCTCCAACAGAATATTGTACAGTGGCGCGCAGATAACTTCCCGCCAGAGGCAGGCCGCCCCATTGCGGCAGCTAATCTCCATCTGACACTGGCATTCCTCGGTGAGGTGAGTGCTGCTAAAGCGCAAATATTGCAGCAACAAGCGGCTCGTATTAGTCAGTCGGGGTTTAACGTGACCTTGGATGATATCGGCCACTGGCCGGGTTCCGGTGTGATATGGCTCGGCTGCAAAAATCCGCCCCGTGGCCTGTTGCAGTTGGCGCAATTGCTGCGCTCGCAGGCCGCACGCAGTGGCTGTTATCAAACGCCACTGCCATTTCACCCCCATGTGACCTTGCTGAGGGGCGCAGTTCGTCCGGTCGCGTTACCGGCTAAAACCAATAATGAGAGCTTTCGCGCGAGCCACTTTTCATTGTACGAATCAATTTTCGCGCGTGGGCGTACCCGTTATAACATCGTCAGTAGCTGGCCACTGGCAAGCGCTGAAAGGAGTTCTGATGCCGACTAACCCCCTACTGTCATTCAGCCCACGGTTACAATCGGCCACACTTATCCAGCGGTATAAACGTTTTTTAGCTGATATTGTGACGCCCGCCGGAGAATCATTAACCATTCATTGCGCTAATACTGGGGCGATGACCGGCTGTGCTACACCGGGAGATACAATTTGGTATTCAACTTCGGATAATCCGAAGCGTAAGTATCCCCACAGTTGGGAGCTGACTCACACCCAAAAAGGGGATTGGATCTGCGTAAATACCATGCGCGCCAATGAGTTAGTCAGTGCCGCGATAGAAAATAACCAGCTCGTTGAATTATCTGGTTACACTTCTGTCAAAAGAGAGATTAAGTATGGGGATGAGAACAGCCGTATAGACTTGTTATTGCAGGCAGAAAGTAGGTCTAACTGCTATATTGAAGTCAAGTCGGTCACCTTATTACAGCAACAGTGTGGGTATTTCCCGGACGCTGTCACCCTGCGGGGTCAGAAGCATCTCAGGGAGCTACAAAGCAGGGTTGCCGAGGGTCACCGGGCGGTACTTTTTTTTGCCGTATTGCATACGGGTATCAGACAAGTCGCTGCGGCCCGACACATTGACAGTCGCTATGCAGAATTGCTGGCTCAGGCTCAGCAAGCAGGAGTGGAGGTTATTTGCTACGGTTTTCAACTATCGCCTGACGGTATCGCGCTGGATGTGCGTTTACCGTTATTACTGGACGAAACGCAGTAACCCAAAACGCTGAATAAAGAAGCGATTATTGGACATTGCGACTCGCCGAATACGCCTTCCTTCACACCATTGTCAAGCAGGCGACAGGAATAATTGCCAACCTACCTTCCTTCTGTTATTTATAGCGGCCTGATTTTTCCCCGTATTGGGGATTTCGATAGTGCGTATGAATGTAGGAGAAGCATCATGCAAGAAGGGCAAAAACGTAAAACCTCGTCCTT
Organism: Yersinia mollaretii ATCC 43969; assembly: GCF_013282725.1. Lineage (NCBI taxonomy): Bacteria > Pseudomonadati > Pseudomonadota > Gammaproteobacteria > Enterobacterales > Yersiniaceae > Yersinia > Yersinia mollaretii. The sequence continues at coordinate 2,121,526 of NZ_CP054043.1, read as the reverse complement.
GAGCATTCTCGCCATCGCTGGGGTAGAGCCTTACCAAGAGAAGCCCGGCGAAGAGTATATGAATGCCGCCCAGTTGTTGCACTTCAAGCTGATTCTTGAAGCATGGCGCAACCAACTCAGGGATGAAGTAGATCGTACTGTATCGCACATGCAAGACGAAGCTGCTAACTTCCCAGATCCGGTGGACCGTGCCGCGCAGGAAGAGGAGTTTAGTCTTGAACTTCGTAACCGCGACCGCGAGCGTAAACTGATTAAAAAGATCGAGAAAACGCTGAAGAAAGTCGAGGATGACGATTTCGGTTTCTGCGAGTCTTGTGGCGTAGAGATCGGCATTCGCCGTCTGGAAGCACGGCCAACTGCAGATTTGTGCATTGACTGTAAAACCCTAGCCGAAATCCGCGAAAAGCAGATGGCAGGCTAACACAGCAATAACGTGTAACACGGTGCCAGAGTCACCTCCGGCACCGTATTTATCACGCTGGACTCCCCTTCCCTTTTTATGCCCGAAGATACCCTTAAATCTGTTCGTCAGCAGAATCAATATGTCGGCCGCTTTGCGCCGTCTCCCTCCGGCGATTTACATTTCGGTTCGCTCATTGCCGCACTCGGCAGCTACCTGCAAGCCCGTGCTCAAGGCGGAAGCTGGCTGGTTCGCATTGAAGATATTGATCCCCCGCGTGAAATTCCCGGTGCTGCGGCGCGCATTTTAGCCACATTGGACCATTATGGCCTCCATTGGGACGGCCCCGTTATCTACCAGTCACAGCGCCATGAAGCCTATCGCGCCACCTTAGCGTGGCTGGAACAACAGGGGCTGAGTTATTACTGCAACTGCACGCGCAGCCGAATTCAACATATCGGCGGTTTCTACGACGGCTATTGCCGCGATCGCCACTTGCCCGCCAAAGGCGCAGCCATTCGTTTACGACAGACTCAGCCAGTTTATTCCTTTTATGATAAGTTACTCGGTGAGCTGCATGCTGAGCCGGCGCTGGCGAAAGAAGATTTTATTATTCGCCGCCGAGATGGCCTGTTCGCCTATAATCTGGCTGTGGTGGTGGATGATGCGTTCCAGGGCGTCACTGAAATTGTGCGCGGGGCCGATTTAATTGAGCCAACCGTGCGCCAGATAGCTCTCTACCAGCAGTTGCAACAGCCGCTTCCCGGCTATTTACATCTGCCACTGGCGCTGAATCAGGAGGGTAATAAGCTATCCAAACAAAACCATGCCCCGCCACTGCCGAGCGGTGATCCGCGCCCAGTTTTGGTTGATGCACTGAAGTTTTTGCGTCAACCGCTGCCGGAATGCTGGCAAGATCTTGATTTAACGTTATTATTACGTTTTGCAATCGACAACTGGACGTTGGCCACGATTCCAGCTTCAGGGGCCAACAATCCTGCTTCAGGGGGCGATAATGGCCACTGAAAACACAACGGCATTCTCAAAGGAAGCACGGTGAGCTATGATTAGCCGCTGTTTTTCTGTAGTTCTGTTATTTATTAGCCACTATCGAGGTGTACCATTTTTACCCGAGTAGCCAATTTCTGCCGTAAGGTACTGATCCGCGATGATAAATCAGCTCGCGATAGCCAAGCTGCCCGTGACGAAACGGTCCGTGATAGCAGTACCCGTAAAGATAAAGTGCCCGGTGAAGATAACGTGGCCCGCAAAGAGAGAAGGCCCGCCAGAACACATACTGGCCGCAAGAATCATGCGGTGCCGGATTCGGAACAGAGTCCGATGACAATTATCCCGCGAGATCAGCACAATATTTCCCGCAGAGAGATCAGCGATAATGCGCTGAAGGTGCTCTATCGCCTGAATAAATCAGGCTATGAAGCCTATCTGGTTGGCGGCGGTGTTCGCGACTTGCTGCTGGGGCAAAAAACCAAAAGATTTTGATATCACGACTAGCGCCACCCCTGAGCAAGTGAGGAAATTATTCCGTAACTGCCGTCTGGTGGGTCGCCGCTTCCGCTTGGCCCATGTGATGTTTGGCCCGGAAATTATTGAAGTCGCCACCTTCCGTGGTCACCACGAACAACAGCAAGCGGAAGACAGTGATAAAAACTCTTCCCAGCAGGCGCAGAATGGCATGCTGTTGCGTGACAACATTTTCGGCACCATCGAAGATGACGCCCAACGCCGCGATTTCACCATTAACAGCCTCTACTATGGCATTTCAGATTTTGCGCTGCGTGATTACACTGGCGGCTTACGTGATCTGAAAGAGGGAATTATCCGCCTGATTGGTGATCCTGAAACACGCTACCGTGAAGATCCGGTCCGGATGCTGCGCGCCGTGCGTTTTGCCGCGAAGCTGGATATGACTATCTGCCCGGAAACCGCAGAGCCGATCCCGCGTCTGGCCTCATTGCTGCGCGAGATCCCCCCTGCCCGCCTGTTTGAAGAGTCGCTCAAACTGCTGCAATCGGGTTACGGCTATAAAACCTATTTAAAACTGTGTGAATACCAGCTGTTCCAGCCACTATTCCCGCTAATTGCACGTCACTTTACTGAACAGCATGACTCGCCGATGGAGCGCATTCTGGTTCAAGTGCTGAAAAATACTGACCATCGCTTACATAATGACCAACGGGTCAATCCCGCGTTCTTATTTGCAGCTATGCTTTGGTATCCGCTGATCGAACATGCGCAGAAATTGACGCAAGAAAGTGGGTTGGCGTATTACGATGCTTTCGCGCTGGCGATGAATGATGTGCTAGATGAAGAGTGCCGTTCGTTGGCGATTCCAAAGCGCATCACCTCGCTGGTTCGGGATATCTGGCTGCTGCAATTGCGTCTGTCACGCCGTCAGGGTAAACGTGCGCACAAGCTGATGGAGCATCCGAAGTTCCGCGCCGCTTATGATCTGCTGGCACTGCGTGCGGAAGTGGAAAATAACCATGAGTTGCAGCGTTTGACACAGTGGTGGAGCGAATTCCAGGAAGCGACACCGCTACAGCAGAAAAATATGTTGAATACGTTAGGAGCTGATCCGGCACCGCGCCGCTCTCGTCCTCGCCGTCCGCGTAAGCCTTTACCACGTAAAGAAGGGGCATAATTCGCACCATGATCCGGGTCTATATCGCGCTGGGAAGTAATCAGGCCATGCCACTGCAACAGGTTAAGACTGCACTGGAAGCGCTGGAGCATCTGCCGCGCACCCGGTTAGTGGCCTGTTCGCCTTTTTATCGCACCAAACCTTTAGGCCCACAGGATCAACCGGATTTCCTTAATGCCGTGGTGGCACTGGATACCTCCCTGCCCCCTGAGCAACTGCTGGATCACACCCAAGCCATTGAGCGCAATCAGGGGCGGGTGAGGAAAGAGCAGCGCTGGGGGCCACGAACTCTGGATCTGGATATCATGCTGTATGGCGATCAAGTGATCACAACTGACCGCCTGACAGTGCCGCATTATGGCCTGAAAGAGCGCGAGTTTATGCTCTATCCGCTGGCTGACATCGCACCTGACCTGATTTTCCCTGATGGCGAAACCTTATCAGCGCGCCTGAAATTAGTGGATAAAAATGGTTTGGTGCCTTGGTAACTGGCGCTGAACACGAGTAATATCGAACAACAACACGTCACATTCCTATCTGATCTCTCCTTTCCATTTTAACCCCCTATTTCAGGAGAAAGCGCGATGAAAGCCACCACCATGAGCCACTTACGCCAATGGAAACAAGATAAGCGTAAGTTCGCCACACTGACTGCCTATGATGCCAGTTTTGCCCAGTTATTCGCCGAGCAGGGTATCGAAGTGCTGCTGGTGGGGGATTCGCTCGGTATGACGTTACAGGGATTCGACTCAACCCTGCCAGTCACCGTCGCGGATGTGGCTTACCATACCCGCGCGGTGCGCCGTGGTGCACCTCATTGTCTGTTATTAGCTGATATGCCGTTTATGAGTTATGCCACGCCGGAGCAAACATTCACTAACGCCGCAGAGCTGATGCGCGCTGGGGCCAATATGGTCAAACTGGAAGGCGGTAGCTGGTTGTGTGATACCGTTCGCATGTTGGCAGAGCGCGCCGTTCCGGTTTGCGGGCACTTGGGGCTAACGCCGCAATCCGTCAATATTTTTGGCGGTTACAAAGTGCAGGGTCGTGAAGAAGTCGCGGCGAATCAGCTAATTAAAGATGCGTTGGCGCTTGAAAATGCCGGAGCACAACTGTTGGTACTGGAGTGTGTACCCGTCGCACTGGCGCAGCGAGTGACCGAGGAGTTAGCGATTCCAGTCATTGGTATTGGTGCAGGAAATGTCACCGACGGCCAGATTCTGGTGATGCATGATGCGCTCGGCATTACGGGCGGCCATACCCCTAAATTCAGCAAAAACTTTCTGGCACAAAGCGCAGGTGATATCCGCGCCGCTATTAAGCTCTATATTCAAGAAGTTGAGAGCGCTGCTTACCCCGCTGAAGAACATACATTCCAATAAACTTTTACTGATTAAATATTGCTATTACACCCTATTTATACCCTATAGATTTCGAGGTGCAGGAAGGCGGCAAGCAAGAAACAAATCGGTCGGGAACCGATTTGAACAGCATTTATGCTAGCCCACAGGGTGAGCCTCAAGGATGAGGCTCATTAATCCCGATGAGCTTACATGAGTAAGTGATTCGGGTTAGCGAGTGCAGCCAACACACCTGCAACTTGAAAGATGACGGGTATACTGGAGGAAAGAATGCTAATTATTGAAACTCTGCCCCTATTACGCCAGCAAATTCGCCGCTGGCGTCAAGAAGGTAAGCGCGTTGCATTGGTGCCGACCATGGGCAATCTGCACGAAGGGCATATGACCTTGGTGGAAGATGCCAAAACCCGCGCAGATGTCGTGGTAGTGACTATTTTTGTCAATCCACTGCAATTTGAACGCCCAGATGATTTGGCCCACTACCCGCGCACTTTGCAGGAAGATTGCGAGAAGTTGACCCGCCACGGCGTTGATTTGGTGTTCGCCCCCGCAGCGAATGATATCTATCCCGCTGGGTTGGAAAGCCAGACCTATGTTGAGGTTCCTGCGCTGTCGACCATTTTGGAAGGTGCCAGCCGCCCCGGTCATTTCCGTGGCGTCTCCACCATCGTGAGCAAATTGTTCAATTTGGTTCAGCCGGATGTGGCCTGTTTTGGCGAAAAAGATTATCAGCAGTTGGCGTTGATCCGCAAAATGGTGGCGGATATGGGCTATGACATCAATATTGTTGGCGTGCCGATTGTCCGTGCTAAAGATGGGCTAGCACTGAGTTCCCGCAATGGTTATCTGACGGCGGAAGAGCGCAAGATTGCGCCGCAGCTCCATAAGATCATGCAGGCACTGGCCGAGAAGTTGACCTTAGGTGAACGGCAGATTGATGATTTGCTGGCCGACGCCGCAGAGCAGTTACGCAGCGCCGGTTTTACGCCGGATGAGCTGTTTATCCGCGATGCCGACACCTTGCAACCCCTGACGGTGGACAGCAAGCAAGCGGTAATTCTGATGGCGGCTTGGCTGGGTAAAGCCCGCTTGATCGATAACCAACAGGTTGACCTGCGCAACTAACCTTAATTGCGGTGAATGCCGGTAGTGTACCGTCTTCACCGCAGCCCGCTTTATCCCTCCGATATCCCTTTCTCAAGCTGTATTGCCACAGGGCTATTCGCGACACTGTCGATATCTCCCTCCCACTGCGCGAGCGCCTGTAAGCTGCTTTGTACCTGTTGTATAGCCATAACCAATACATCATGCTGGGTTTTGCCACCTTGTGAATAGAGCGCCAGTAGCGGTGCAATATTGGGTAGCGCCAGTGGTGGCTCCTCAATTGACTCGCTAGAGGTCAGCCGCTGCGCCCGTTGATTCAGTATCGCCGCAATCTGCTGACCATAATGGTCAACAGCCTGAGCCTGCTCAGGGGTGAGAGTGTGCTGCTTATGCAGGAAGACTGCTTGCAAGTGATTGATGGCAATAAAGAGTTCACGCAGTTGATCGAGCATCATCTGAGCATGGAAGCCGAGTAACTCACGTTTCCCGCGATGCCAACCCGGCTCCAGTAGCAAGTCAGACAGGATATTCTGGCTCTGACTGATCGCCAGCCAGACCTTCAATTGCCTGACTTCCAACTGGCTCAACTGCTGCTGTACCGGGATATCGCGCGGCACACTAAACAGGTCCGCCATGCCTCTTAACACGCCTACACTGCTCTGGCGCAAGCTATTGCCCGCCCGCTCCGGCCAAATCAGGGTATGGATCAAGGTGGTGACGATCACCCCAAATAGGATACCGATCAGTCGGTTGCGGATCTCCATCAGATCAGTGGTGGGGCCGAAATCCGCCAACAGCGCGATTGCATAGGTGAAGATCAACTGCATTCCGGCATAGCTGGTCCGCTCCGATCCCGCCATGATCCAGGCCCCGACCGCGATCACTGGCAGGGTCATCATCAGTAGCCCAATGATGCCAGTGATATGAGGCATCACAAAAACCATCGCCAGCAGCGCCAGCAAACTGCCCACCAGTGCTCCCAACACCCGCAGCAACCCTTTGTGGGTCGATGCCCCCAGACTGGGCAGGGCAATTAACATGGTCGTCAGCATGGCGGTGTGGATGCTCGACCACTGTAACGTGGTCAGAGTGATATAACAGATGAGCGAGGCCAACACGGTTTTCAGCGCAAAACGGACATAAACCGGATTGGTGAAAGTATCAGGGGCGAATAGCGGCGGCTCCGGCTCCACGGCTTCTGCGGGCAGTAACTCCCGATCCCAGCTCAGCGTCACCAGCGCATGGTGCATATCCAACAATGCACTGCGCTCCGCTAAGGGAATGACACTGAAGTCGAAAGGAGCATCGGATAATTTGTACGGCTGATGCTGTTGCATTGCCTGCGCAAATGAGGCGATTTCAATGTCTAGCTTCGCGACTAGCTCCCGCCCTGCCGCGCTAAGGGGCAAATGTGAGACTCGGCTCAACTGACTCGCTGCCGCAAACAGGCGGCCAACCGCACTTAAGCGCTGCTGATGGTTAATCTCTTTTTGTTGAAATGAGTTATCTTTGAACGAGGCAAAACGCAGCATTTCATAGAGCACCAGAATCGCTCGCTCAACCGCTTCGTTCTCCAACCTCGGGACTTTGTGGTGGCTATCGAGTAGCGCCGCAAGCTGCTCGCGGGTTGATGTCAGTAACACATCAACCTGCTCTAGCAGTGCCTGCTCGGGTTCACGCGGCAACAGCAGCGTATTCACCGTCAGAGAAACCACCACGCCATAGCTCATTACTGCCCAGATCCACAAAATCGTGTGGGTCAGGTACTCCGGGCTGACGTTGCTATCGGCCCAGCTCTGGATAAAGAGAATCAGCATGGCGATCAGGTTAAATAGCGCCCCAAAGCGAAATACGCGCATTAGCCATAAGCCACCAAAACAGAGCAATGAAGCGCAGACGATCCGCACCAATGGCATATCGATAGTGAACTTCATCAGCAGTAAGGCCAGCACTGCCATTAACACCAGCGCCACCAATGCGCCCAAGCTGGTCTGACGGCTGAGTACCGAGTTCTCTTTGGTGGCAATAAACACTGAAAACAGCGCGATATCCGCCATGGGAATGCGCAGACTCATGGTCGTGACCAGCACCAATGAGCTGGTGAGCAGCAAGCGCAGCACTAAATTGCTGCGATAAGGGTAAGGAGCCAGCTCAGCCCGCCAGAAGGCCCATAATCGCTGGAGTGAATGGCCTCGAGTGGCCGACGTATTCACGGTTTGACTCCATCAGTTGACTGCTCCGTTTGACTCTCTGGCAGCACCACGGCAACCGCCGACGCCCCAATACGGAACAGCTCCCCATCAGGATCCGTCACTTTGATGCGCACAGGAAAACGTTGCGCGACCCGAACCCAGTTCAGTGAGCGCTCAACCTGCGGCAATCCGCCATCTGATGAGATCCCCCCTTCGGTTGGCACCACGCCATAGCCAACTGATTCAACTTGTGCATCAAAGACACGCCGGGTATTTGCCATCAAATAGACTTTGGCTTTCTGGCCCGGTTGCAGTTGTTCGAGCTGTGATTCGCGGAAGTTAGCCACCACAAACCAGTTTTTATTATCCGCCAGTGTAAAGACCTGTTGGCCCGCCGAGACAAATTGCCCCACGGTGGTGGATAGCCCAATCACCCGGCCATCAAAGGGCGCACGAACCAAGGTGTGCTCCACATCTAATTTGGCTAGGGCCAGATCAGCAGCCATCACCTTTTTCTTCGCCACCAGCGCAGCAATACTGCCAACACCGACGGACTCCCCTTTCGCCTGGGCGCGAGCCGATGCCAAGGCATCATTGGCACTTTGCAAATTGTCCCGTGCATTATCAACGGCTTGTGCCGAAATAAAGCCGCGAGCAAAAAGTGCCTGTTGGCGGTTTAAGGTTTGCGCCGCTAATCTTTGCGCCGCTTCCGCCTTGCGCACGGTATCTTCCGCCGCTTGCGCATCGTAGCTCTGTTCGGTCACACCGCGCTGCTTCAGGACGATCTCCTCTTCCAATGCGGCCAACGCCCCTTCTGCTTTGGCCAGATTATCCTGATAGCTGCGCTCATCAATGCGGAACAAAATATCCCCCTGTTTTACTGCCTGATTATCTCGCACATTCATCGCAACAATGCGTCCGCTGACTTCTGGCGTGACAGAAATGGTATCGGTATAGGCGTAAGCATCATCAGTGGTGGGGGAGGTATCCATACGCAAAATGACGTAGATGCCTAATATCAACGTTAGCAAGACTAAAATGATCACTATCCCACGCCGGTGAGATGTTTTTTCCGGCTTATTTGCCATGGTTTCCTCCTGGCATTAGTGGTTAAAGAACATAATCCACGCCAAAACTGAAAACAGTATGGTTAACGTCGGCCAACTGATCATTAACGGGCTGAGCCACGACTCATGCTTATAGTGAATCAACACACCACGAACAATTAGCGTCAAAATAACGCCCGCAACAATGCAGAACATCCAGTCAGGGAAATAAGCGCCAAGTACGTTGAGAGAGGGAGATAGAGTGCAACCACTGAGTAATATCAGGCAGCTGAATGCAAGAATAGAAGCCCGACCCCAGCAGGGTAAGTACGGTCTTTTCATGAAAATAGCCCTTCGGCAGTCCTTAAGTGATTTTTCCTGAATTGCAGTCATTAATATCAATACAATAAATAAACATTTCACCAACAATGCTTAAACATTGTATTGCTATTATTACGCCAGATAATCATCTTACATAAGGCTAGTTTATAGGTTAATTATTTGCCGATTATTTTTCAAATAAATAACCCCACCATCTCTATCGCATCATCATAGACAAGTGATATAAAATCAGCAAAACTGGGCGCTTCTCTCGGGATCAGTTGACGATGGAATCTGGTACCAGGCTAATCGGGGTCAAAGGTAAGAGTTATGATACGCACTATGTTGCAAGGCAAACTGCATCGGGTCAAAGTCACTCAAGCTGATTTGCACTATGAAGGTTCCTGCGCTATTGATCAGGATTTTCTGGAAGCTGCTGGCATTCTGGAATATGAAGCCATTGATATTTATAACGTTGATAATGGTCAGCGTTTCTCTACTTATGCGATTGCCGCCGAGCGCGGCTCACGAATTATCTCCGTGAATGGGGCTGCTGCACGCTGTGCTTGTGTCGGTGACAAACTGATTATCTGCTCTTATGTGCAGATGTCTGATGCCAATGCCCGTCTGCATCACCCAAAAGTGGCCTATTTTGAAGGTGAGAATCAGTTACAGCGCAAGGCGAAGGCCGTGCCCGTTCAGGTTGCGTAACCCCCCTTCTTACTTGAAGTCGCAGGGGGGTGAGCGACGTTCACCCACCTGACTCACTGATTTTATAAGATAAAAAAATGGCGTCTCATTCGAGCGCCATTTTTCATTTCACCATCTCACTCTCGAGCGACTAATCCGACTCCATCACTGCGGGTGCGGGGGTGGGCGGCTGACTGGGTTCATTGGCAATGCGTTCCGCCATGGTCGGGATTGAGTCAGTACGCAAAATATAGAGCCGTTTCAATGTAAACGGGTTATCGCCCGGTTTGACCTTGCCCTGCATGGTGGTGACCGCTAAATGGAAACCGGCATTTTTCGCTGCATCAATTGCCGTTTGGTTAAAACCGCCAAAGGGATATGAGAGAAAAATCACATGCGGATTAAATTGCGATAATGCACGGCGTGAGTGTTCAAAATCAAAAACAATATTGTGGTAAGAGCGGCTCAATAAAATAGGGTTACGTTTATTGTCTGTCCGGTGCAAAAAGTGGGTATGAGACTGAATATCAAATACATCCTGAGTCTCTTTCAGTTCAGCAATACTCATAAACTGTAGTGAGTCGGGATTCCATTTCTGCGGGTGGCGCTTAATACGCGATGAAATAATAAACGCCGTGGCGCGGAAACCATTCTCTTTCAAAATCGGATAAGCATAGCGATGGACTGATTTAAGGCCATCATCAAAGGTCAGCACCACCACTTTTGCCGGTAGGTTAATCTTGTTATTAATATAACCTTCAAGTTGATAGAGCGAAATGGTGTCGTAACCTGTCTGTTTGAGATAGGTCATCTGATTACTGAAGGCAGCATCAGAGGTGGTGGTTGAGGTATTCAGAAAACGTTTATTTTCTTCATTTTTCAACATGTGGTGATAGGTCAGGATAGGAATACCGTTATCTATTTCAGCATCAACACTGCTGACATATCCCAAGCGATCGCCAATATTGACCTGATACCAAGTATTACCTAAACGGTCTTTCAATTTACCGACAATCGGGTAGCGCAGGTTATCGACCAGCGTCGCAAATTGTTCGCTGTCGACATCTGGCGCGAGATAAACCGCAGTTTCCCGCTTGATCAGGATATTTTGATTCGGTAACGGCTTATTCAAGTCACCCAAAATATCGTTGGTTTTTCGTGCCTTAGTGATATCGTGTAAGTCGTCTTTATCAATAAAGCCAATGCCGTTACCAAATTTAAATTCGTAGTATTCTGCCGCCGCAGGGGAAACCTGAATAAGCTGATCTTCTTTTATCTCGCCGACGGGAATGACACGCTCACCGACCAGCGAATATATTTCGCTATCACGTTGCGCAACCATATATTTAGGGACAAGTGCCGATTCATCAGGCAAGAGATCTGCATGGGTTGCCGGTATCATTACCGACATGACAACACCGAGTAGCATCCCAATAGCTATTCTGTTTTTATGCCACATTATCGTTCTACTTATGCGCATTCGGCGCTGAATTGAAAAGGGAAAAATCTGGTGCGCCAGCATAGCACGAGACACTTAGAGTTGAGAAAGGCGATATTAGACGGGGACATTATTTATTACGATTAAATTCCAGCATTCACAACAATTAGCTCACGATTAATTCACGAACAACATCCAAACTATATTTGACGTTACAGCAAGGCGGCAAATAAATGTATCCCGAATCACCGACATCAGTCAGTGATTCGGGTAAGTGAACGCAGCCAACACCGCTGTAGCGCCAAGGACGAAGGGTATTTAGGTCCGCAGACCGCGACCCCGCTCAATCAAATACCAAGCCCATGCATAAAATACCGCAATAAACACCACCAGCACACCAATGGTCAATGTCAGTGGCACATCGGTAATGCCGAGGAAGCCATAACGGAACCCGCTGATCATATAGACGATAGGGTTAAGCTTCGATACCGCCAGCCAGAAAGGTGGCAGGAGCGATAGCGAGTAAAATACCCCGCCTAAATAGGTCAATGGCGTCAGCACAAAGGTCGGTACCAGACTGATATCATCAAATGTTTTGGCAAATACTGCATTTAACAATCCGCCAAGGGAGAAGACGATAGCCGTCAGCATTAAGGTCAGCGCAATCATTGACCAAGAGTGAACATGCAGTGGCACAAAGAACAGTGAGATGATCGTAACCAGAATGCCCACACAGATCCCACGCGCCACCCCGCCACCGACATAACCGATAATCACAATATGGGTTGGCACCGGAGCCACCAGCAGCTCTTCAATGCTGCGTTGGAATTTGGCACCAAAGAAGGAGGCCGCCACGTTGGCATAAGAGTTGGTGATTACCGCCATCATAATCAGGCCGGGCACGATAAACTGCATATAATCAAAGCCCCCCATATCACCAATTCGGGAACCAATCAGGTTGCCGAAAATAACGAAATAGAGCGACATGGTAATCACTGGCGGCACCAATGTTTGAATCCAGATACGGGCAAAACGCGTGATCTCTTTGATCCAAATACTCTGTAATGCTACCCAATACAGGCGGGTCATGCTTTCTCTCCCCCGTTGCCATTAACCAAGGTGACAAATAGCTCTTCCAGACGGTTAGCCTTGTTGCGCATACTTTGTACCTGAATTCCCTGCGCGTTCAGTTGGCTGAATAACCCATTTAGCCCCTGCTCACGCTTGACATCCACTTCCAGCGTCGAGGTATCCGTCAGACGATAGCCATAGCCTTCCAGCTTAGGTAGCGGGCTTTTAATCGCCAGATCAAAAATAAAGGTTTCGGATTCGAGCTTGCCAAGCAACTGTTTCATCGTGGTATTTTCGACCAGCTCACCATTCTGAATGATGCCGATATTGCGGCACAGCATTTCAGCTTCTTCCAGATAGTGCGTGGTCAGAATGATGGTGGTCCCCTGCGCATTCAACTCTTTCAGGAAGCCCCACATCGAGCGGCGTAACTCTATATCCACCCCCGCCGTCGGCTCATCGAGGATTAGCAATTTAGGTTCATGCATCAAGGCGCGCGCTATCATCAAGCGGCGCTTCATCCCGCCAGACAAACGGATAGCACGCTCATTACGTTTGCCCCACAAATCTAACTGGCTGAGATACTTTTCAGCGCGTTGCAGAGCTTCACGTCGCGTCACACCGTAATAGCCCGCTTGGGTAATCACAATCTGCAATACCGTTTCGAACGGGTTGAAGTTGAACTCCTGCGGCACTAATCCGAGCTGGCGTTTGGCATTCACGATATCTTGATCGATGTCGTAGCCAAAGACCGTCACTTTGCCCGATGTTTTGTTCACTAATGAACTGATAATGCCGATGGTGGTGGATTTACCCGCACCATTAGGCCCAAGCAGCGCATAAAAATCGCCAGCTTCTACGCTCAGATCAATGCCACGCAGTGCCTGAACGCCACCTGCATAGGTTTTGGTCAGTTGCGATATTTCCAGTGCATATGTCATAAGTAAAAAAGAGCCTTATTCAATGGGTATCTCGGGTGTCGCCGCACATCCATGGCTTGCTTAACCCACCTTGGTTGAGGTAGGTCACAGGTGGCAGAAGGGAGCCAAACAGACACCGAGAAGATGTTACGCTGATAACATTGCGCAATCAAAGGAACCACAGTTCCGATTTCAAAATCCTAATCCTTGCCGTATATTATCCTATCGCAATCCGTTCATTACAGGCTATTTACATTCATGAAAGAAATAGAAAAGCTCATCGCGAATAATCGGACATGGTCAAACACCATCAGTAAAGACAATCCTGATTTTTTTGAGCACCTGGCACAAGCCCAAAAACCCCGTTTTCTGTGGATTGGCTGTTCAGACAGTCGTGTTCCAGCCGAGCAGCTTACCGGCTTGAAATCTGGCGAGTTATTCGTTCACCGAAATGTTGCCAATCTGGTTATCCATACCGATCTTAACTGTCTGTCTGTGGTTCAATACGCCATCGATGTACTGCAAGTGGAACACATTATTATTTGTGGTCACCTTGGCTGTGGTGGTGTTGAAGCCGCAATCAAAGGCGAAGAGATGGGGCTGATTGACAACTGGTTACTGCACATCCGCGACCTTTGGTATAAGCACAGCTCACTGCTGGGTGAACTGCCCCAAGAAGAGCGCAGCAATGTGTTGTGCCAAATTAACGTGGTAGAGCAAGTGTATAACCTGGGTCATTCGACCATTGTCCGTTCGGCGTGGAAACGTGGGCAAAAAGCCATGATTCACGGCTGGGTATATGGTATTGAAGATGGCCTGCTGCGTGATTTAGAAGTATCCGCCACCAGCCTGGGCAGTCTTGAAATGGTGTACCGTAAAGCCATGGCCGAGTTGTTACAGCAAAATAACAAAGAAGACTAATCAGTTAGTCTATGGGAGGGTACGTTCATACGCGCCCTCTCCCATCAATAAATCCTGCTAAATCTGTGGCCTAAGTTCGTCGTAGCCGATTACTCGTCTAACATCACAACTTTGCCGACATACGGCAGGTGTCTGTATCGTTGCGCATAATCGATACCGTAACCCACCACAAACTCATCAGGAATGGTGAAACCGACCCACTCAACCGGAACTTGGACTTCGCGGCGCTGTGGTTTGTCCAGCAGGGTGCAGATAGCCAATGATTTTGGGCCACGCAGTTGCAGAATCTCGCGGACTTTACTCAGCGTATTGCCGGAGTCGATAATGTCTTCGACAATCAGCACGTCTTTGCCACGAATATCTTCATCCAGATCTTTCAGGATTTTCACATCGCGAGTGGTGCTCATGCCGTTGCCATAGCTAGAGGCGGTCATAAAATCGACTTCATGAGAAACATCGATGGCACGACATAAATCTGCCATAAACATAAATGAACCACGGAGTAACCCCACCAACACCATTTCACTGCCGCTATCGCGATAGTGTTCAGAAATTTGGCGGCCTAATTCGGCAATTCGGGTTTTTACTTCCTGTTCGGAAATCATGACTTCTACAATATGTTTCACAGCCAACATACCTATTTGAATTAATTGATTTTATATCTATGATGAGCTTAAAAAAATCGCCCCATGGATACAGAGTAATGCCCATAGCTTAACACAAATCAGGAAATATCCCGCAGCGGCAGGGGGCGCAGAGTATAGCAAAAATGCGCTGACGGATGTATTAATAGCGGCCTTATAAAATTGATTTGTGCTACTGGCGGCGACTCAATTAACTATTTTCAATCAAGAATATTGCTTTCACGCCGATGACTGTTGCACTCTCTTATTAAGGGCGAAGCAACTGAAGCCCACTCCTCAACGGACTCACGTTTTTACAAGGAATGTTTCATGAACTATCAATCGACCAATCTGCTGCTTTACTCTGTAAGCCTTACAATCATAGTGGGTATAAGCCTGTGTATTGCATTTTTTGGCCTCAACGCCCCCATTTTTTACCTGCTGATCGTGGGGTTGGTTTTGAGTGTATGGGTCTCTTTATCTTTGCATCGTTTAGCAGAAACCGGCTCTGCCTATCTGATTGCTGAAAAAACACAATGGATGGTTTACGTACAGGGTATACCGGTGCAGGAAACCCGCTCATCGCTAAAGAATCCTTGTTTTATCAGTGTGGCGCGTTTAACGTCCTTCTTCTTGCGTTTTCTGATCATCAAGATAGTGATGCAGGCGGCACTCATCTATTTAGCGCTACAGCAAACCCTCCATCTTACATCCGAGGTTGATCCTGATTGGTTATTGGCACTCAGGGTCATAGGCGTGGTGATTATCTGCATTTTCACCCACAAAGTATGGTTGACGGTGAAGGTGTTGCTTGCGCTGCGACGTTCAGAATGGTTGTTTGAAGAGGTTCCAAGAGAGGGCTTTAGCTACTATCAGGCTTACATCATCAAGCAAGATAAAAAGAGCGGAAATCAGATTCTTCAGCCCGCATTAGCTGAACTCCTCGCGCTATAAAAGAGGCGCAACTGACCAATAAATATCCCCGGCAACCTTACCGGGGATTGACTCAAGCACTGACAGTAAAGCCCAGCATCATGCCGGTATCTTCATGTTCTAGCAGGTGGCAGTGCGCCATATAAGGTGTACTGGCGGGTGCCAAGTGATTAAAGCGCACTAATATTTCACTGCGCGCTCCATCCACTCGGACAGTATCTTTCCAGCCACGGCGATGCTCCGCTGGCGGCTTGCCATTTTCTGTCAAAATACGGAACTGCGTACCATGAACATGGAATGGATGCAGCATCATGTCGCCTTCACCCGAAATCGTCCACTTCTCGTATTTGCCCTGTTTAGCATCAAACGCCGCTTCGCTCATTGAAAATGCTTTGCCGTTAATCATATTGGCGTGGCTGAAATCAAACGCGGGGGCGGCTTTCATCGCGCCATGATCCATGCCTTTCATATTGCCGTGATCCATACCCGCCATGCTGCCACTGTCCGTCATGGCACCGTGATCCATGCTCATGCCCGCCATCGCTTGCATGCCATAGCGGCTCATCAGCGCCTGCATTCCCAGCATATCCAGTTTCGGGTCCATCATCAGTTGGAACCAGCGCTCCTGCAAACCGGCAACATCGGCTAGCGCAGGGATGACGACCAGCGCATCCGGCAGCACTTTGCTCCCTGCCGCCAGTGAGGGTTGAATGCGTAACACGGGGAGTGGTTGATCAAACGGCGCTAATGTCATGCCCATCTGTTTCACGGGTAACGTGACCAGATCGAGGGATTTGCCATCTGAGGTATCCACCAACACTTCGAAGCGCTCACCCATCAAAATAGGTAATTCCCGTACCGCGACGGGCTCTGCCAGTAATCCGCCATCACTGCCAATCACATACATTGGGCGGCCATCGCTGAGCGCCAGATTCAGTGAGCGGGCGTTGCAGCCATTGAGTAACCTTAATCGCACCCAACCGCGTGGGGTAATTTGCTGCGGATAACGTGCGCCATTGGTGAACATCCGGTCACCAAACCAACCCACGGCAGCAGTCATGACATCCAACTGATAGTCAATCTGCCCCGCTTTACTCAGCAATTTATCCTGCAAAATCACCGGAATATCATCCACGCCCCACTGTTTTGGCAGGGGCAATTTTCCGCTTTCACTGTCATCAATCAGCACCAAGCCGCCTAGCCCCATCGCCACCTGATGGCCGGTTTTACCGTGAGTATGCGGGTGGAACCAACAGGTGGCGGCCGGTTGTTCGACGGTAAAGGCGATCTGACGTTTGGTGCCGGGCGGAATCAGTGCTTGCGGGCCACCATCGACTTCACCGGGGATCTCCAGACCGTGCCAATGCACCGTCGTCGCTTCCGGCAGGGAGTTGGTGATATTGATGGTGACCGGCTTACCTCGTTGCAAACGAATGGCGGGTCCCAGCAAATTGCCGTTGTAGCCCCACGTTTGGGTGGTGGCAGAAGGTAGCCAAGTCATAGTGCCAGTCTGGATATTCAGATCAATATTGCCCGCAGCGTCCGGTTGGAGCAGTGGCGGGATAGGGAGGGGTGAAAAATCTGCGGCCAAGGCCGCGCGGCTCCATAAAGGCAGTGAAGTGGCGGCTCCGAGAGCTGCCGTTAACTTAATAAAATCACGGCGATGCATGGTCGTCTCCATTCGTGATAGCCGATAAATGCTGATGAAAAGTCAGTATTTATCGCGGGTGAGTGCCTAAGTGGCACAAAAACAGCATTATGGGCGAGCATAAACCCTCCCCTAACGGGAAGGTCAAGGTGTAATCAATCAGCCGGTGAATCATCCCCGATGTAATATTGTTTACGTTGTCGCATCACAGTGTGATAACGTCTGTTAACAATGAACAAGCCTATTTCCGCGATGAAAAGAACAACGTTAGTTATGCTGCTGCTTACTCTGTGCGGATTCTCATCTGCCAGTTCTGCATTAAGTGAATCTGAAGCAGAAGATCTTGCCGATCTGACTGCGGTATTCGTCTATCTGAAAAATGATTGCGGGTACAACGAACTGCCCAATAATGAAATCAAACGCGCCATCGTCTATTTTGCCCAACAAAATCGCTGGGATTTACGGAACTACAATAGCTTTAATATGAAAGCCTTAGGTGAAGATAGCTATCGCGATCTGCGCGGCATCTCTATTCCAGTTCCGATTAAATGCAAATCTCTGGCCCGTGACTCTTTAAGTTTATTGGCCTACGCTAACTAGCGATCCCACCTTTATCCTTTCAGTCTGGAATTCCGCCGTGCAACCTCAGGCAGAGTTGGCTATGATGTTGCCCCCCATTTTTCATGGCTGTTACTGCGAAGGAGAAGCCCCGAACATGTCACAGAAAGAACTATGGTATGAGACATTACATGCCAATTTCGGTCAGTACTTTTCAGTCGAAAATGTGCTGTACCGCGAGAAAACCGAGCATCAGGATCTGGTGATTTTTGAGAACCCAGTGCTGGGCCGAGTCATGGCGTTAGATGGCGTGGTGCAAACCACCGAGCGTGATGAGTTTATCTATCACGAAATGATGACTCACGTCCCTTTGCTGGCCCACGGTCAGGCGAAGAAGGTATTGATCATCGGCGGCGGTGATGGCGCGATGCTACGTGAAGTCAGCCGCCATAAAGATATCGACCAAATTACCATGGTGGAAATTGACGCCGGTGTCGTCGAGTTCTGCCGCCAGTACTTGCCAAACCACAGTGCCGGTGCTTATGACGATCCCCGCTTCAAGTTAGTGATCGATGATGGTGTTAACTTCGTTAACCAGACCACGGAAAAATTCGATGTCATCATCTCTGACTGTACCGACCCCATCGGCCCCGGCGAAAGTTTGTTTACCTCGGCTTTCTACCAAGGGTGCGCCCGTAGTCTAAACGACGGCGGTATTTTTGTGGCACAAAACGGCGTTTGCTTCCTGCAACAAGATGAAGCGGTCGACAGCCACAATAAGCTTAGTCACTATTTCAGCGATGTCAGTTTTTATCAGGCCGCCATTCCCACCTATTACGGTGGCATTATGACTTTCGCTTGGGCGACTCAGAATCCATCGCTACGTCAGTTAGATCTGACCACACTGCAACAGCGTTTTGCCGACGCGGACCTCACCTGCCGCTACTATAATCCAGCCATTCATGTTGGCAGCTTTGCATTGCCGCAGTATCTGTTGGACGCCTTGGCGATCAAACGTTGATAATCCATAAGGGGGTGAACTAAATTGTCCAAGCTTAAACTACACGGCTTCAACAACCTGACGAAAAGCCTGAGTTTTTGTATTTACGATATTTGTTATGCCAAGACCGCAGACGATCGCGATGGCTATATCGCCTACATTGACGAACAGTACAACGCCAACCGCTTGACCGAGATCTTGAGCGAAACCTGCTCGATCATTGGTGCCAATATATTGAATATTGCGCGGCAGGATTACGATCCACAGGGGGCCAGTGTCACTATTCTGGTCAGCGAAGAACCTGTCGATCCGCGCGACGTTGATACCTCCGAACACCCCGGCCCGCTGCCCAATGCGGTGGTCGCCCATCTGGACAAGAGCCATATCTGTGTCCACACCTATCCAGAAAGCCACCCTGAAGCAGGGCTATGCACTTTCCGTGCAGATATCGAAGTCTCTACCTGCGGGGTGATTTCACCGCTGAAAGCTCTGAATTACCTTATTCATCAGCTAGAGTCCGACATCGTTACCATGGATTACCGAGTGCGCGGTTTTACGCGTGATATCAATGGGGTTAAGCACTTTATCGATCATAAAATAAACTCGATTCAGAACTTTATGTCTGACGATATGAAGTCGCTGTATCACATGATGGATGTGAATGTTTATCAGGAAAATATCTTCCATACCAAGATGATGCTGAAAGATTTCGATTTGAAGCATTATCTGTTTAATGCCAAGCCAGAAGAGCTGAGCACAGAAGAGCGAGAGCGCATTACCCGCCTGTTATACAAAGAGATGCAGGAAATCTACTATGGCCGTAACGTGCCAGAAATGTGATGTGGTTTGGCTAAGCGATTTATTAGAATCACGATATAAACGGCCCACTTGGGCCGTTTGATGCACAGATTATGTCCAATCGAGGTACTCAGATAAAGCAGGGACTACGAGTTTATTCTTTAGGCCATGTTTGGCCCTCTTGAAATTTTTTGTGCCAAAACCTACGTGAATATAAGTCATCACGATCCATATAATAAACAAAATCCTGGAGTTTCGTGCTGAGCTGGAATTCATATTTATACTTTGCCGTTGCTAACTTACCTTGAATATCAAACAACTCATCAAAATCACTTTGGCAACTATCAAACTCTTTGCTAGCAATTCGCACTATTAATTCGGCACATAAATTTTCATATTTTATTAAGCATTGACGAATAGATGACATACATGTCCTATAACGCTCAAGCTCATCTTCGAGAATAGGCCAAAGGTCCATAGAATCCTCACTTAATTTTTATGGGTTGAATATGGCCGACTTGCCCAGTTGTTGGATTGTAGATCATTTCTAACCCAGCTCCTTCATATTTGAAATACCCTGGTGCCCCCTTAGGGTCTGGTATTATCTTTGGATTGCTATTTAAAACCTCTTTAGCTTGTAAAAATGGAGCTGGGCGCCCCTGACTCCACAAACGATCATAATAATTTTTGCTGAATTTCAGCCCATCAACTGAATAGAACTCACCATCAAATGCTATAGATTTACCACCTGTGGTCCCTTTAGTCTCAAACCACTTCGCCTGCCCGCTGGCAAAGCGTACGCCGCCTTTCGCTAGCCCGCCAACACCAACAGCATAACCCCCAAACTCAAACAGCAGCTTACCGGCTTCAACACCTGATTCATAGGCACCACTGGCACCACGCCTCCATTCTATTAATTCGTGCCAGCCACTCCTGCTTAACACTTTGCGCCACGGTGCCAATGATATCATCACTGTTAGCCAGTTCTCTCAATGCGCTGATCGCTTGTTGAGGCTCTTCTAGCATCCCCAACAATTCGACGGTGCTGTCGTAGAGTCCTTCCGGCACACTGGCGACAATCCCTGCCGCAAAAGCGCCATCTTGTGTCGCGCTGGTCAGCCCCCAACCAATGAAAACTTTGCCCTTCTCTGCCAATGTGCTGGCAGCATCCATCTCGGCTTTCATCAGTTTTTGTTGGTGGTGGCTGAGGTAGTTATAACGAAAAGTGGTTTCGGCAGCATTGGCACCACTGTAGGCACCTTCAGATTTGCCTGTAAATACCGCCCCTGCTACACCACCGAAGAAGCGGGCTAGCTGAGCCTGCCGCTCAGATTTCGCCTGCCACTCCTGCGCACCAATAAAGTTATCCCCCATCACCACCCCGGCCAGCTCCGCTGCCAGTGCCCCTGCTGCGGCACCGTTGGCACTGCCGCCGCCGATTTCAGCGGCAATACCCGCTATAATGGCGTGGCTGATCGCTTTGCCGGGTGCGCCCAAAACTGCGCCATTATTACCAATCAGATTGGCCCCTTCAGCATGTAACTGGCCGCCAAGGTTGGCAAGGAGCGCGAGGGTCAGATTATCTTTAAAACTGCCACCGTTGAGGCTGGAACTGAGGAGAGAAGGAGCCGTAGATTATCTTTCAACCCCATAACCATAAAAAACCGCACCTTAATCAGTTGGGTTCAACTTTTAGGGTGCGGGTAAAGAGGCTCGGAATATGTTTACATATTTAATAATATCTTTAAATTTAATATAGACTCATCAATATACTCAGAATAATTATCTAGTGTGTCACCTTGATCTAAAGCCACAGCATATACTTGCTCCAAGGTGAACCAACTATCATGAAAAGATTGCACCCATGATGCATCTACAGACTGCAAGCAATCGAGCAGTCCTCTGAGCTTGTCTATGAGGTCCGCTAAAGATATTTTATTTGACTCATAGCTAACAATAATATTTTTCATCAAAGATAATTGCCTTATGTCATAATCAGATAACGTATTTTTTATATTCTTACTCATTGCTTTATTATCCCAAAGTCTACTGTCACTACTCGTCCAGTCTCAGTATTAGTGATAACTGTGACATTGTTTTTTTTATCGTGATATGCAGTTGTTCCCGGTATTTTCCCTTTTACTGCATTTTGTGGGCTAATGGCATTCTCTACAACGCTCGGTGTAATTCCTTGCTTTTGCATACGATCAAGCGCGTGCCCTGAGAAATATCGACCACCAATAGTCGTTGGCTTATTAAGCCCATCGGGAACAACCAATGGATTACCTTTTGCTCCTGTTGGTGTTTTTGCAGAAACATCATCAAGGATAGAAGAGGATGAGCCTTTAACTCTAAACTTCTCAGCCCGCCCGCTGGCAAAGCGCACGCCCCCTTTCGCTAACCCGCCAACACCAACAGCATAACCACCAAACTCAAACAGCAGCTTACCGGCTTCAACACCTGAATCATAGGCACCACTGGCACCAGCCTGCTGATAGTGCGCCTCCATTCTATTAATTCGTGCCAGCCACTCCTGCTTAACACTTTGCGCCACAGTACCAATGATATCACCACTGTTAGCCAGTTCCCTCAATGCGGTGATTGCTTGCTGAGGCTCTTTTAGCATCCCCAACAATTCCACGGCACTGTCGTAGAGTCCCTCCGGCACACTGGCGACAATCCCTGCCGCAAAAGCGCCATCTTGTGTCGCGCTGGTCAGCCCCCAACCAATGAAAACTTTGCCCTTCTCTGCCAATGTGCTGGCAGCATCCATCTCGGCTTTCATCAGGTTTTGTTGGTGGTGACTGAGGTAGTTATAACGAAAAGTGGTTTCGGCCGCATGGGCACCACTGTAGGCACCTTCAGATTTGCCTGTAAATACCGCCCCTGCTACACCACCGAAGAAGCGGGATAGCTGAGCCTGCCGCTCAGATTTCGCCTGCCACTCCTGCGCACCAATAAAGTTATCCCCCATAACCACCCCGGCCAGCTCTGCTGCCAGTGCGCCTGCCGCGGCACCTTTGGCACTGCCACCGCCGATTTCAGCGGCAATACCCGCTATAATGGCATGGCTAACCGCTTTGCCGGGTGCGCCCAAAACTGCGCCATTATTACCAATCAAATTGGCCCCTTCGGCATGTAACTGGCCGCCGAGGTTGGCGAGGAGCGCGAGGGTCAGATTATCTTTAAAACTGCCGCCATTAATACCGGTATTGAGGCTGGAACTGAGCAGAGATTGGCCCGCGACTCGCTGGGCAACTTTGCTCCAGTCGCCGTGACTCAGGCGCGGCAATTTAGCCGCGCTCGCCCCTTCGGCGGCGCTCTCCCAGCCCATCAACACATCAAACCCGCTCAATGCGCCCCCAATGGCCATTGAGGTGACCAATGATTTCACTGAGGATTTGCTGCCCAAATCTTTGAAGGTTTTGAGCTTAAGGCGTTTTTTGTTTAACACCAAGCTAGAAGAGCTGAATGTAGAGATAAGGTCAGAATGATTTTTTACCGTCCCAGCGACCAAATACCTTTCGCTACTCCGGCTGTAGATCCCCCAGAACTTAGTTCCTCACCGTTAAGATAATGCCCGGCAAAGCCAGGCATTACTGGATAATAGGTGAAGTATCCTTTTATCTAACTGGCCCCCAATAGCCAAGAAAAGGAAAATCGGGGTCAACTAAACGCCAAATTTCACCAGAGTGTTTTTTAAACCAACGCTCATGAAAATTCTCACTAGCATAATATGCTGTTACTGGAATTTCTGTTATAACCCCGTCATTGAGTTGGAGGTTGAGCCAATCTTGGAATCGATTAAATTCACCGATAGACTGGAACGAATTAATTTCTTCCCATATATAGGAAGACATTATTTTACTATCCATGATGGATCCACCTTTCCAGAAATATAAACTTGATTACCTCCACCAACCAGACCTGATTGTTGTGCAGCCGTTCCCTCATAAAATTTAACTCCAGCAGGCATTTTTATTTCAACAACTTTAGTTGCTGTATTTCCCCACTTCGGATCTAAAGCACTATCAATAACTGATTGGACTGGTCCTGTAGGCTTAACTCTAGTCCAATAGGCTCCCAATTCCCCAGAGTTTCCACCATACACTCGATATAATGTTGTAGGCTCAGTAGTAATATTTTCTTTGTAACTACCACTTCTGAATGTTCCTGCAATTTGTTCTGTCAGAGGCCCTTTATTCAATGGGCCATATTCAGCAATAACAACGGTCGTCCCTTTAACTCTAAACTTATCAACCTGCTTGCTGGCAAAGCGTACGCCGCCTTTCGCTAGCCCGCCAACACCAACAGCGTAGCCGCCAAATTCAAACAGCAGCTTACCGGCTTCAACACCTGATTCATAGGCAGCACTGGCGCCAGCCCGCTGATAGTGCGCCTCCATTCGATTAATCCGGGCCAGCCACTCCTGTTTGACACTTTACGCCACAGTACCAATGATATCACCACTGTTAGCCAGTTCCCTCAATGCGGTGATTGCTTGCTGAGGCTCTTTTAGCATCCCCAACAATTCCACGGCACTGTCGTAGAGTCCCTCCGGCACACTGGCGACAATCCCTGCCGCAAAAGCGCCATCTTGTGTCGCACTGGTCAGCCCCCAATCAATGAAAACTTTGCCCTTCTCTGCCAATGTGCTGGCAGCATCCATCTCGGCTTTCATCAGTTTTTGTTGGTGGTGACTGAGGTAGTTATAACGAAATGTGGTTTCGGCCGCATGGGCACCACTGTAGGCACCTTCAGATTTGCCTGTAAATACCGCCCCTGCGACACCACCGAAGAAGCGGGCTAGCTGAGCCTGCCGCTCAGATTTCGCCTGCCACTCCTGCGCACCAATAAAGTTATCCCCCATAACCACCCCGGCCAGCTCCGCGGCCAGTGCGCCTGCCGCAGCACCTTTGGCACTGCCGCCGCCGATTTCAGCGGCAATACCCGCTATAATGGCGTGGCTGATCGCTTTGCCGGGTGCGCCCAAAACTGCGCCATTATTACCAATCAGATTGGCCCCTTCAGCATGTAACTGGCCGCCAAGGTTGGCAAGGAGCGCGAGGGTCAGATTATCTTTAAAACTGCCGCCATTAATACCGGTATTGAGGCTGGAACTGAGGAGAGATTGACCCGCGACCCGCTGTGCGACCTTGCTCCAGTCGCCATGACTCAGGCGCGGCAATTTAGCCGCACTCGCCCCCTCGGCGGCGCTCTCCCAGCCCATCAACACATCAAACCCGCTCAATGCGCCCCCAATGGCCATTGAGGTGACCAATGATTTCACTGAGGATTTGCTGCCCAAATCTTTGAAGGTTTTGGAGATATCCCCCTGATTATCCACCAGAGAGACCGCCGCCTGCGATGCCAGTGCGGAGATCCCCCCGGTCACTGCGCCGCCCGCGACACCGCCGCCCACCGCACTGTTGGCGGTGGCAACCAGCCCCGATCCCGCAGTGGCGACGGCCACGCCAATGCCTATCACTGCGGCCACCACCGGATTCAGCCGCTCACTTTGGTGATCCCAAGCGTGATAGGCATCCATCACTTTTTGCCACTGCACATCATCCCGCAGATGCAGGTCTTTCAACCATTCATTACCGGGGATCACTGCCAGTGCGCTAATCGCCGCCTGAATAGATTGGCTATTTTTTGCCTTGACGTCGGCACTGATACCCTGCGTGGCATTGACCGTTAATTCACCGCCGGTATGAATCGTGGGCAGCACCCACTTGCCCTGCTGATAGCCGCTGTCGGTCTGCTTGATGTAAAAACCCTTTGCCAGCGTGGTTTTTTGTTCAAACGCGCTATCTTTAACCGCTTCGAAAATCACTTTGCCGTGAGTGCTGGTGAGTTTGGCATTCTGCCCTGCCGCGATTTTACTGGCTTGATAGGTGCTGTCATCACGGCTTAGCAGGCTGATATCTCCGTCAGCAGTGAATTCGGTGACTTTATTGATGCTGGAGTGGCTGACATTATGATGCGACTTTTTCCGCCCATACCATTTACGGGTGGTCCAGCGCTCTTCGGCATGGCTGGTCTCTTCCATTGCCTGAGCAAATAAGTAGCCCCCTTCAGCGGCGATATCCATCAGGCTTTTAGCGGCCAGTTGGGTGGCCTGAAACAGAATACTGCCGTTTGAAATCAGTGTCAGCACACCGCCGCTGTTCAG
Source organism: Yersinia mollaretii ATCC 43969 (assembly GCF_013282725.1). Taxonomy (NCBI): domain Bacteria; kingdom Pseudomonadati; phylum Pseudomonadota; class Gammaproteobacteria; order Enterobacterales; family Yersiniaceae; genus Yersinia; species Yersinia mollaretii. The sequence goes on along the minus strand of NZ_CP054043.1, from coordinate 2,095,662 downwards.
TTGCGTCGGTTGCTGGAGCTTTCGATAGCTGAAATTATCGCCGCCGCCATGATGCTCTTCGTTGAGCAGTGACTCAAAGCGCATATTGCCGCCCGACGTGAGCGTCATGTCACCGCCAGAGAAGAGTTCTGCGCCGTAGCCAAGGAGCTGGCTATTGGCTGCTGCGCTAAGGTTTTCCCCTGCCTGTACGCGGGTGACCATCTGGCGATCCTGACGTGGCGTCACCGCCGGATAAGGTAAGGCGGGCAGTTGGATGTTCTGACCGGCCAGCAAAGTGATATTGTTATCCGCCGTGATAGTGCTGGCTTGAGCCAAAATATCGCGGCCCGCATTGATTAAGATATTGCCGTTGGCATTAATCTGAGCATTCAGTTCAGGTATATGTGAAACGGAGAAAGCCAAGGAAATATCATCATGTGGGTAGAATATACTATCTATTGTCTTGTGTTTCTCTGATAGTAATGTAGCCATCCACGGGATATTGCGTGGTGACAGATTAATGTCGCGGGCAGCATGAAGATTAACATCTTGCCCCGCATCCAGAGTGACGCCTCGCAGCGACAGGTTATTGCCGGCATTAAAAGTCATATTTCCGTGACTTTTTAACTGGCCGGGCAAAGAGAATAATTGATTAAACAGCTCTATATTTTCTGCTCGGGTAAAAATCTTACTTAAAAGAGCTAATGTTATCAGGCTATCAGTGTGAGCTATATTGATATCCTGATTGGCCAACAGGCTAATATTACGGGCGGGATGCAGTAAGGTATCTGTTAGATTAATATTTTTACCGGCAATCGCGGTAAAATCACCGCGGGCATTAATCTGGCTAATGACCCGCTGGTAATCAGGTTGAAAATAGTGCGGGATATCATCTATCGGCTTGAACTCAATATGACCTTGTCGACTAGATACCAAAATATCTCGCCCGGCAACCTCACTGTTTATCGCATTAATATCATTAAGTGCGGTAAGAGAGATATCTCTACCTCGCAGCGTACTGCTATTTAAATCAATCGTATCCTCAGCAATAAAGGTGAGATCACCCCGTGCATGTATCAGGTCATTACTGATGATACGATTACCATGTAGCAGGATATTATTACCGTGCAAGATAGGTTGTGTCTGTTGTTTTAACCAAAAGCTGATATCAGAGTCTTCTTCGTTTTTCGGCCAACCCGCATCTAAATGGATCTGGTTATTAAAATCCAGCACGACATTCCCCTGAGCAGTGATAGCTGCAGGGTATTTCTCAGCTTCAGTCCATACGGTATACCATTCATGCTCCATGGCCCTATCTCGATTATGCATGCCTCCTTGCACCTCATAATCAATAAACTCATCCTTTATCCAACTGCTGTGGCTGCTATTTAAGAAGTTATCTCCAGTAAGGAAGATATCTTTGTCTGCACCGATATTGCTTACTTTATTGGTTAGCTGGTTGGCATTAATATACAGGTTCCCTCCTGAATAGAGGGTGGCAGCGGGTGCATCGGCAGTGACTTGATACAGGCTTTTCTCGGTATTAACTTTATACAAGCTCCATTGTGCTAATTTATGAATAACTCTAAAGTCTGTCGTACCAAACCATTTTCTCGGGAAGTCATAGGGGAGTTGATCTTCAGACAAGTTGACTGTTTTTATGACTGGGTGATAACGATAATCCTCATTGTCATAAACGTTAGCACTGGTCGAGTCTGGCGTTAATTCCTCCCAATCTGCATTAAAGAACTGGCGAGTATTCTCCAATTTATCAGTGCGAATAATTAAATCACCGACACCAGTTCTAATACTGCCAGAGCTATTGAAAACTAACGAGTTTTTATTCCCTTCGGCATCTTTCTGTATCCACATCTGGTTATTAGCGTGCAGTTTAGCCGAGGGTCCGGTATTACGAACCTGATCACTGAACAGGCGCATATCGCGTTCGGCTTTCACCTCACCATAATTATAAAGTTTGGTATTTGCCAAGGTAATGTCGCGGCCACTGCGTAATTTGCTGCCCACAGTAACGACGGTATTTTTGCCAATCACATTAAGATCTTTTTTCGCCGTGATATGGCCTAAGGTGAGATCACCCGCCGCATCAATCGAAATATCCCCTTGCTGGCTGACGATATTATTGAGATTGGCTGCAACCTCTTTTTCCGTGATGACCAGTCGGATGCGGTTGGCATACATGCCGCCCAGATTTTTGGTGTCCACTGCCAGTACTGGGGCTACCCCCGTGGCGGTTTGTGGTTGAATACGGCCATGTTGATAATCGACCTGATTCACCCCCAAAATAACATCAAGCTGATTAGCTCGAACTTCCCCCTCCAGCGCCAGAGAGCGACTGATCAATTGACTGTAATCTTGTGACTGACCATCGAACCCTTTATCCCCCACGGTGATGATTCCACCCATCACATTGAACCGTTCTAAATCACCCTGTGAGTTCAATACCGGGGTGCCAGTGGTTAAGGTGATGCCACTGGCGTTGATAAAACGACAGCCATTGCAATTCAAACCGTTGGGGTTGGCGATAATCACATCGGCTTTCTGACCAAAGATCTCCAACTTGCCTGCCAGCGTCGTGGGCTTGTTGCTGATAACCTCATTGATAATTAATGTGGCACTTTTGCCATTAAAATGGGGATTGGCGGGTAACTGACCTGCTAACACTGACTGCCCCGCCTGGGTGGCATTATTGAGTACTAAACCGTCAGCGCCGATATTCAGTTCGCTATAGGGAGTATAGGAAACGCCATTCGCATTAGGCGCGTAGATAGAAATCACTGGCGGAGACGCTGATGTTGGGCTAGCGGCGATAGCCGGATGTAGGGGTTGCAGTGCGGTAAGATAAATCAGTAGCCAACTGGCTATACGTCGGGTTCGATAAGCAAATCCTTCCATAAAATCACCTTCCTGGTGCTGCGCCGGGGTATCGGCTAATGTGTTATCTGACAGGCAAATAACACATTAGCCAGAGAGAACAACTCACTGACGAGCCTACGCAATTCAAGGTGGATTTTTTATCGTGGATTGGCTGATTAGTTATCTCAAACGCTTATTATTTCGACTATTTATGATTAGCGCCCAACTAAAAAATATCAATCTCCCTGTAGAAAGACCGAGGTCACAGGGTTAACGTGCTAATAATTGATCTCTGGCTATTCCCATCATCCTGATTGACGAGGTATAAGGAGATCCAATTTTTCTGCCTGACACTGCACAAGGATGATGCCTGCCCATGAACCGCCTCCCTACTCTGTATGGCATTATTGCGATTTTGCTCTGGAGCATGAGCGTTGCCTTGACGCGCGGGCTAGCTGAAACTCTGGGGCCATTTGGCGCGGGAGCGGCCATTTATACGGTCAGCGGGGTGTTGGTGTGGCTGGTGGCGGGTAAGCCAACTTTGCGCGGGCAACATCCCGCTTATCTGTATGGTTGTGGGGCGCTGTTTATGGTCTATATGGTGGCCTTCGCACTGGCGATTGGCATGGCCAATGATCGTCAGCAGACCCTTGAGATTGGCCTGATTAACTATTTATGGCCCAGCTTGACACTGCTCTTAGCGGTTCCGTTGCTCAAACTGCGCGCGCGTTGGTGGCTCTGGTTGGGGGCGGCTCTTGCGCTCTTCGGCGTCATCTGGGTGGTGAGTGGCGGAAATGGGCTGGATATCAACACATTGAGCACCAATGTCCGCAGTAACCCACTGGCCTATAGTTTGGCACTGATCGCCGCATTGACTTGGGCGGCCTATTCCAATTTAGTGCGTTTGTACAGCCGAGGGCCGGGAGCGCTGCCACTGTTTTTACTCGCCAGCGCCCTCTGTTTGTGGTTGATGTTCTTTATGCTGACACCCGGCAAGTTGCATTTTACTCAGCGCGCCATTTTTGAGCTGCTGCTGATGGGAGCCAATACCGCGTTGGCCTATGTGTGCTGGGATATTGCCATGAAAAAAGGCAACGCCACTCTGGTTGCTGCCCTCTCTTACTTCACACCGCTATTATCGATACTGATCGCCAGTTTGTGGCTCAATACCCTACCGTCAGCCGCGTTCTGGCCGGGGGTTGCCATGGTGGTGGTCGGTTCACTGTTATGCTGGTCTGCCAGCCGCAATCAACCTTAAATCATCGTCTATGAGTGCAAGATGAAAGCTCGGTAGCCTTTGAGTACCAGCAGAAAATCCTCTAGGCCGCACAGGCAAAGGCTCTCTTCATCGTAGTAATTCATGCCCTCTTCCATCTCATCGCCGTCAAGATCCAGTTGGTTGGCCCGCACCATCACCTCTTCACCATCCAACCACAGTGTGTATTCATGACCCGTCAGTTGCCACTGGCGCTCACTGCCTTTCACTTCAGTGGCGGCAGCTTCAATTTGATCCAGTTTTGCCAGATCGCCTTTGATCTCTTCATTGAGCCAATGGCCGATCACTTCATGCCCCATCGAGAATCTGACGAGCACTTGCCCGGTCAAATCACGCAAGAATTCATAGTCCATAGCACGCCCTCCTGATATCAATATACCCAAAGTCATTGGGGCGCTAACACCGCAGCGGCCTCAAGTCAGAAGGGCATATTATTAGTTTAAACGTTATTAGCAGCCTCACTTGGCGCAAACTCGCAAAGCCGGTAAATAGCTGCAAAATTTCAATCGATCGTGGTTTTAAAATAGAAACGGGAGGCCACTGGCCTCCCGTTTGTTTAGCTGGTGCGGAATATATATTTTTACACGGCGGTTTGGAAGATAACGCCGTCAGCTTTTTCAGTATATTGGCTCAACTGATCAAAGTTCAGGTAGCGATAAGTATCCTCAGCGGTCTTATCAACCTGAGCCATATAAGTTTGGTATTCATCAGGTGTCGGCAGACGCCCAAGCAGCGAGGCTATCGCGGCCAGTTCAGCCGAAGCGAGATAAACATTTGCCCCCGTTCCCAAGCGGTTCGGGAAGTTACGGGTGGAGGTAGAAACCACCGTCGCACCGTCAGCCACTCGCGCTTGGTTACCCATGCAGAGTGAACAGCCGGGGATCTCAATGCGCGCACCACTGTTGCCAAAGATGCTGTAGTAGCCCTCTTCGGTCAGTTGCGCGGCATCCATTTTAGTCGGCGGTGCCACCCACAAGCGGGTTGGCAACTGACCTTTATGCTGATTCAGCAGCTTACCTGCCGCACGGAAGTGACCAATGTTGGTCATGCAAGAGCCGATAAAGACTTCATCAATTTTGCTGTTGGCAACATCAGATAACAGGCGAGCATCATCAGGATCGTTTGGCGCACACAGGATCGGTTGAGTGATATCAGCCAGATCGATTTCGATCACGGCGGCGTACTCGGCGTCGGCATCACCTTCCAGCAGATTCGGGTTCGCCAGCCAGCTCTCCATGCCATTGATGCGGCGCTCCAGTGTCCGGCGATCGCCGTAGCCTTCAGCAATCATCCACTTCAGCAGCACCACGTTGGATTGCAGGTATTCGGTAATCGGCGCTTTATCCAGTTTGATGGTACAACCGGCCGCAGAACGTTCTGCGGAGGCATCCGCCAGCTCGAATGCTTGCTCAACTTTCAGCTCTGGCAGACCTTCGATCTCCAGAATTCGGCCAGAGAAGATATTCTTCTTGCCCTGCTTCTCAACCGTCAGCAAACCTTCCTGAATGGCGTAGTAAGGGATGGCATGAACCAGATCACGCAGGGTGATACCCGGTTGCATTTCACCTTTAAAGCGCACCAGCACGGACTCAGGCATGTCTAGAGGCATCACACCTGTTGCGGCCGCAAAGGCCACCAAGCCAGAACCCGCCGGGAAGGAGATACCAATCGGGAAGCGGGTATGGGAGTCACCGCCAGTACCAACAGTATCCGGCAACAGCATACGGTTCAGCCATGAGTGGATGATGCCATCGCCCGGACGCAGCGATACACCGCCACGGTTCATAATGAAGTCAGGCAGTGTGTGATGGGTGGTCACGTCAACTGGCTTAGGATAGGCCGCCGTATGACAGAATGACTGCATCACCAAATCAGCCGAGAAGCCCAGACACGCCAAGTCTTTCAGCTCATCACGGGTCATCGGGCCAGTGGTATCTTGTGAACCGACCGAGGTCATTTTAGGTTCGCAATACTCACCCGGACGCACGCCAGTGACGCCGCAAGCGCGACCGACCATTTTCTGTGCCAATGAGAAGCCTTTGTTGCTTTTGGCAACCGGCTTCGCCACGCGGAACACTTCGCTCACGGGCAGACCCAGTGATTCGCGGGCTTTGGTGGTCAAGCCACGACCCACGATCAGCGGAATACGACCACCGGCACGGACTTCATCCAGCAGCACGTCAGTTTTCAGCTCGAAGGTGGCTAAAATCTCCCCGGTATCATGGCGGCGAACTTCCCCCAGATACGGGAAGATATCAATCACGTCGCCCATATTCAGGTTAGCAACATCCACTTCGATCGGCAGTGCACCCGCATCTTCCATGGTGTTAAAGAAGATAGGCGCAATTTTGCTGCCCAGTACCACACCGCCGCCGCGCTTATTCGGCACGTAAGGGATGTCGTCGCCCATAAACCACAGCACGGAGTTGGTGGCAGACTTACGGGAGGAGCCGGTGCCGACCACGTCACCGACATAAGCCAGCGGGAAGCCAATTTTGTTCAGCTCTTCAATCTGTTTGATTGGACCAACACTGCCCGGCTTATCAGGGTGAATGCCTTCACGGGCATTTTTCAGCATCGCCAGCGCATGCAGTGGGATATCAGGGCGCGACCAAGCATCAGGAGCCGGAGACAAGTCATCGGTGTTGGTCTCACCGGTCACTTTAAAGACGGTAACCGTGATTTTCTCTGCCAGTGCAGGGCGGGAGAGATACCATTCGGCATCGGCCCAAGATTGCATCACTTTCTTGGCATGGGGGTTACCTGCTTTGGCTTTCTCCTCCACGTCGTAGAAGTTATCAAACATCAGCAAAGTGTGAGACAGCGCTTTGCCCGCAATCGGAGCCAGCTTTTCATTATCCAATGCATCAATCAGCGGATGAATATTATAGCCGCCCTGCATGGTGCCAAGCAGTTCAATCGCTTTTTCAGCATTAATCAGTGGTGAGTGGGCTTCGCCCTTGGCGATGGCCGCTAGAAAACCGGCTTTTACGTAGGCTGCTTCATCAACACCGGGTGGTACACGGTTGATCAGCAGATCGAGTAGAAATTCTTCTTCGCCCGCAGGCGGATTTTTTAATGATTCAACCAGCGCGGCCATTTGTGATGCATCTAATGGCTTGGGGACGATACCCTCAGCAGCACGCTCGGCTACGTGCTTACGGTATTCTTCTAGCACGACTCTCTCCTCGCTTTAATTATCATATATTTTGCCAGGCTATCTGTTGCCACCAGCCATCATCACTGAGGCAGTAAGTGTAGGGTAAGACGCCCAGTTTCGCTCAGCCAGCATACCAGTATTTGAACTCAGTGTTAATTCGTTCACATAAAAGCAACATTAAATTTTTGCTGAATCGTTGTGCGCAGAGCATTCACCTGAACTATTGATAACCGCTCTCAACTCGCCCGTCGCAACAGTGTTTTATCAGCAAAACGGATCCACATAATAACCATAGCTAATGAATGGATACCATCTCTCTCTCAGTATCTCGTGCTTTCGGTTGGACTTTTAGGGCGAGGAGTGACGAATAGAAGATATTATGGCGATAAATGAAACAGAAACAGCCGATAATGACTGTTTCTGTTTTGACGAAAACCCAATGCCCAAAATAATTGGGGTTGCAGGTAGGCACTAACCCCCCTGCGGCCCCAAGTATGCAGGGGATTTAGAATTGGGTATTCAAGCTCACAAAGAATGTCCGCCCCGGCTCATTGTAGGTTGCCGCCCCAGCGCCGGCGATACCCGCGACACTCTGGGCATTCCCCGCACGGAACTGGCGTTTGTCGAACAGGTTTTCAATCCCAGTGGTCACGCTGACATTCTTGGTCACGGTGTAGCTGCCACTCAAGCCAAAGATGGCATACGGGCTGACTTCATTAAGCGCCGTGCCTGTGACTGGCAGCCCCTGATAGTCATATTTCTTCGGTTTCTGGCGGCCATACCACGTCACGGTTGAGAGCAGTGAGAAATCTTCCGTGGCCTGCCAGCTCACTGAGCTGTTCAAGGTAAACTCTGGGGTGATCGATAAGTAATCGCCAGTGGTTTTATTCTTCGATTCAAGCATATAGGTCAGATTGCTGCTCCACTGTACCGTTTCGGTCACAGGCACAGTCAGGTTACCTTCTAGCCCTTCAACCAACGCCTTAGGCACGTTTTCCCACTGGAAAATATCGGAGTTAGCATACGCGCCGCTCCCACCGCTGGCGGTGCCCAAAGAGACCAGACCCGGCTCAATTTTATTGCGGTAGTCATTACGGAAATAAGTGACACCGGCAATAATGCCGTCATTGTTATGGAACTCAAAACCAATCTCTTTGTTGACACTGGTTTCCGTTGACAGTGAGTCATTCCCCATCAGGTAGCAGCTACCGCCACCGCCATAGCAGCCCTGACCACGGCTATATAACAAGTAGTTAGGGTTAGTTTGGTAGAGGTTGGGCGCTTTATAGGAGCGGGCAATCCCCATTTTCATGGTGAAGTAATCACCCAGTTCCTGCGACAAGTTCAGCCCAGGGCTCCAGTTGCTGCCTGCGGTACTGTGATGATCAAAACGCAGTGCTGGGGTGAGCATCGTGGTATCAGTCAGCTCGATGTTATCTTCGACAAACAGCGAGGCGATTTGCGCCGAAGTGCGGGTATCGCGCCCGGTTCCGGTCAGGCCGCTCACATTGCCGCCCTCGGTGGTGGTTTGGGTGTTGGAGGTGGGATCATTCATTTTCTGATCATTCCACTCCGCGCCCACCGTCAGTACCTGATTGACGCCCCATTCAAATGGCACGTTAACTTCGGAGTGAGCCAGATAATTATCCAGTGTGATGGTGCTGAAATTGTTATTGGAGAATATGCCCTCCGTCCCGCCCGCCAGTCCTTCATTGATCCGCGAGTTGCGGGTCTCTTCATACTGGATATAAGAGGTTGAACTCACGCCGTTATCCCAAAAACCACGGTGGGTTACCGAGAAGTTTTCGCGGTACATGCGGTTAGTTTCAGCGCCGTATAGGCTGCGAACAATGGCGTTACTGTTGGTGTTTTGTGTATCACCGGCATAAATGTTGCCCTGACGGCTATAACCCGCCTCAAACTCCAGTGATTGGCCCTTGGCGAAGTCCCAACGCAATAAGCCATTGATATCTTTATTGCGTACCCCTTCACGGCCCGCTGGCAAGGTGCCCACCTGATTACCGGTTCGGGCTGATTCATGGCCTAAGTTGATATCCCAGTCATCGGCATCCGTTTTATTGTAGCCGCCGTATAAGCGGAAACTGACGGAATCACTTAGCGGTCCCATCAAGCTGAAGTCGGTACGACGAGTCGCCCCCTCTTCGCTGTGCTGTGGCTTATTCATGTAAGCATTCCAGCTACCGTGCAGCTCTTTGTCCGGCTGTTTAGTGATAATGTTCACCACGCCACCCGCCGCCCCGTTGCCGTAACGCGCGGCTGCCGGCCCACGTAGCACTTCGATTTTTTCAACCATATTCGCCGGAACCCAGTTGGTATCACCACGGGTATCACGTTCGCCACGCCAGCCATAGCGCACCGCATTTCGGCTCGAAATCGGCATCCCATCGACCATAATCAGGGTGTTTTCCGGCCCCATGCCACGAATATCAATTTGGCGATTATTGCCGCGCTGGCCGCTGGCAGAGTTACCTGAGAGATTCACGCCGGGCATGGTGCGGATAATTTCCGACAGATCATTCGCCGGAGGGCGTTTGCGAATATCTTCTGCGGTGATCGTCGAGGCACCCAGTGCTTGACGGACTTGCTGCTGAGCGGTCACCACTAGCGTATCGCCCGTGGTGGCCTTATTATCAGCGGCCGTCGTTGTTGTCGCAGAGTCGGTTTCCTGCGGCGCTGCCGTGGGTGACGATTGAGCTGGCGCGGTGTCAGATGCCGTTTGGCTGGTGACTTGAGTTTGCGCCCAGAGTGGTGTTGAGAGACAAATGCTGATCAGACTCGCTAAGGTCGTTAGCGAGCGCCCTTGCCATTTTACGTTCATTAAACTTTCCCCGATGCAAAAGCCCACAGCAAATGTCAGCAGAGGAAAATCTCTACCAATCTATTCATGGGGCAGCAAAAACGAACAAGATTGATAATTATTTTCATTATCAATTCATGCTGCCAATTGTTACATTTGCAATCAAAGAAAAGGTTTGTTTAAACGGCAAAGCTGTTTGTTGTAAAGTCAATGTTGCCATCAGGTCAATCGAGTCATCATGTCAATGTCAGTGGAGAGCCATCATGCCGGCAGTGAAGAAAAATAAGTTACGCAATGTCTCCCCCTCATCCAAACCGATTTATCGTGACCAAATTATGCAGCAATCGAATTTGGTCGCCAGCGACTATCAGTTGAGCGGGGCGAAGTCATTGCCCACTGACCCGGTGTTATTTGGCGATTTTCAGGTATTGCGCCTCAATCCACATCTCATTTTACATACCGCTAATGTCACCAATCTCTATGACATCAAGACACAAAATCAGCTCAATCCGGCGCTAAAACTGGCGATTGTAGTCAATGGCAGCGCACATATCTCCTTTGGGGGTAAGCAACTGCATTTGCAGGAAAAAGGCGATGCCTCGCTGGTATCACTCACCGAAAGCACCCTCTTTACCCGCCACGGCAAAAATAACAGTCACGAGCGCACCCTAACACTGACTTTTGACCGCGAGTGGCTGTATGGCGATTTGCTGCCACAGGATGGCGCGTGGGACACACTCTACAACTTTACTCAGCAGCATCTGGCGATCCATTTATGGCAGCCCTCGGTGCAGGCGCGGGCTATCGCCCAGCAAATTGCCAGCGCCCCCCCTTACAACACCCCGCTGGCGCGTTTGCGCTGTGAAACGCAATGCATCGGCTTGATTATTGAAGCTTTTAGTTCACTGGAGCAACAAGTCCAGCAACGGAATAGAGTGGTCTTGCGGGGGCTAAATCGGATTCAACAAGTCCGTGACTGGCTGGAGAGTGGTGAGGCTGACCATCTATCCATGAGTCAGTTGGCTCAATCCATCAATATGAGCCCAAGCACCTTGCAGCGGCGTTTTCGTGAGAGTTATCACATCACGGTATTTGAGTATTTACGCCATTGCCGATTGAAGCGCGCCATGCTGGCGTTGAAAAAAGAGGGGGTCAGTATTGATCAAGCGGCGACCATTGCGGGATATACCAGCCCGGCTAATTTCGCCACAGCGCTACGTCGCACCTTTAATATCTCCCCCAGCCAGTTACGAACGGGGCACTACCTTGATCTGTAAAACCGCCTGAACACTCGCTTTTAAGCCAAAAAAACGGCCCCTGCAAAGGAGCCGCTTCAATTTTTACACTTAAAAACTCTGCTTCAGCAAAAAGAGCTTATTTCTTTTTCGCTTTCGGATTCGGCAAGTCGGTAATGCTACCTTCGTAGATTTCCGCCGCCAGACCCACAGATTCATGCAGTGTTGGGTGAGCATGGATGGTCAACGCGATATCTTCCGCATCACAACCCATCTCGATTGCCAGACCGATTTCACCTAACAGCTCGCCGCCGTTAGTCCCGACAATAGCACCACCGATGATACGGTGAGTCTCTTTGTCGAAGATCAGTTTAGTCATACCATCTGCACAATCAGAGGCGATAGCACGGCCCGATGCCGCCCACGGGAAGGTGGAGGTTTCGTAGCTGATGCCTTTCTCTTTCGCTTCTTTCTCAGTCAAGCCTACCCATGCGACTTCAGGTTCAGTGTACGCAATGGATGGAATCACTTTCGGATCGAAGTAATGTTTCATGCCCGCGATAACTTCAGCGGCAACATGGCCTTCGTGAACACCTTTGTGTGCCAGCATTGGCTGACCCACGATGTCACCGATAGCAAAGATGTGTGGCACGTTACTGCGCAGTTGCTTATCCACGTGGATAAAGCCACGTTCGTCAACTTCAACGCCCGCTTGGCCCGCATCCAGCAACTTACCATTCGGTACGCGGCCGATAGCCACCAGAACCGCATCATAGCGTTGTGGTTCTGCCGGGGCTTTTTTGCCTTCCATCGTGACGTAGATACCATCTTCTTTGGCTTCTACCGCAGTCACTTTGGTTTCCAGCATCAGGTTGAACTGCTTGCTGATACGTTTGGTGAAGACTTTCACCACGTCTTTATCAGCCGCTGGGATAACCTGATCCGCCATTTCGACGACATCAATTTTAGAGCCGAGCGCGTGATAAACAGTGCCCATTTCCAGACCGATGATCCCGCCGCCCATCACCAACAGACGCTCAGGAACAGTTTTCAGTGCCAATGCGTCAGTTGAGTCCCAAACACGTGGGTCTTCATGAGGAATGAATGGCAGTTGGATTGGACGAGAACCAGCAGCAATAATCGCGTTATCGAAGGTGATCGTGGTTGGGCCATTTTCGCCTTCAACCACTAAGGTGTTCGCGCCGGTAAATTTACCAAAACCGTTAACCACTTTGACTTTACGGCCTTTAGCCATACCTGCCAAACCACCAGTTAACTGATTGATCACTTTCTCTTTCCAAACACGGACTTTATCAATATCAGTTTTAGGCTCGCCAAAAACGATACCGTGTTCAGCCAGTGCTTTGGCTTCTTCAATCACTTTAGCGACGTGCAACAACGCCTTGGAAGGGATACAACCCACATTCAGGCAAACGCCACCGAGCGTAGAGTAACGCTCAACCAGAATGGTTTCTAAACCTAAATCCGCGCAACGAAAAGCAGCAGAGTACCCTGCTGGACCTGCCCCAAGTACCACGACCTGAGTTTTAATTTCAGTACTCATCATGACCTCTTAATTGTTTGTCCGGCGGATCAGACACCATTTTTTAGGCTAATTAATTGCATAACGCCCGCATCCACCGTGACGCTTGCACCGCGTGCAGTTTACAGAATTGTTAATAACCTGAAAAGCCGCATCACGTGACGAGGGTCTCAACAACCTTGTCGACTTATGTAAAAACAAGGCCGGCGCGAGGCCGGCCTTAGCGATTACATCACCAGACGGCGAATATCGGCCAGCATGTTATTGATGATGGTGATAAATCGCGCACCATCAGCACCGTCAATCACACGGTGGTCGAAGGAGAGTGACATCGGCATCATCAGACGCGGCTGGAACTCTTTACCGTTCCAGACTGGCTCTATCGCAGACTTGGAGACACCCAAGATAGCCACTTCCGGCGCATTAACAATCGGCGCGAAGTGAGTTGTCCCGATACCGCCCAAGCTGGAGATGGTGAAGCAACCGCCCTGCATTTCGCCAGCGGTCAGCTTGCCATCACGAGCTTTCTTGGAGATAGCCATCAGTTCACGGGACAGTTCAGTGATGCTTTTCTTGTTCACATCCTTGAATACCGGAACTACCAGACCATTTGGCGTATCTACCGCGACACCGATGTTGATGTACTTTTTCAGCGTCAGCTTCTGACCATCTTCTGACAGTGAGCTGTTGAAACGTGGCATCTGCTCGAGAGCAGCAGCAACAGCTTTCATGATGAACACCACCGGGGTGAACTTCACGTCCAGCTTACGCTTGGCAGCTTCGTCATTCTGCAGCTTACGGAACGCTTCCAGATCGGTGATATCGGTTTTGTCGAAGTGTGTCACATGAGGGATCATGACCCAGTTGCGGCTCAGGTTCGCACCAGAGATTTTCTGGATACGGCCCAACTCGACCTCTTCGATTTCACCAAATTTGCTGAAATCGACTTTCGGCCAAGGCAACATGCCCGGCAAGCCACCGCCTGAGACTGCCGGAGCAGATTCAGCGCGTTTCACCGCATCTTTCACGTAAGCCTGAACGTCTTCGCGCAGGATACGGCCTTTACGACCGGTGCCTTTGACTTTCGCTAGGTTAACGCCGAACTCACGAGCCAAGCGACGGATAACCGGAGTCGCATGCACGTAAGCATCGTTCTCGGTAAATTCGCCTTTGCTCTCTGCTTTCGCCGCAGGGGCTGCTGCTGGAGCCGCCGCTGGTGCTGTCGGAGCCGCTGCTTGTGGTGCTGGAGCCGAAGCTGCCGCAGGGGCTGCGCCTTCCACTTCGAAGACCATGATCAGAGAGCCGGTTTTCACTTTGTCGCCGGTGTTGATTTTAATCTCTTTCACGATACCGGCGAAAGGCGCAGGCACTTCCATGGAAGCCTTGTCGCCTTCAACGGTGATCAGTGATTGTTCAGCTTCAACTTTATCGCCGACTTTCACCATCACTTCGGTCACTTCAACTTCGTCGTCACCGATGTCTGGGACTTCAACATTCTTCGCCGCCGATGCCGCTGGCGCAGCAGGCGCTGCCGCCGGTGCTGGTGCTGCCGCCGGTGCTGGTGCTGCCGCTGACTCTTCTGCTTTAGCCGGTGCCGCTGAGGCACCTGCTGCTTCAAAGATCATCATCAGTTTGCCGGTGGCTACTGTGTCGCCCACCGCAATTTTGATCTCTTTAACCACACCCGCCTGCGGTGAGGGGACTTCCATAGAAGCTTTGTCGCCTTCAACGGTGATCAGCGACTGTTCCGCTTCAACGGTATCGCCCACTTTCACCATGATTTCGGTGACTTCAACTTCGTCCGCACCGATGTCCGGTACATTGATTTCGATAGACATGTGTTCTTTACCTCTTATGCCAGACGCGGGTTAACTTTATCGGCGTCGATACCAAATTTAGTAATTGCTTCTGCAACTACGCTGGTGTCGATGTCACCGCGTTTAGCCAATTCACCCAGTGCTGCAACCACAACGTAAGAAGCATCAACTTCAAAGTGGTGACGCAGGTTCTCACGGCTGTCAGAGCGGCCGAAACCATCGGTACCCAGAACGCGGAACTCGCTGGCAGGAATAAAGTTACGAATTTGTTCAGCAAACAGCTTCATGTAGTCAGTAGAAGCCACTGCTGGTGCATCGTTCATCACCTGAGCCACATAAGGAACACGTGGGGTTTCTGTTGGGTGCAGCATGTTCCAACGCTCACAATCCTGACCATCGCGGGCCAGTTCAGTGAAGGAGGTGACGCTATAAACATCAGAACCGACGCCGTAGTCGTTAGCCAGAATCTGAGCAGCTTCACGAACGTGGCGCAAGATGGCACCCGAACTCATCAACTGCACTTTGCCTTTGCTACCTACAACAGTTTCCAGTTTGTAGATACCTTTACGGATACCCTCTTCTGCGCCCTGCGGCATGGCTGGCATATGGTAGTTTTCGTTCAGCGTGGTCAGGTAGTAATAGACGTTTTCCTGCGCTTCGCCGTACATACGTTCCAGACCATCATGCATGATGACAGCAACTTCGTAAGCGTAAGCGGGATCGTAAGAGATACAGTTCGGGATAGTCAGTGACTGAATATGGCTGTGACCATCTTCATGTTGTAGACCTTCGCCGTTCAGGGTGGTACGGCCTGAAGTACCGCCTACCAAGAAGCCACGCGCCTGTTGGTCACCTGCCGCCCAGCACAGATCGCCGATACGTTGGAAGCCGAACATGGAGTAGTAGATGTAGAACGGGATCATTGGCAGATCGTTGGTGCTGTAAGAAGTCGCCGCCGCCAGCCATGAAGAAGCCGCACCCAGTTCGTTGATCCCTTCTTGCAGGATCTGGCCTTTTTCGTCTTCTTTGTAGTAAGCAACCTGTTCGCGGTCTTGCGGGGTGTACTGCTGACCATTCGGGCTGTAAATACCAATCTGACGGAACAGACCTTCCATACCGAAGGTACGGGCTTCATCGGCGATGATTGGAACAATGCGATCTTTGATCGACTTGTTCTTCAGCATCACGTTCAGCACACGCACGAAGGCGATAGTGGTAGAGATCTCTTTGTTCTGCTCTTCCAGCAAGGAGCTGAAATCTGACAAGGCAGGGATTTCCAGCTTCTCGGTGAACTTAGGCATACGGGTTGGTACATAACCTTCCAGCGCCTGACGACGTTCGTGCAGATATTTGTACTCTTCTGACTCTTTATCGAAGGTGATGTATGGCAGTTTTTCGATATCAGCATCAGCAACCGGCACATTGAAACGATCGCGGAAGTGGTGAACCCCTTCCATGTTCATTTTCTTCACCTGATGGGCAATGTTTTTGCCTTCAGCTGTCTCGCCCATGCCGTAACCTTTGATGGTGTGGGCTAGGATAACAGTCGGCTTGCCAGTGGTTTCTTGTGCTTTTTTCAGTGCAGCAAAGACTTTCTTAGGATCATGACCGCCACGGTTCAGAGACCAGATCTCTTCGTCGCTCATGTCTTTCACTAATGCAGCCGTTTCTGGGAAGCGACCAAAGAAGTGTTCGCGCACATAAGCGCCATCTTTGGATTTGAAGGTCTGGTAGTCACCATCCAGTGTTTCGTTCATCAGTTGGATCAGTTTACCGCTGGTATCTTTACGCAGCAGCTCATCCCAACGACCACCCCAAATCACTTTCAGAACTTGCCAGCCAGCACCACTGAAGATACCTTCCAGCTCATTAATGATTTTGCCGTTACCGGTAACTGGGCCATCAAGGCGCTGCAAGTTACAGTTGATAACGAAGACCAGATTATCCAGTTTTTCACGGGTGGCGATGGTAATCGCACCTTTAGATTCTGGCTCATCCATCTCGCCGTCGCCCAAGAAGGCGTACACGGTCTGTGCTGAAGTGTCTTTCAGACCACGGTGAGAGAGATATTTCAGGAATTTAGCTTGATAGATGGCACTGATTGGGCCAAGACCCATCGAAACGGTTGGGAACTGCCAGAATTCAGGCATCAGTTTCGGGTGCGGGTAAGAAGAGAGACCTTTACCGTGAACTTCCTGGCGGAAGTTATCCATCTGTTCTTGAGTCAAGCGGCCTTCAAGGAAGGCACGGGCGTAAACGCCTGGAGAGATGTGGCCCTGGAAGTAGACCAGATCGCCGCCATCTTTTTGGGTACGAGCGCGGAAGAAGTGGTTGAAGCACACTTCGTAGAAGGTAGCGGAAGATTGGAAGGATGCCATGTGGCCGCCTAAATCCAGATCTTTCTTCGACGCGCGCAACACGGTCATCACGGCATTCCAACGGATAGCAGAGCGAATACTGCGCTCCAGTTCCAGGTTGCCAGGGTAAGCCGGTTCTTCTTCTACTGGAATTGTGTTGATGTAATCACGGCTAGCGGAACCAGCTGCAACACTCACACCACCTTTACGGGCTTCGCCCAACACCTGATCAATCAGATACTGAGCACGCTCAACACCCTCTTCACGGATAACCGATTCAATCGCCTGTAACCAGTCGCGAGTTTCGATCGGATCCACGTCATTATTTAAACGTTCTGACATGGTGGTATTCCTTATCTGTTTCTAATGGTTTATTTGGAGCCTATCTTCCTGTGCTTTAACTCAAGGCTAAAGCACGTGCCCTGGTGAAAACACCGGAAGATAGGCCCATCAGTTTATCCCCGTCATACTTCAAGCTGTAGGGGCGCTGGCTGCACTCTCTCCCCCCAGTCACTTACTCAAGTAAGCTCCTGGGGATGCATTCCCTTGCCGCCTACCTACAACTCGAATTATTTTGGGTTATAGTTGCCGCTAATGATTCTCAAATGAGAATTCAGAAAAAATTATTGGGGTCTTGCTAAGGCGCAACCCGAATGATTCGTTTCTAATCCTTGCGCTGTTGGAGCCGACGCAAAGATCGCTCACGGCGACTGTGCTCCCGACTGAGATCCAACAGGATTTCCTCAATAAACGCCAAGTGACGGTGTGAAGCTTCGCGGGCCTTCTCTGGCTCGCGTGCCACAATCGCCTCAAAAATCCCGGCGCGGTGACTGCTCACCGTTGCCAGCATTTCGCGGCGCGAGTAAAGCAATTCAAAGTTTTGTTTCACGTTTTGTTCGAGCATTGGCCCCATGCAGCGCAGTAAATGCAGTAAAACCACATTATGCGCGGCCTCTGTGACCGCCACTTGATACTGCATAACCGCATCGGCCTCAGCATCTAAATCGCCGCTGTCTTGGGCTTGCTGAATAACAGTATGGCACTCACGGATACGTTGAAGGTCTTCATCAGTCCCGCGCAGGGCTGCATAATAGGCAGCAACACCTTCGAGGGCGTGACGGGTTTCTAGCAGATCGAATTGTGCTTCGGGATGGTCGGCCAGCAGTTCAGCCAGCGGATCGCTAAAACTTTGCCACAGATTGGTTTGCACAAACGTACCACCACCCTGACGACGCAGCAGCAGACCTTTCGCTTCTAAACGCTGGATAGCTTCTCGCAGAGAGGGTCGGGAAACATCAAATTGCTTCGCCAACTCACGCTCGGGCGGTAATTTCTCACCCGGTCGTAGCGTCCCTTCCAAGATCAGGTGCTCGAGCTGTTGCTCGATAACATCTGATAATTTGGGCTGACGGATTTTGTTGTAGGCCATATTTTCTGTAAGTCGCGCTGTAAGCCGTATTGAGTGAATCGTCTCTGCGAGTAGCGCGGAGTCAATTGGTAATACCAATTCAAAAAACGTGACGATAAAGTAACAAAGTATTCACTACCTGTCCATACGGACCTTGACCAAAATCATGAAACCCAGCACATTTTAACAACTTCATCAATAATGTGATGCAAAGTGATAACGTACCGTTGGTAATACCATTACCTGACACAAGCGAGTTTTAACTTTTATGAAACGGGTATTTAGGCAAGCTGAAGCGATATAGTGATTTTATTTATGAATTTTAACTCATTATTTATGAATATTAATTCACGCGCTAACAAGAAAAATCTGGCCCCTCCTTCTCCCCTATCAGAGCACTGGCATGACCATGATAAAAATGGCTATTAGGTTATTTTTTGTACTGAAACTGCCCATACTGGCTTCTCCGCAAAACAAGCGCTTGATCAGGCATCAACATTTTTCTTTGCATTTCGACGAAATATTCGCCGGTTAAAATAAAAAGCAGATGCAATAATTCTCGCCTACCACTATTCTCTGTTTAACGGTAGCCAGATAAGCAAATCCCATATGAAGCAACCGTAAACAAAATAATACAAATAATGTAATCAAAAACTTACGCATAGCAAAAGGCACGGGGTTGCCAGCTAGAAGTCACAACGACAGAGGATGCAACGATGAGTGTTCAACAGGAAGGTGCGGAGCTAAAGCGGGGGCTTAAAAACCGCCACATTCAGCTAATCGCCTTAGGTGGCGCAATTGGTACTGGGCTATTTCTGGGTATCGCGCAAACCATTAAAATGGCGGGACCCTCAGTTTTACTGGGGTATGCGATCGGCGGTTTTATCGCGTTTCTGATCATGCGCCAGTTAGGTGAAATGGTGGTCGAAGAGCCGGTAGCCGGTTCGTTTAGCCACTTTGCGTACAAATATTGGGGTAATTTCGCGGGCTTTGCATCTGGTTGGAACTACTGGGTGCTATATGTGTTAGTGGCGATGGCCGAACTGACTGCCGTCGGTATCTATGTGCAGTACTGGTGGCCGGAGATCCCGACTTGGGTCTCGGCTGCGGTCTTCTTCCTTGCCATCAATGCCATCAATCTGGCCAACGTCAAAGTCTATGGTGAGATGGAGTTCTGGTTTGCCATTATTAAAGTGGTCGCCATTATCGCCATGATTCTCTTCGGTGGGTGGTTATTACTGAGCGGGCAAGGTGGCCCAGAAGCCACAGTAACCAACTTGTGGGCGCAAGGGGGCTTCTTCCCCAATGGCATCATGGGCTTGGTGATGGCAATGGCAGTGATCATGTTCTCCTTCGGTGGCCTTGAGTTAGTGGGTATCACCGCAGCAGAAGCCGAAAATCCAGCCAAAAGCATCCCGAAAGCCACCAATCAAGTTATCTATCGTATCCTGCTATTCTATATCGGTTCTCTGGCTATCTTGCTGTCACTCTATCCTTGGGGCAAAGTGGTCGAAGGCGGCAGTCCGTTTGTGCTGATCTTCCATGCATTGAACAGTAATGTGGTCGCCACCGTATTAAATATTGTGGTACTGACGGCGGCGTTATCGGTCTACAACAGTTGTGTTTACTGCAACAGCCGCATGTTATTCGGCCTCGCAAAACAAGGTAACGGCCCGAAAATACTGTTGAAGGTCGATGGTCGCGGTGTTCCGGTAATTGCCATTGCCGTCTCGGCGTTTGCCACGGCGTTCTGCGTGCTGATTAACTACTTAATTCCGGGTCGCGCTTTTGAATTATTGATGGCGCTGGTGGTCTCCGCACTGGTCATCAACTGGGCGATGATTAGCCTCGCGCACCTTAAATTCCGTGCCGCTAAAAATCGTCAGGGTGTCATTCCCCAGTTCAAAGCCTTCTGGTATCCGTTCAGCAACTATCTATGCTTACTCTTCCTGAGTGGCATTCTGGTCATCATGTATTTCACGCCGGGTATCCAGATTTCAGTGCTATTGATTCCAGCATGGTTACTGCTACTGGCGGTCAGTTATATCCTGAAAAATCGTAGCCAGCGGGTAAAATCTTAATAGCAGAAAGTGATCGGTTATCCTTAGGATTTGACGATAACGCCTCTTACGGGCCAGCCTCCAGTGCTGGCCTGTTCATTGTATTCAGAAAAACAGGGCCGTAGTATGCACTACCGCCCTGTCGTATTTCTAACGAACCCCACTTTTTGTGAAGTATGAATCCTTAATTACTATCTCAGGTGTCTAATCAAGCTGACTAAAAATCCAGCTAATATTACTTACGCTGTATATTAGCCTCAACAAAGTCTTTCTTAGTTCGTCCTAGCCCCTCCCAATAAACAGAGCCAGCTTTATACATTGTTTTTTTACCGAGATACTCCACATCTAGGACTAACTCTACACTATCATTATGGGGATCATAACAATCAGTATGTAATGTTTCAGCAATATAATTTGAACTAGGTGTACTCACCTCATCAAAAGTTTTAAGTATATTCCTGGTAACAATGTCTTTAGGGCTTATGTAGCTGCTACTAACTTTATCGATACGAAGTTTTACTTCCATTCCTTCGAGCAATTGATTATTACCTAAATCAATACCCACACCCCAGTTAAGATTAACATGATGAGTGTCGTTCCAAAATCCGGCGGAAGTCCTGCAATCTTTAACTGATTTCCCTTTCTCATATATACTATGGCCTGATTTCACACGAACTTTATTCCAAATTTCGTCAGGATAAAGCCTTTTCACATCAATAATTTTTGTTTGATCTTGGGAACTTAAGCCTGATGTGCCTTCGGTTTTGACGACAAACTTCCCTCGTTTGCCCACCAAGTTTTTAACATTAGTATCTTCAATAACCGTAGAGCCTGAAGCTAGGTTAGATGTAGATTCTTTTTCAAAAAGTTTACTCCCCGACCCATCCTCAATAAACTGCACAACAACTTTTTTGGGTCCTGCGAACTTACCGGAGCCTGATACTCTCCAATTAACCGCCATTTGGTCACCTTTAAATGCTGGTTTCCACTCAGAAGAATTAGAACCAGATACGCCTTTACTGACTGTGTTGGTACTGCTTATTGAAACACTCGGTTTTTGATAGACTTCAGCCAAGTATTTAGCGCTATTTTCTGCATAGAAATCATTTTTATCTATTTCTATTTTAATATTACTGTCACCGGCTGAAACACCGCTTACACGTCCATTTGAATCAATGTTCATAGCACTTGGATTACTTGAACTCCAGCGTACAGCGCTAGCTGGCAAATCAGTTGGTAAAATTAATGATTGAACATTACTTGGTTTGCTATCTACCGAGTATTGCTTCACTGAAGCATTAAAACTCAACTGTAAATTTGCCTTGTTAATATTTAATACATACTCCGCCTCAGCAGCTTTAAATTGATCAGTCTGTGCTGTTGTCGCTTTAATCGACGTATCACCCGCTTTCAACAATGTAATGTTGCCATTGGCATCCACTTTAGCAACATTCGGTTCAGAGCTGCTCCACTTAAGCTGAGGCTGAGAATTTGCCCAATCAGAGTTACCCACATTAGGCTGTTCTTTTGCAGCAACCTGCCCCCAAGTGACATTGCTAAACCGTTTAGTAAAGTTAAGTTTAGGATCAGCCCGTTCAACCTCAAGCTGATAACTGGCCGTCCCCATCGCATAGGTATTATCCGCCAGCGTGACCGCCGAAATATTCACAACACCCGCTTTGAGTAACTTAATCTCACCCGTAGCCGGATCAATTTTCGCCACATCCGAATTATCACTGTTCCAGTGAGCAATAACACTTTGAGGTAAGCCCTTTAATGCCTGTTTAGCGAATGGTGTTTTTCTATAGGTTTGCTTCTCGTTTTTATTATCAAAACTCAGCTGCGGAATAATATTCCCCACCAGCATTTGTGGTTGCTGAGTTAAATCAACACTATTGATGCTAGCAATGAATGTAGTATTCCCCTTGGTGGTTGATGTCACCTCGGTACTATAAGTCCCATCCCCATTATCCTTCATTGGGTTAACGCTGAATTTTATTCCTGTCAGATTTTGAGTCTCTTTCACATTAACTGTCTGCCCTTTCAATAAGTTGCCAAACTTATCTTTTAAGGTGGCCGTTAACTTAGCCTTAGTCTTGCCACTGGCATCAATACTGTTCACGTCCACCACTAAATCAGATTTACTTGGATCAATATCACCTGCTGTGGTGCTAACATCCGGTGCCGCTTTTTCCACTATGCGGGTCGGTGAACCATTCAGTATCCCGATCTGCGCCTCCATTTTATATTGGCCCAAACGACTAGCGCTCAGCTTGGTTTCAGCTTCACCGGTTGGCCCGGTGTAACTTAAGCTCTTATACTGACCTTCGCCCTGCGTCAAACGCCAGCTAACCGGGAAGTTCTCCAACGGATTGTTGTTGATATCAACAACCTTCGCCGTATAGGTCACCTGATCCGTCTCATCAGCTTTAAAGGTCGTGCGGTTGACCTTATCTGGCTTGATCTCTATCGTGCCCGCCTGAACAGGAGGCGACGTGCCTGTCTGGACGGTAATATTGGCGGTTCCTGCCGTGGTGGAGGTGAAATTGTTTTCGGCGATACCGTGCTCATTAGTGATACTGGTGACGTGCTCTAGACCCGGCGAATTCAAATCACTGACCCAGGTCACTTCGACACCCGGCACCGGATGGCCCAATGCATCAGTCACCAGCACTTCCAGGTGGGTTTTATCCGTCGCATTGGCAGTAATTGTTGGCGTAGAAATAGTAATATTCGCGCTGCCATTAATCGTCGCGGTAGTGGCATCAGCAGATTGGGTAAGAATAATCGGATTCAGTTGAACCCCACGGACAGTTGGGGTTATTTCAAAACGCCCAACCAAATTACCGCTGGTCACCGACGTTTCATAAACACCGGTTTGAATTTCCTGTGCATCAGCAATCACCACTGGCTGGGCGAAACTTCTGGCTCTAGGAACATTGCCAGAGACATCACGCACCGCAAAAGTGATTTGTCTTGCAGCACCACTGACGGCGTTACCGGCATCAGTATTTAATTTAAGTTGCAGTGTACTTCGGCTGGTTGCATTGGCTGGTAATGTGGCAGGGGTTAGCGTGATTGTACTTTTTACAGAATTAATATTCACGCCAGTAACGTAAATATTGGTTGAGTTAGAGACCGAATAATTCCCTTTTTTATCAACCGCACGGCCAGCTAATACATAGGCATTGTCGCCACCATCAATATAGGGCGGGAAGGTAATATGATAAGCCAAATTGCCCTGATCGCTGATGTTCCCGCCAGCATTAATCACATCAGCAGCATCCCACTCAATACGATCTAAGCCATGGCGAGCATTAAAGGTATAATTTATCGGCAATACTTGCTTCTCTTTACCGCTGACTTTTGCCGGTAGATTTAATGTCACGACCTGCTGCTTGCGGTATTCCAACACAATATTGTTATTGCGATCGACTAAATCCATACGGCTACCGGCCAGTGTCCGGGTTGCTTTTACCGCTGCGGGATCTATCTGTTTTTGCCACGGAGTATTAATTTCGTAATTGACGGCTAAATTGACCCCAGTTTTATTTTTCCCACTGTTGCCAATGGTATGTTCGAGCGCTAAATTCACCAACGGGAAAGGGGTATAACTCACACTCGCAGTTAGTGCTGATGGGTTTTTCTGCCGTTCATTAAGGCCAAACAGGGCAACTTCATTGCCGAAGTATTGCTCATACATTAACTTCCCGCCTAACTGCGGATAATAAGGTAAGTAGGCTTCGGTACGAATATCATAACCACTCGCCGCACGCTCATCATAATCTTCAAGTCGAGTGGAGTTTTTCCACCCGCCCAAACGATAATAGCTATTGGCTGATAACTTCACGTAATCCCGCGCCAATTCACCACCAAGCCCTAAGCGCCGATGGGCATTTCCCGATATTTGTTGATCTAGGAAAACGTTATATCCCAACATCCAGTCAGACAAATAGTGGCGCTGACCCAAGCCAATATTCATAATATTGCGTTGGTCTATACGCCGAAAACCAAACTGGCTAAATGCTAATCTCTCAGGCTGATTATAGAGCGGGACAAATAGATGCAATTCTGAACCACTGAAATCATTCTTGTCATCAACCTGTAATTTGACCTGAGCTTTGCCAATATGGCCTAACCACTCCTCGACCGATTTAGCCGTAGAAGATAATAACACTCCCTTAGCTAAACGAGAAAATGCCTCAACCCGGCTCTCGCTGCTCAGGGTACTGCCAATTTGGGATAGATGAGAGGCAACTAAAGAGGCTTGTTGTGTTGCTTTTTGCTCCTCCTCCCGATTTGGGACATAAACAACCGCACCGTATTTGATCGCGTCAAAAGCGACACGATTGTTATATAAATTAATGTTCAATGCCCAAAGCTCATCCACAGATAAGCCATAGCCTGATGCCACCGACTCAAGTGTATCAGTAGCAGTGAGTGTATGAAGCCGCTTAAACAGCGCTGTTTTTTTTGCAATGCCACTGTCCGCATGAGTACTGAAACTCATCGAATAGAGGGGAAGTGTACCCAATAACGTTTGTAAAACTATTTGAAGGTACACCATGACTTTCTTTAGAAAACCAAAGCACAAGTAATGCCTTATGCCTTTTAAAATAGAATCCATTATAATATTCCTGATTTATTATTGGCATAATCTAATACGTATTAAATTCAACGTGAGTTTAAAATAAAAACTAAAAAATAATGAATTCTGTAATTAGACGGTAATGAGCCAATAGAAAAATGATCAGGTTAAATAGTATGAAAAACAGTAAAATTATTAAAAGGAATACATCGGAATTAAGTTGGAATTAATGAAAAATAAGAGTACTAAGGGTTTCCAATTTAAATTCATATATTTTCCAAAAAAGAAAACATCTGAATTAGTCGGACTTTGAATCACAAAACAGCACGAGAAGAAGAAATAGCAACAGTTCATAATAGAGAATCAACTAAAAGGGCAGATAAATTCCGGCGGCTCGATCTGAAACGGTGAGGACAGGCGGAAGAGTAAAACGTCCATATATAGCGCGGCTCGAACCTTCATAGATGCTTATTCTAACAAAGGGAATAAGGCGTCTTTATGAGACGCCTGTTCTCTCTGCCGCTGACACTTTGTCAATAATCTTAGGGCTGATAACTCACTATGAGCCCGACTCTCTAGACCAATGCACCATAAATCGTCAGTAAAGCCACCACCACAATCGTCGCTAACGTCACTTTTCGTGCCAACGAAACAGCTGATCTTGGTGTCTGCACAGGATCTAAATGAGGCTCCCGAGCCAGCGAGTATTGTGCGAGTTTAGTCAACACTTGGTATTGCTGAGAATGGAAATCCCCCAATGAAGCAAACCAAGCAGGTAATGCTTTTTCACCATGGCCCAGTAATGCATAGGCAACACCGACCAACCGCACGGGTATCCAATCCAGCCAATGCAAGATGCGATCAATACCCGATTGAGAGCGCTGTAAAGGAGTATGATGCCGAGCCAACCAAGTCTGATAGCCACGTAACATGGCGTAGCCTGCTAACGCCACTGGGCCATAGTTAACACAGACAACAAACCAGAAAATCGGGGCTAAATAGTAGCGGAAGTTTATCCACAATAGTGCATTTTGTAGGGATTGCAGTCTGGCTTTCTCGCCACTATCGACTGGCAAACCATGAATTAGCGCTAACTCCTCAGCCATTTTATCAGTGGCATGTGCATCACCCTGCCGTGCAGCTTTCAGATACGCGCGATAATGTTTACGTATTCCCCCCGCACCAATACATAACAGGCAAATCAGTATCCAGATAAGTAACGCAGGGAAACCAAATAAGATATTTTTCACCAACTGTAGAATCAGCCATATCAACGCCATCCACACGGCGGTCAGCAAAAGTGTTTGTACTAATGAAAAGTGGCGTAAACGCCCAAATATAACTTCAAGACGGTGATCTAACTGCCAATGTTCGCCCAGTTTAAATAAGCGTTCCCACGCCAGCACCAGCAACAACGTAAACAGTGTCATTAGCTCTTATTCTCCCTTTGCATTTAGCCGCCCTGAAACTGGGCATATGCCTCCCGGCATTAATAAACAAGCATATCAGATGAGGCGGTCAACAGAGGAGTACTCGACAATCAGCCTCTGACTAATATTGAGTTAGCCAACATCACTATTATGACGATAACTTTGCTAAATACTGCTGATACGAGACCCAATCAAACGCAGGACCGGGGTCTGTTTTGCGTTCTGGCGCAATATCACTGTGCCCCGTCACCCGATCTACGGTTATCGGATAATAGGCAAATAGCAGCGCACTTATCTTATGCAGGCTGTGATATTGCGCGGGCGTAAACGGTAACACATCCGTTCCTTCCAGCTCGATTCCAATAGAAAAATCGTTACACTGCTCACGTCCGGCAAAGGCGGATACCCCCGCGTGCCAAGCTCGTTTATCAAACGGAACATATTGGATAACTTCGCCATCACGGCGAATCAGACAGTGGGCTGAAACTCGCAAGTGAACGATATCAGCGAAATAGGGATGTTCATCAGCATTGAGTGTGCCAGTGAATAACTGATCGATATACGGGCCACCAAACTCACCGGGAGGTAAACTGATATTATGGATCACCAGCAGTGAAGGCACTTCACCCTCTGGACGCTGATCGAAATGGGGGGAGACAACCCGTTTAGCCCCTGAAATCCAGCCATTTTCTAGCTGCCAGTCATTTTCTAACTGCATAGTTTATCTAAGCTCCCTAATAGTACAGTTCTGTCGGCTCTTTTATGGCACTTCAGCCAGCAACAGAGTAGCATGTTTGGACTACTATCCATCCGCCATTTCGGAGTTTTCTATGCCGACCCGCAGCTACAATGCTGACAGCCGCCGTGCCGAGCTATTGGAACGAATTCAACGTGATATACCTTCAATTGTCGCTCAAGCTTTGAGTGAAGACCTCGGTGGTGAGGTCAATGCAGACCGCGATCTCACGGCACAATTGCTGCCAGCAGATAAACAGGCCAGTGCCACTGTCATTACCCGTGAACCGGGTATTTTTTGTGGTCAGCGCTGGTTGAATGAAGTGTTTATTCAACTGGGTGCTCAAGTTTCAGTTGAATGGCTCGTTAATGACGGAGACAAACTGACGGCGAATCAGACGCTTTGTCATCTGACTGGCCCTGCCCGTATCTTGCTCACCGGTGAACGTACTGCACTCAACTTCCTGCAAACTTTATCGGGTGTCGCAACTGAAGTTAGCCGCTATGTTGCGGAGCTCTCCGGGTTACATACGCAGCTACTTGATACCCGAAAAACGTTACCGGGCCTACGAACTGCCTTGAAGTATGCGGTTCTCTGTGGCGGCGGTAATAACCACCGGCTCGGTTTGTCTGATGCTTTTCTTATCAAAGAAAACCACATTATTGCTGCTGGTTCGATTAAAGAAGCTGTGACCAAAGCGTTTTGGATACATTCCGATGTCCCTGTCGAAGTTGAAGTTGAATCCCTTGATGAGTTACAACAAGCACTGGAAGCCGGTGCAGACATCATTATGCTGGATAACTTCACCATTCCCATGATGCGTGATGCCGTCCAGATGCGTGATGAACATGCCAAAACTCAGGAAAGTGCTCAATTGGAAGTCTCCGGCAATGTGACACTAGAAACACTACGAAGCTATGCTGAAACAGGCATTGACTTCATTTCAGTCGGTGCACTGACCAAGCATATTACGGCTTTAGACCTCTCTATGCGCTTTCAATAACCCTAACAAATTATTCTCGGCGGATCTCCGTCAATAACAGACTCAAGTTCTGTTTTGCGAGCGCCGCCGAGGTTATCTGTGATGCCATTGTAATAACCTAAATATCCGGCAGTACGCTTCGCAAATCGATGTCATGCCCCTTTTCCCTCGACTTAAAAATCTGCACTCTTGCCTCGTTTTCTCAAACACAAGGAGAGTGGTAAATGACTAATCAACGAGGTTTTACATTAATTGAACTAATGGTGGTGATCGCAATAATCGCAGTTCTCAGCGGTATTGGTATCCCTTCCTATCAACGTTACATGCAAAAAGCAGCACTCACCGATATGTTACAGAGCATCGTCCCCTACAAGATGGCGGTAGAACTTTGCGCACTGGAACATGCCAAGCTTGATGGCTGCAATGCAGGTAGTAACGGAATACCTACGGGGCAACCCTCGCGTTATGTCAATGCAACAACTATTGATAAAGGGGTGATTACACTGACAGGCCAGCAGACACTCGACGGTCTAACTCTGGCAATGTCACCCACATTAAATCGCAGCGGCAATATAACTTGGTCGAGAACCTGTAGCGCAGCCGATGACAGCCTTGCTGATAGCTGTAAAACCGTATTCCGTTTCAATGATAAGGCGGCATCAAATGACTGAGCGCATAGCATCCCCGATTGAGGCGATCAGTGATGAATTGCACATACTCTGTCGCCGTCATAGAACAATAGCGCTAAAACTCGATGGTAAAAATCTCTCCATCGCCTCATCTGGCCCAGTGAATGATGAATTATTAACTGCGCTACGTTTTACTTGTGGCCGTAAAATCAGAGTGGAATATTGGCCGGAAGCCAAGATTGAGCAGTCGTTGAATCTCGCGCTTTCAGCCAAAGAACAGCGAAGCAACGGAATAGATCCCACAAATCACCCTCAAAGCACACCCCAACATGAGGGTGAGCGGCAGGGAGGCACCTCATCAAATCAACCATTACAGGATCTGGAGGAAAACCTGCTTGATAATGAGAGCAATATTCCGGTTATCAAATTTATCCATCAAACTCTCTGGCTAGCGATTCAAAAGCGCGCATCAGATATTCATTTGGAACCTTATCAGCATCGTTATCGCATCCGTTTCAGAATTGACGGGGTATTACATGAATCCCCAGCGCCTCCAACTGAGTTAGTGTGCCGAATCAGCAGTTGTCTGAAAGTGATGTCAAAATTGAATATCGCAGAAAAACGGTTACCGCAAGATGGTCAGCTAAATCTACATCTGAATGGCACTCGCTACTCAATGAGAATAGCGACTCTTCCAGTGCAGTATGGTGAAAAAGTGGTGCTACGCATCCTTAACATGCAGCAGCAATCGACATTGGAAAAGCTCGGTTTACCCAAAATAGCGGTCCAACAATTAACGCGGGCTTTATCAGCTCCGCAAGGATTGATACTGGTCACTGGCCCGACAGGTAGTGGTAAAACAGTGACACTTTATTGCAGCCTGGGGCACCTTAATCAGCCGCAAAGAAATATCTGTAGCGTTGAAGATCCCACCGAGATCCAGGTTGATGGTATTAATCAAACTCAGACCAACAGTAAGATTGGACTAGATTTCTCTCATGTATTACGTGCGATGTTACGTCAGGATCCCGATGTCGTTATGCTCGGTGAAATTCGTGACAATGAAACCGCAGAAATAGCCGTTAAAGCAGCACTAACCGGGCATCTGGTACTCTCAACACTGCATACTAACTCAACAGCAGAAACATTGATGCGCCTGACTCAAATGGGAATAGAGCGTCACCTCATTGCCTCGAGCCTGAGCTTAGTTATTGCCCAACGCCTCGTTCGCAAACTCTGCATACATTGCCGACAAGCATCTCCAAACCTTTTTCACCCCCCAACAGAAGCACGGGCGGCACCATTGCAACATTATCAAGCTCGAGGCTGCGAGCACTGTTGTGCGGGTTATTATGGCCGGACGGGAGTCTACGAGATGCTCAATATCACCCCACAAATACAACAAGCCTTGCTCAATAATGTTAGCCCAGCAGAACTCACGCGAATGGCGCGGGATCAGGGGCAAAAAACATTACTCTCCGCAGGTCTAGCGTTGGTCGAAAGTGGCGTCACCACTCTTGAGGAGATTAATCGTGTTGTCGGGTTTTTAGCAGAAGCTGAGGCAACACCGTGAGCCAGCAACGCTTATTCTATTGGAGAGCAATTGGGACTTCAGGGCAATTACAAACCGGTACAATACTGGCGACAGAGAGAAACATTGTCTACGAGCATATGTTCCGTCATGGGTTGCAACCACTCGGCATTAAAGGCGGTAAGCGGTTATCGGCTAGCTATTGGCGAGGGGAACGTTTGATTGTCGTTACCCGACAGTTAGCGACATTGCTGCAAGCAGGCTTGCCTTTGGTCAATAGCTTGCAGTTGCTTGCAAAAGAGATGGATGCCCTTCCGTGGCGATGCTTATTACAGGAGATCAACCAGCAGGTCTCACAGGGCCAATCATTATCCGAAGCAATGGCACATTACCCACGAATTTTTCCGCAATTATACCCCCCGGTGATTGCCATGGGAGAGTTAACAGGAAATCTTGAACAGTGTTGTATTCAGTTGGTAGAGCATCAGGAACGGCAGCAAAAATTACAAAAGAAAGTGGTCAAGGCGCTAAAATATCCCGTGTTTGTTTGCATCATTGCGTTGGTTGTCAGTGTTGTTATGCTGGTAATGGTGCTGCCTGAATTTGCACAAATTTATCAATCATTTGATACGCCACTGCCTGCGTTGACTGCCTCGCTTCTTTCAATATCAGCATTCCTGACTGATTATGGTCCATGCATCGCCATAGTATTGATATCACTTTGTAGCGGGTATCTTTATGCACGGCGCCATAAAGCTCAGTGGCAAATATGGGAACAAAAATTTTTATTACGCATCCCATTAGTCGCTGCATTAATACGTGGCAGTTGTCTTAGCCAAATTTTTCAAACATTGGCTATCACTCAACATGCAGGATTACCACTGACAGCAGGATTAGATGCAGCGCTTCTTTCCATCAGCAACGATACCTATCGGCAATCACTACTGCATATTCAAAAGCAGATAAATCAAGGTGATCCTTTGTATACAGCCCTTGATCAACACCATTTATTTCCCCCATTGTGTCAACAACTGGTACGAGTGGGCGAAGAGTCAGGCGCTCTGGATGTACTATTGGATAAGCTGGCTGATTGGCATCAGCAACAAACGCAAGATTTGGCTGATAATCTCACTCAAATGTTAGAGCCACTCTTGATGCTGATTATTGGCGGTATTGTTGGCGTTCTAGTGATAGCGATGTATTTACCGATATTCCAGTTAGGAGATGTTATCGGGTAGACGAGGTCGCTTGAGGAGAGCTTTCGAGTGCAGTGATAGGAGAAAATGTGATTAAAAAGGGCGCTATGCTAATGACGCCCTTTTCATATCAATGAATAGCCTTCAGGCATTCATTGACCATGGTATCCAGAAAGAAATCATCGTTGGATAGTTAGGTATTAATTACTGCCAAATACGCGGTTTTCTTGCTCTGCCACACGGATAAAAGTGGTGCGTTTGGTCAGCTCTTTTAAGTGTGAAGCACCCACGTAAGTGCATGCTGAACGCAGACCGCCCATAATGTCACGTACTGTGTTATCTACGGAACCGCGTAATGGTAACTTCACCGTTTTACCTTCTGCTGCACGATACTCAGCAACACCGCCTACATGGCGTTTCATCGCAGATTCAGAGCTCATACCATAGAACAACATGAATTTCTCGCCGTTCTCTTCAACAACACGACCTTCACACTCATCATGTCCAGCCAGCATGCCACCCAACATAACAAAGTCAGCGCCGCCGCCAAATGCTTTAGCAACATCACCCGGTACTGAACAACCGCCATCACTGACAATCTGCCCACCCAGGCCATGTGCCGCATCAGCGCATTCAATAACAGCAGACAATTGAGGATAGCCAACCCCAGTTTTCACTCGCGTAGTGCATACTGAGCCAGGCCCAATACCGACTTTAACGATATCAGCACCCGAGAGAATCAGCTCTTCTACCATCTCGCCAGTAACCACATTACCCGCACAGATCACTTTATCTGGACAAGCTTCGCGCGCTCTTTGCAAGAAGGCAACAAAATGCTCTGAGTAGCCGTTAGCCACATCAATACAGATAAATTTTAAAGCAGGTGACAACGCCAAAATTTGTTTCATTTTGTCGAAATCAGCAGATGAAGTGCCCGTTGAGACCATGACATGGCGCAATACTGATTCAGGAACACGTTTCACAAACTCGCCCCACTGCTCAACAGTGTAGTGCTTATGAACAGCGGTAAGAACATCGAATGAGGCCAAGACTTCAGCCATGCGGAAGGTGCCAACAGTATCCATATTAGCGGCGATGATAGGTACACCGGACCAATTCCAACCTGAATGTTTGAAGGTAAACTGGCGTTCCAACTCCACTTCAGAGCGACTTTTCAGTGTTGAACGTTTAGGACGGATTAACACATCTTTGAAACCTAACTTCAAACCTTCTTCAATACGCATGGCTTATTATTTCCTGGTTAGTGGCGATAGATCGCAATATTGATCGGGCGTAAATCACGCCATCCCAGTGAAGCTATCATACGCATGAATAATTCTTCGGCAAGACTGCGAATTCACCTTTATTTAGGCTACAATCCCACAAATTACCTGAAGAGTCGAAGCCCCCCCCCTCTCTCTATACCCACTTCACGTATTTTCCCACGCAGTTCAAATAGAATGCACTCCTTGCTATGCCTGAGCACCTGCTTTCAGATACAATTCGGCCACTCACTAACAGCATGCAAGGCTAGGCAATGACCTATATTGTGGCTCTCACCGGCGGGATTGGCAGCGGCAAAAGTACCGTAGCAAATTTATTCGCCCATTTTGATGTGCCCCTTATTGATGCTGATATCATTGCCCGTCAAGTCGTTGAACCGGGAATGCCCGCTTTAGCTGCTATTGCGTCCCGTTATGGTGAAACTATTTTGCAAGCTGATGGCACACTGAATCGCGCTGCATTGCGCGAAAAAATTTTCAGTGAGCCGCATGAAAAAGCATGGTTAAATTCACTATTGCATCCACTCATTCAGCAAGAAACTCAACGCCAGCTTGCAGAAATAAAGACCCCCTACGTACTGTGGGTTGTCCCTTTGCTGGTTGAAAATGGTTTACATCACCGTGCTAATCGTGTGTTAGTGATAGATGTGGCACCTGAAATACAACTCGCTCGAACGATGGCGAGAGATGGTATTACCCGTCAACAGGCAGAACATATTTTAGCATCACAGGCTTCGCGTCAGCAGCGGCTGGCCTGTGCTGATGACATTATTGACAATAGCGGCGATCCATTGATTATCGCCCCGCAAGTTGCTTCATTACATCAGCAATACTTAAAATTAGCAGCAGCGGCCCAACAGGATCCACATCGATGAGTGACCTCACCTCAACAATATTATTTGAACACCCGCTCAATGAAAAAATGCGCACCTGGCTGAGAATGGAGTTTTTACTACAGCAATTAGAAAGCCAATGTTCATTAGATAATATCGCCAGTGCGTTAACATTTTTCCGTACTGCATCTGATTTAATTGATGTTCTTGAGCGTGGTGAAGTGCGTACTGATTTGCTCAAAGAGCTTGAGCGCCAACAACAGAAATTACAGCAATGGACTGATATGCCCGGTGTTGATATGTCGTTAGTGGATACCCTGCGCAGTCAGCTAAAAAACCGAGCATCAGTATTGATGTCAGCACCCCGTATTGGGCAAGCATTGAAAGAAGACCGCTTAATCAGTGTTGTTCGCCAACGTCTGAGTATTCCCGGCGGTTGCTGTAGTTTTGATTTACCCACTTTACACACTTGGCTGCACCAGCCACAGGAACAACGCAATCAGCATATTGGTAAATTGCTGGCAAGTTTAGTCCCACTCAATCAGTCGCTGACCATCATTTTAGATTTAATTCGCCAGTCTGGCCCGTTACGTCCACAAATCAGTTTGAATGGCTTCTTCCAAGATAATGCGGAAGGCGCAGACCTACTCAGGTTACGACTGCCGCTGGATCCGCAGCTATACCCGCAGATTTCTGGTCATAAAACAAGATATGCAATTCGCTTCTTACCACTCGACAGCGAAAATGGTACTGTGCCAGCCCGTTTATCGTTTGAATTAGCCTGCTGCTGATTTGGTTATAATGATACCCAATAGATTTCAAGGGGTACAAGGTGGCAAACCTTTTTACCTGCCACTTGAAAGATAAAAGGTATTAATAGATTTTAGGAGAGAACATGGAACCCGAAGTCATCGAGGTTAATTGCCCAACTTGTGGGAAAATCGTTGTTTGGGGCGAGCAAAGCCCCTATCGCCCTTTCTGTTGCAAACGTTGTCAGCTTATTGACTTAGGTGAGTGGGCAGACGAAGAAAAACGCATATCCAGTAGTGGTGAGTTATCTGACAGTGATGAATGGAGTGAGGAAGAACCGCCTAAGCACTGATACCGCACCCAAAATGGAGCAAACAGCCCCCTGCTCCATTTCAGTCATAATGCGGCGTATGCTATGCCGTGAGTAAGTTAATGATTACTGCATTAGCCGGTGGAAACTCTTCGGCCAACAATTCTGATTGCCTCACCCAGCGCGTCGGTTGCCCTTCGCGACCAAAAGGTTCGCCGTCCCATGCTTCGACTAAATAGAAGGTTAATGTCACGATACGATCAGTAAAAGTATGCTCCAGAACTTTGAGTAAAGTCGCTTTCTGCACCACAATCCCGGTTTCTTCCAACAGTTCACGTTTTAAAGCTAGCTCCGGCGTTTCACCTTGTTCAATCTTCCCGCCTGGGAACTCCCAAAAGCCCTCCATATGGGAGCCAGCCGCGCGCCGGGTAATAAAAATTTCTTGTTGGACGTTGCGAATAATCCCTACCGCAATGTGTAAATGTTTCAATTCTATCTCTCCTGATCAGAACGCTGACTCATCTAGCCTTCTGGTGGCTTGATCTAAGGTAGACCAACAAAAAGCCAAAATAAAGGGCGGTAATTAGCCGCCCTTATTGTCAGTATAACCGTGGCCTAAATATTACTGTAGGCTACCATGACACTGTTTGTATTTTTTGCCTGAACCACATGGGCACGGATCGTTACGACCCACTTTGCGCTCAAGATTGGCGGCAACATTGATCTCTTCCTGTGACATCAATGCGCTATTGTCAGACTGATGGCTCAATTGCTGCTGTTTAGCCAAACGCTCAGCTTCTTCACGGCGCTGTACTTCCAATGCTTCTACCTCTTCTGGCATCCGCACCTGTACTTTGCTCAGCACGCTAATCACTTCATATTTCAGTGATTCCAGCATGGCGGCAAACATCGCGAAGGATTCACGCTTATATTCCTGCTTAGGATCTTTTTGCGCATAACCACGCAAATGGATGCCTTGACGCAGGTAATCCATTGCAGCCAAATGCTCTTTCCACAAGGAATCAAGCGTTTGCAGCATTACGCCTTTTTCGAAATTGCGCATCATTTCAATGCCAACAACTTCTTCTTTGCGGTGATAGACTTCGATCGCCTGCTGAAGAATACGTTCACGTAATGTCTCTTCATGCAGTTGTGGTTCATCTTCCAACCATTTTGCAATCGGCATATCCAGATCGAAATCATTTTTCAGGCGCTGTTCTAGCCCTTCAACATCCCACATTTCTTCCAGTGATTGGGTTGGAATGTAGCCATCGATAACTGTTTTGAAGACATCTTCACGGATGCTGTTAATAGTTTCGCTAACATCGGATACGTCCAGCAGCTCGTTACGTTGGCTGTAGATAGCGCGGCGCTGGTCACTAGCCACATCATCATATTCCAGTAATTGCTTACGAATATCGAAGTTACGGCTTTCAACTTTACGCTGTGCGTTGGCAATGGCCTTGGTTACCCATGGATGCTCAATGGCTTCGCCAGGCTTCATCCCCAGCTTACGCATCATGCCAGACACGCGGTCAGAGGCAAAAATACGCATCAGGGCATCTTCCATTGATAGGTAGAAGCGTGATGAACCCGCATCACCTTGACGACCTGCACGACCACGTAACTGGTTATCGATACGGCGTGATTCATGACGCTCAGTACCAATGATGTGCAAACCACCTGATGCCAATACTGCATCATGGCGAATCTGCCATGCCGCTTTGATGGCTGCGATTTGATCTTCAGTCGGATCTTCTAGCAGGGCAATCTCACTCTGCCAGCTACCACCCAGCACGATGTCAGTACCACGGCCAGCCATGTTGGTTGCGATGGTTACCGCGCCCGGTTGACCCGCTTGAGAAACGATATCCGCTTCCATTGCGTGGAATTTGGCGTTCAGAACTTTGTGCTCAATGCCCGCTTTGGTTAACTCAGCGGATACCACCTCAGATTTCTCAATCGAGATGGTCCCGACCAACACGGGCTGACCATTCGCAGTACGCTCACGGATATCTTCGATGATCGCGCCGATTTTTTCCTGCTCAGTCATATAGACCAAATCAGCCAAATCTTTACGAATCATTGGGCGGTTAGTAGGGACAACAATGGTATCCAGCTTGTAGATTGAGCTAAATTCAAAGGCTTCGGTATCTGCTGTGCCGGTCATACCGGCCAGCTTTTCGTACAAACGGAAGTAGTTCTGGAAGGTGATGGAAGCCAGCGTTTGGTTCTCGTTCTG
Source organism: Yersinia mollaretii ATCC 43969 (assembly GCF_013282725.1). Lineage (NCBI taxonomy): Bacteria > Pseudomonadati > Pseudomonadota > Gammaproteobacteria > Enterobacterales > Yersiniaceae > Yersinia > Yersinia mollaretii. The sequence goes on along the minus strand of NZ_CP054043.1, from coordinate 2,058,625 downwards.
AATTTCCACGCCTTCTTTTGCTTCAATCGCCTGATGCAGACCATCTGACCAGCGACGCCCTTGCATGGTACGGCCGGTGTGTTCGTCGACGATGATAACTTCGCCGTCTTTCACAATGTAATCAACATCGCGGGTAAACAGCACATGCGCACGCAGCGCTGCCGTCACATGGTGCATCAACATAATGTTCGTTGGAGAATAGAGCGACTCGCCCTCTTCCATAATGCCCGCTTCCACCAGCATCTGTTCAATCAGAATCAAACCACGTTCTGTCAGGTGAACCTGACGTGATTTTTCGTCCACTGAGAAGTGGCCTTCACCCTGGAAGGTATCCGAATCTTCTTTTTCCTGACGAATCAGTTTTGGAATCAGCTTGTTAACCCGAATATACATCTCAGAACTATCTTCAGCAGGGCCAGAGATAATCAGCGGAGTACGGGCTTCATCGATCAAGATGGAGTCAACCTCATCCACCAGCGCATAATGAAGCTTACGCTGCACACGCTCTTCCGGGCTGAATGCCATATTGTCGCGCAGATAGTCAAACCCGTATTCGTTGTTCGTACCGTAGGTGATATCCGCAGCATAAGCGGCACGCTTGGCAGGTGCCGTCATATTCGGCAAGTTGATACCCACACTCAGGCCAAGGAATTCGAACAATGGACGGTTATTTTCGGCGTCACGCTGAGCCAAATAGTCGTTGACGGTCACCACATGAACACCACGGCCACTTAACGCATTGAGGTAAGCGGGCAGCGTCGCGGTCAATGTTTTACCTTCACCCGTACGCATTTCAGCAATACAGCGCTCATTCAGGACCATACCGCCGAGCAGCTGTACGTCGAAGTGGCGCATACCAAACACACGTTTACTGGCCTCGCGTACCACAGCAAACGCCTCGGGAATCAAGGTTTCCAGTACAGCACCTTTTGCCAGACGCTCACGGAATTCGTCTGTTTTGGCGCGAAGTTCGGCGTCGGTCAGCTTTTCAACTTCAGGTTCCATGCGGTTGATAAGCTCAACCACCTTGCGCATACGGCGCAGTGTACGATCGTTACGGCTGCCAAAAACTTTGGTTAATAATTTGATTAGCATGATTCTTTATATCTCTTACAAGACCACCAAACCGGCGGTCAAAGGTTGCATAAAATGGGGGTAGATCAAGAGAATTAACTGAAATTGGCAGGTCCGGCGCGGATGCCTTGCACTTGTGCAAGCCAAAGCCCTGGTTTGTGTAACGAAAGAACAGGTCGTTTAACCTGTTCAGTATAGCGAATGATTGCAGGTGGCTTAAACTCGTGCGTCAGGAGCGCATTCAGTGTATCTAGCAACGCAAGCTGCTGAATTTGTGATGGTTCTACCTGTTCGACTTCTGCGGATTCTTGCGCTCTGGTATAAACCGCTTGAGGTGCCAGCGCAAATGAGAGGTGACGAATAACCGTGCGCAGTGCATGCTGTTGCCAGTAGTCTACGCTGAATGAAGGGCGACGATGCATATCATGCAGCAATGCCAAACTGTTAAAGTTTGTCGCAGCATGATTCTGACGGCTTTGGCTGGATGATGTGTTCGGTATCGCGGTTTGATCGGGTACGCCAGACAGATTTGAAGGCACGCCAAGACTCGCCGCGACCATCCCCAATAAGAGATGCGGCCAGAAATAACGTCTACCAAATTGTCGCCAACGATTTAGAATACCGATCACGAGTTTAAAATCCGCCGGAGCCTTGTCAATGCGTGAAAACCGCCCACAATTATTAGATGTTCTGTTCGATGATGCGGTTGCAGCAGAAAATGGACCGCTACATAACGTACAACAACGCGCGACTGCACTGTTAAAACTTAACCGTGCGGTAAAAGGATTACTCCCTTCACAATTGCAGCCGTGGTGCCGTGTTGCTAACTATCGACAGAGTGTTTTAGTGCTAGAAACCGCGAATGCCAGCTGGTTAATGCGCTTACGTTATGAGCAACCCGCTTTACTTTCTGCACTACGAGCGCAAATTCTACCATCATTGTCTTCAATCGACATCAGGATTAATCCATCGTTAATGGCTAAGGGTCATAACCTGACTCAAGATGCCGCAAAATCGTCGGAAAATCTTGGGAAATCTCCGCCATTACGCCATTTAAGTTTGGAAAGTGCTAAGGAATTAAGAGGATTAGCGAGCCGTAGCCCTGAGAAATTGAGGACGATATTGGAACGATTAGCTGCGTTGGCCGGAGAGAGTGCCAACGCAACCAAAAGTGATGGTGATAAATAGCCTTAGTAAGCTAATACCGTAGACGGTGCTTTGAATGCCAATGGCATTTCAGCTTCGTCTTGGAACGTCACAAATTCCCAAGCTTCTTGCTTCGCTAAAACCGCTTGCAACAGCTTGTTATTTAAAGCATGACCCGATTTGTACGCCGTAAATGCGCCAATAATATTATGGCCACACATAAACAGGTCACCAATCGCATCCAGCATTTTGTGACGAACAAACTCATCTTCGAAGCGCAGACCATCTTCATTTAATACGCGGTAATCATCTACCACGATGGCACAATCGAAACTACCGCCCAGGCACAAACCACGGGACTGTAGATACTCGATATCGCGCATGAAACCAAAAGTACGTGCACGACTAATTTGACGGACGAATGAATCGGCCGAAAAATCCAGACGGTAACGTTGAGTACTTGAGTCAATCGCCGGGTGATTAAAATCAATAGTGAAATCTAAACGGAATCCATTGAATGGAGACAATTCAGCCCATTTATCACCGTCTTCAACCCGTACTGTCTCTTTCAGACGCAAGAATTTCTTCGCAGAGTTTAACTCTTCGATACCCGCATCTAACAGCAAGTACACGAATGGACTGGCACTACCGTCCATGATCGGTACTTCGGGAGCGTTAACTTCAATAATAATGTTATCAATCCCTAACCCTGCCAAAGCAGCGTTGAGATGCTCAACAGTAGAAATACGCACGTCATGCTCATTGACCAGGCAAGTACAGAGCATGGTATCACGCACGGATTTTGCATCTGCCGGAAAATCAACCGGTGGATTCAAGTCAGTGCGACGATAGATGACCCCGGTATTAGCCGGCGCGGGTCGCATTGTTAGCGTGACTTTTTTACCGGTGTGCAAACCGACGCCAGTCGCCTGAACAATACGTTTTAAAGTCCTTTGTTTGATCATCGTTTTATCTCGCAATGTTATCCATCCTACCGACCTAGCTTATAACAAGATCGGCGGGACAGTTTAGCACAAAGAGCGGAGATTCCAATATTTTCGGAAATTAGTCGGCTTGCTTGCGCAAAAATGCCGGAATATCCAAATAATCGGGCTCTTTATTGGTTTGAGCAGTAGGGTCATTAACCACTTTAGCCGCAGGTTTAACTTCCTGAGGCAAAGGTGACATGCCATGCTGCTGGTAACGGTGGTCCATCACAGGCTGAGTCTGTTTGTTGGTCACCAGAGTAATTTCAGGACGTTTATCCATCCCGATACCGGTTGCCACCACAGTGACGCGCAGTTCGTCATTCATTTCCGGGTCTAACGATGTACCGATAACCACGGTCGCATTGTCGGACGCGAATGCACGAATGGTATTACCCACAGTTTCGAATTCATCCAAACGCAAATCGAAACCAGCAGTGATGTTGACCAGCACGCCACGAGCACCAGACAGGTCGATATCTTCCAGCAACGGGCTGGAAATCGCCATTTCTGCTGCTTCTTCCGCACGATCTTCACCACAAGCCACACCGGAGCCCATCATGGCATAACCCATTTCGGACATCACGGTGCGCACGTCAGCAAAGTCGACGTTCATCAGACCTGGGCGGGTGATCAGCTCAGCGATACCCTGAACAGCGCCTTTCAATACGTCGTTAGCCGCACCGAATGCATCCAGTAAAGAGATGCCACGACCCAGAACTTTCAGCAACTTATCGTTCGGAATAGTGATCAGTGAGTCCACATGTTTGGACAACTCAGCTATACCCTGCTCAGCAAACGCCATGCGTTTTTTGCCTTCAAAATTGAAAGGCTTGGTTACCACGGCTACGGTCAGGATACCCAACTCTTTTGCGACTTCGGCAACCACAGGGGCAGCGCCCGTACCTGTACCACCGCCCATACCTGCGGCGATAAAGACCATGTCCGCGCCTTCAAGAGCAGCACGCAGAGCTTCACGGTCTTCTTCAGCTGAATTGCGGCCCACTTCTGGGTTCGCACCAGCACCCAAACCTTTGGTAATACCGCTACCGATCTGGATGGTTTGGCCGACAGCCGTCTTACGTAGCGCCTGAGCGTCTGTATTAACGGCAAAGAATTCAACACCTTCGATGCGCTCGCGCACCATGTGTTCGACGGCATTGCCACCGCCACCACCGACGCCGATGACTTTAATCACCGCGTCATTGGTTAGTTCCATAGGTTCAAACATAGTTTCTCTCCGTTTTGTGCCTGTCGCTTCGAGATCAAAAAATATGTTCAGCTTGATCTCTTTGTTGAAACATTAAAACTCTTTTCTCAGCCAGCTATTGATACGTTTAAACCAATTGCCCACTGAGGCACGTTTTTCTACTTCTGACTCACCACTGAGGTGAGACTCTTTACCGTAATGCAACAATCCAACAGCAGTGGAGTAATAGGGTTCCTGTGCATAATCCGTCAGCCCGGTGATATTGAGCGGTTGACCGATGCGAACCTGGGCATGGAACACCCGTTGTGCGCATTCAGCCAGACCATCAATTTGTGCCGCACCGCCCGTCAGCACGATACCGGCTGCCAGATGATGCTTCACGCCTTGCTGACGCAGTTGCTCCTGCAATTGTAAAATCTCGTCGTTAACCAAATTCAGCAACTCGGTGTAGCGTGGTTCTATAACCTCCGCGAGCGTCTGTCTTTGCAGACTACGGGGAGGGCGTCCGCCAACACTTGGCACTTCTACACTTTCGTCCTTGCTGACTATCGACCCGAGCGCACAGCCGTGTCGAACTTTAATCGCTTCCGCATCTGTTGGCGGTGTACCGAAGGCATAAGCTATGTCGCTGGTGACCACATTCCCGGCGTAAGGGATCACTTTGGTGTGCCGTAACGCGCCACCGGTATAGACCGCCATATCCATAGTGCCACCGCCGATGTCGACCACACAGACACCTAGCTCACGTTCATCTTCAGTCAATACGGCATAACTTGCGGCCAAACCGGCGAAGATAAGTTGGTCCACTTTGAGGCCACAACGTTCAACCGCTTTGACGATATTTTTTGCCATATCGTTATGGCAGGTAATCAGGTGCACTTTGGCCTGCATCCGCACACCAGAAAGACCGACAGGATTTTTGATGCCTTCCTGATAATCGATGGCATATTCCTGCGGAATAACATGCAGGATGCGATGCTCATCACGCACACGCACCGACTTCGCGGTATGCACTACGTTCTCTACATCTTCCTGAGTTACTTCTTCTTCTGAAATAGGAACCATCCCTATTTCATTCTGACAACTGATATGTTTACCCGATAACGCCAAATAAACAGATGAAATTTGGCAATCTGCCATTAACTCAGCCTGATCGATAGCGCGCTGAACGCATTTCACTACCGATTCAAGGTCGTTAACCCCACCCTTATCCATGCCACGGGATGGGCAGCTGCCTACCCCAATAATATTGACCATGCCATCGGGCAGAACTTCCCCTACCAATGCGGAGACCTTTGCCGTTCCGATCTCAAGACCTACTACCAATTTTCTGTCCGTCGACTTGATCATTGTTGTTTTGCCTGTGCCTGATTCTGTTGCGGATTACTGTTCTGCTGGCCATTTATCGGTGGCTCACCACCCTGACTGCCGATGAATACCGGAGCCCAACCTATTGCCGCCCCTGTCTCATACCGCAAATCTATATAACTGACGCGTTTATCTGGCTGCTGTTGCAACAGCGGATATAACTCGATGAAACGTTGTAAACGCCCCATCCGGTCATCCCGTCCCAGCTCCAGCCGAACATCATTATCTAAGGCCAACTGCCAAGAATGTCGGGCGCTCATCGCCACCATTTTTAGCTGATACTTGTTGGCCGCTAACACCTTGCTCATTACCCGGTAGCCTTCCAGAACATCCTGTTCACTGCCTTCCGGGCCATACAGTAGTGGCAATGTCTGTTTGCCCATTCGCTCAGAAGGCACACTGAATGACCGCCCCTGCTCATCAACCATATGCAAATCATTCCAGCGGGCAAAGGGCACATACTCCACCAGATGGATTTTCAGCTCATCCGGCCACTGTTTACGCACACTGGCCTGTTGAATCCAAGGTAACCGCTCAATCTGTTGCTGGATGATATTCACATCCTGCGTCATAAACGTACCCGGTGCGCCCAATGCCAGAATCGCCTGACGAATATCATCATTGGTGGTGTAATGGCGCTCACCGGTCACCACCAGTTTCGACAGCGGTAGCCGACTGGCGTCTTTCATCCAACCCACCACCACCCAACCACCCCAGAGGATGGTCCCGAGCACCATCAGCAGGAAAACTAATCCTGCCAATTGGCCTCCGTTACTGCGCCGGGCTGCGGTATTTTCAGCCGCGCGTTCACGCGCATTCAGGGCAGCTTGTGACATCTCAGTCAGCCAACGTCAGAATTCGGGCCACCAACTGGGAGAAACTCAACCCATATTGGCGGGCTGCCATCGGCACTAAACTGTGGCTAGTCATACCCGGTGAAGTGTTCACCTCAAGCAGATAAAAATTGCCGTCACTGTCTTGCATCACATCAACACGACCCCAACCACTGCAACCCAGCGCCTGATAAGCCTGTAATGCCAATGCCGCTAATTGTTGTTCTAACTCAGTGCTCAGGCCGCTTGGGCAGAAGTACTGTGTTTCGTCTGACAAATACTTAGCTTCATAATCATAAAACACGCCGGGTACTTGAATTCGGATAGACGGTAAAACGTCATCGCCGAGTATTCCCACGGTAAATTCCGGGCCGCTCAGCCATTTTTCAATCAGCACATCAGTGTCATGGCGGAATGCTTCCACCAGCGCACCCTGTAACTCATTGGCGTGATCTACCTTGCTCATACCGACACTGGAGCCTTCATGGCTTGGCTTCACGATTAACGGCAGGCCAAGCTTAGCCACACGTGCCGCCAATTCGTCTGGCGAAAGTGTTTCAAACTGTTGGCGATTCAACGCAACATAAGGCGAAATCGGTAAACCCAGCGCCTGCCACACCCATTTAGTGCGCAATTTGTCCATGGTCAGGGCGGAGGCCATTACGCCGCTGCCGGTATAAGGCAGGCCCAGAAACTCTAAAACGCCTTGTAAGGTACCATCTTCGCCACCACGGCCATGTAAGGCGATAAATACCTTATCAAAACCCTGTTCTTTAAGCTGAGTTACCGGAAAGTCTTTGGTATCAACGCCATGTGCGTCGATGCCAGCTTCTCGCAGGCCCGCTAAAACCGCCTGACCGGATAGCAATGACACTTCACGTTCAGCGGAGGTTCCCCCCAGCAGTACCGCAACTTTCTCAGCCATGATGTTCCTCGTTTTTTATCTGTGGCTGCAATTTAAGCTCAGCCAATTTACGGGCAATTTTACCAATGTTACCTGCGCCCTGAACCAGAATAAGATCATCGCCATTCAGCACTTGCGCCAATACTTCTGGTACGGTTTCACTGTCTGAAACCAAAATCGGGTCTAACTTGCCACGATTACGGATGGTGCGGCATAACGAGCGGCTATCAGCACCGGGGATCGGCGCTTCACCTGCGGCATACACATCCAACATCAGCAAAACATCAACTTGCGATAACACATTAGCAAAATCGTCGTACAAGTCGCGGGTGCGGGTATAGCGGTGCGGCTGGAAAACCATCACGATGCGTTTATCCGGCCACCCAGCACGCGCGGCTTTGACGGTGGCATCCACTTCCGTTGGGTGATGACCGTAATCATCCACCAGCATCGCACTACCCTCTTTGCCATTGACCAGTGCCAGTGGGAAGTTGCCGAGGAAATCAAAACGGCGACCTGTCCCCTGAAACCCTGCCAGCGCACTCAGGATATCCTCGTCCTCAATGCCCTCTTCCGTCGCCACAGCTATCGCCGCCGCTGCATTCAGCGCGTTGTGACGACCCGGTGCATTCAAGGTCACGGTCATCAATGGCTTATCCAAGCGCTTGATCGTGAAGTGCCCCTGTGGACCTTCTTGGCGATAACTGGCGATCTGTACATCGGCATCGTCGCTAAAACCATAAGTGGTGATGTGACGGCCAACACGTGGCAACAACTCGCGCACGACAGGATCATCGATACACATCACCGCACGGCCATAGAATGGCAAATTGTGCAAAAAGTTAATAAATGTCTGTTTTAAGTTCTCGAAGTCGCCCTGATAGGTATCCATGTGGTCGGCTTCAATATTGGTGACAATCGCCACCATTGGCTGCAAATGCAGGAATGATGCATCACTTTCATCCGCTTCGGCTATCAGATAACGGCTAGAACCCAAACGCGCGTGTGTCCCCGCCGCTTTCACCAGCCCACCATTCACAAAGGTCGGATCTAAACCCGCTTCAGCATAAATGCTGGAAACCATGGCGGTCGTGGTGGTTTTGCCGTGAGTGCCTGCAACGGCAATCCCATGGCGATAACGCATCAGTTCAGCCAACATTTCTGCGCGGCGGATCACCGGAATACGCGCCTCGCGAGCCGCGACAATCTCTGGGTTGTCCGCAGAGATTGCCGTTGAAACCACCACCACACTGGCATCTAACACGTTTTCTGGACGGTGATGGAAATAGATCTGTGCGCCCAATGAAGCCAAATGCTGAGTGACCGGGTTGGGTGCCAAATCTGAACCACTAATCTGATAACCTTCGTTTGCCAACACTTCAGCGATACCACCCATACCAGCACCACCAATGCCGATAAAGTGAATGTGCCGGACGCGGCGCATCTCGGGCACGATAGTTCGTAGTTTCGCCAGTTGCTGTGTATTCACGTTTCTCTTCACTTTTTGTCTGTTGCACATCTATGGCCGGCATTCGCTGCCCACCATTCATTATCTCTATCTATGTCACTTACTGACAGCGACCACTTCAGCCGCCACACGCTCTGTCGCGTCAGGAATCGCCACGGTTCTTGCTCGCTCAGCCATCGTCAGTAAGGTTGCACGATCCCAATCAGCGAGTAGGCTGCTCACCGCTTGCGCGGTAAATTGCGGCTGCTCGATGATTTTGGCGGCCCCCGCTTTCTCCAGCGGCAGTGCATTCCAATATTGCTGCCGATCTTTATGTTGAAATGGCACAAATATCGCCGGTAACCCTGCGGCAGCCACTTCGCTAACAGTCAGTGCGCCTGAGCGGCAAACCACCACATCAGCCCAAGCATAGGCGGCCGCCATATCATCGATAAATTCGACAACCTGATGTTGATCCCCCTGCCCTGCTTGCTGGTAAGCCTGCAAGACGTCGGACAATGCACCTTTACCTACCTGATGCCAAAGCGTGATCTGCTCACCCAGTGTTGCAGCCACTTGCGGCATCGTTTGGTTCAGTACCCGCGCGCCCTGACTGCCACCGATGACCAATACGCGAATCGGCCCTTCACGGCCCGCCAAACGCTCAGCCGGCAGTGGCAATGCCAATACATCAGTGCGAACCGGATTACCCACCACATCGGCATCGGGGAATGCGCCCGGAAATGCCTGCAAAACCTTCTTCGCGATTCTCGCCAGCCAGCGGTTAGTCAAACCGGCAATGCCGTTTTGCTCATGCAACACCACCGGAATACCACACAGCCATGCCGCCAAACCACCGGGGCCGGAAACATAGCCGCCCATGCCCAGCACCACATCGGGCTGATAATCACGCATGATTTTCTTCGCCTGACGCACCGCGCGATAAATCCGCACTGGAGCTGTCAGTTGGGCCATCAGCCCCTTACCGCGCAAACCTGAAATCTGGATGAAATCAATCTCAATGCCATGTTGGGGGACTAATGACGCTTCCATTCGGTCTGCAGTGCCTAACCAGCGCACCTGCCAGCCTTGCGCCATCAAATGATGTGCCACGGCCAAACCGGGGAAGACATGCCCCCCAGTGCCACCGGCCATCACCATTAAACGCTTGGTCTTCCCACTCATCGGGCACTCCTTACAAACGCTTGGGCTTTTGCCAAACGTGTTTCAAAATCAATACGTAACAACAGCACTATCGCGGTTGACATAATAATCAGGCTCGAACCACCGTAACTTATCAGTGGCAATGTCAAACCTTTGGTCGGCAACATCCCAGCCGCAGCCCCAACGTTAACCAGTGCCTGAAAGCTAAACCAAACGCCAATTGAGCAGGCCAAAAAGCCAGAAAATCGCTGATCTATCTCTAATGCGCGACGCCCGATGGACATAGCACGAAAAGCGACGAAGAATACCATTAACAATGCAAGAACCACACCGAAATACCCGAGTTCTTCGCCTAAAATCGAGAAAATGAAGTCGGTATGGGCTTCCGGTAAATACTCCAGTTTCTGCACTGAATTCCCTAAGCCTTGCCCCCAGAATTCACCGCGCCCAAATGCCATCAGTGACTGGGTTAACTGGTAACCGCTACCAAATGGATCAGCCCACGGGTTCCAGAATGAGGTAACGCGGCGCATACGGTAGGGTTCGGCAACAATCAGCAGACAAACCGCAAAAACACCGGAGCCGATAATCGCCAGAAACTGCCACATTTTGGCCCCAGCCAAAAACAGCATCGCTAGCGTGGTGACAAACAGCACCACCACGGTGCCTAAATCGGGCTGTGCCAGCAGTAGCACCGCCAGAATGACCATCACGCCCATCGGTTTACAGAAGCCCCAAAAGTTACTGCGGACCTCCTCGACCTTGCGGACCAAATAGCTCGCAAGATAACAAAATAGTGACAGCTTGGATAACTCTGCGGGCTGAATACGCAGCGGCCCCAATGCAATCCAGCGTGATGCACCGTTGACCGAACTACCCACAACCAACACCACCAAGAGCATCACAAGTGAAATCAATAGCATAATATTGCTGTAGCGCTGCCAGACCGCCATCGGGATGCGCAACGTCACCAGCGATAGACCAAAAGCCAGCGCCAAATAGAGCGCGTCACGTTTAGCAAACAGGAATGGGTCACTGGCCAGACGTTGACCAATTGGCATTGAGGCCGAGGTCACCATCACAAAACCGATGATCGCCAAACCGAATGTCAGCCACAGCAAGGTTCTGTCGTAAAGCACCATGCTGGTGGTGTCGCTCTCCCGCGATCCCATCACAAAATGTTTTACGCTATTAAACAGCCCCAGCCCTGGCACCCGCATCAGCCCAGCTCCTCTGCCAAACGCGCAAACTCATCACCACGTTGCTCGAAGCTGCGGAATTGGTCCAAGCTGGCGCAGGCAGGTGACAACAACACCATGTCTCCCGGTGCCAGATTTTTCGACAGCAAAACCATTGCCTGCTCCATCGTCTCGGTTAATTGAGAGACCTCAGGGCGCAGTGCGGCCAACTCTTCGCCATCACGACCAAAACAGTAAACTTTGATTTGGTCACCTTGCAAAAAGCGCGTCAATCCAGAGAAATCAGCGGACTTGCCGTCGCCGCCCAGTAATAAATGCAAGGTGCCATCAACCTGTAAACCCTCTAACGCCGCTTCAGTGCTGCCCACATTGGTCGCTTTCGAGTCATTAATCCAGCGCACACCATTGTGCTCAAACACCAGTTGGAAGCGATGTGGCAGGCCAGTAAATGTGGTCAATGCCTTCAAGCTGGATGAACGCGGGATACCCACAGCATCAGCCAGCGCCAGTGCCGCCAGCGCATTAGTGTAGTTATGACGCCCAGTGAGTTTCATCTCACGGGTATTCAGCACTTTCTCACCCTGCACTCGCAGCCAGATTTCGCCCTGCTGCTTATTGAGGTGATAATCACCCACATCGACCCCAAAACTGATGCAGCGGCTATCAGCACCACGCACTGGCATGGTCAGCGCGTCATCGGCATTCACGACACAAACTTTAGCGTTTTCATACACCCGCAGCTTAGCTGCACGATATTGCTGCAAACCGAACGGATAACGATCAGTGTGATCTTCCGTCACGTTCAGTATGGTGGCCGCACTGGCCCGTAAGCTCGTGGTGGTCTCCAACTGGAAGCTGGACAGCTCTAACACCACCAATTGGTTCTCTTGTTTCAACAGCGTGAGGGCCGGAACGCCAATGTTGCCACCGACACCCACCTGCCAACCCGCCGCTTTCGCCATCTCGCCGACTAGGGTGGTCACGGTGCTTTTACCGTTAGAGCCGGTAATCGCCACGATAGGGGCTGGGTTCTCACGGCAGAACAGTTCGATATCACCAACAATTTCAACCCCCGCATCAGCGGCATCACTTAACGCGGGGTGTGCCAGTGCAATACCGGGGCTAGCAACAATCAAGTCGGCATCCAGCAGCCACTGCGGATTCAGGCCACCGACATGGCGCTCAATACTTTCGGGTAACTTGTCCAGCCCGGCAGGGTTGATTCGGGTATCCATCACACGCGGCGTAACACCGCGCGCCATAAAGAAATCAACGCAGGAAAGGCCGGTTAGCCCCAGCCCGATAATGACGACTTTTTTACCCTGATAATCAACCATAATTACCGCACCTTCAGCGTCGCCAGGCCAATCAGCACCAGCATCAGCGAAATAATCCAGAAGCGCACGATCACCCGTGGTTCCGGCCAACCTTTAAGTTCGTAATGGTGATGAATCGGCGCCATGCGGAAAATGCGCTGCCCACGTAACTTAAAGGACCCTACCTGCAAGATGACCGACAGTGTTTCAACCACGAACACACCGCCCATAATCACTAACAAAAACTCTTGGCGCAGTAATACTGCTATGGTGCCCAGTGCGCCGCCCAAAGCTAACGAACCGACGTCACCCATAAAGACCTGCGCCGGATAGGTGTTAAACCAGAGGAAACCCAGCCCTGCCCCCACAATGGCGGTACAGACAATTACCAACTCACCGGCATGGCGCAGATAAGGAATATGCAGATAGGCCGCAAAGTTCACGTTACCAGTCGCCCAAGCCACCAAGGCAAAGCCACCCGCCACGAAAACGGTCGGCATAATCGCCAAGCCATCTAATCCGTCAGTCAGATTGACCGCGTTACTGGTGCCGACAATCACAAAGTACGCCAGCAAGATATAGAGCAAACCCAGTTGCGGCATAATGTCTTTGAAGAAGGGCACCACCAGCTCGGTGGCTGGCGTGTCTTTGCCGATGCTGTACATGGCAAATGCCGCCGCCAGTGCAATGATTGACTGCCAGAAGTATTTCCAACGGGCGATCAAGCCCTTGGTGTCTTTACGGACCACTTTGCGATAATCGTCAATGAAACCGACGATGCCATAACCCACTAGAATGAACAGCACACACCAGACATAGGGATTGGATGGGTAAGCCCACATCAGCACTGAAATGGTGATGGAGAACAGAATCATCAGGCCGCCCATGGTCGGCGTGCCGCGCTTACTGAAATGTGATTCAGGCCCATCATTACGCACCACTTGACCAATCTGCAATTTTTGCAAATAAGCAATCAGGTGCGGCCCCATCCATAATGAAATCACTAGGGCAGTCAACAGACTGACGATGGCTCGGAACGTCAAATAGGAAAAGACGTTAAAACCCGAGTAAAATTTCACTAAATATTCAGCCAACCAAACTAACATGATGCTTTCTCCTGTAACGCACGCACGACATGTTCCATGGCGGCGCTACGTGAACCTTTAATTAATACTGTGATAACCGGATGCTCGCTCAGCAGTTCGCTTACGCGGGCGGCTAATGCGCTCTTATCCTGAAAATGCTCGCCGTTGCCGCTGGCATCGCTCAGCGTCTGGCTTAAAGTACCGACACTCAGCACCTTATCGATACCCGCCTGTTTCGCGGCTTCACCGACCTGACGATGGCAATCAATCGCGGTCTCACCTAACTCGCCCATGTCGCCGACCACCATGACACGGTAGCCCGGCATTTCTGCCAGCACTTGCGCCGCTGCGGTCATAGAACCCACATTGGCGTTGTAAGTGTCATCCAGCAACAATTTGCCCGTCGCAAGTTGAATGGGGAATAAGCGCCCCGGTACGGCCTGTAACTGCATCAGCCCCTGACGAACAGCGGATAAATCCGCACCAACTGACATGGCTAACGCCGCAGCGGCAAGCGCATTAGCAATGTTATGTCGCCCTGGCAGTGGCAGCTCAATGGTGACCGTGCCAAATGGTGAGTGCAGGGTGAAATGCGTCGCCTGAGGCGTGATTTGCACGTCAGTAGCATAAAAATCGATATCTTCTGCTGCCTGAAGACCAAAACGCCAGACTCGCTTGTTATGCAGAGTTTCCTGCCAGTGCGGCCAGTCGTTGCTGTCAGCATTGATAATGGCGGTGCCGTTTGCCGGCAAACCCGCAAAAATCTCGCCTTTAGCTTGCGCCACACCAGCTAGAGAACCGAACCCTTCCAGATGCGCAGCGGCTAAATTGTTCACCAAAGCGCTTTCTGGGCGGCTTAAATCCGTGGTGTAGGCAATCTCACCCACGTGGTTGGCACCCAACTCAATGACCGCAAAATCATATTCTGCCGTCAAACGCAGGAGGGTCAGCGGCACACCGATATCATTATTAAAGTTACCGGCGGTATAGAGCACATTGCCGCATTCACGCAAAATCGCTGCCGTCATCTCTTTGACAGAGGTTTTACCTGAGGAGCCCGTTAAGGCCACCACGCGGGCCGGCACTTGCTGGCGAATCCAAGCCGCGAACTGCCCCAACGCCAGACGGGTGTCTTTGACCACTAATTGCGGCACCCCCACCAGTAAGCGTTTACTTACCAGCAAAGCACCAGCACCTGCGGCAACAGCATCTTCTGCGAAATCATGTCCATCAAAGCGCTCGCCTTTCAGCGCCACAAACAGACAACCCGCCGTGACCTTACGAGTATCAATGGTCACTTCGGTTATCTCGATGTTATCGCCCTGTTTATCGCTGACAATAAACTCCGCGTTAAGCAGCTCGGACAAGAAATGCAGCGAGACCTTAATCATGCCACCACCCCCAACAAACGCGCGACAGTGACGCGGTCGGAGTAATCCAGTCGGCGGTTGCCAACCAGTTGATAATCTTCGTGCCCTTTGCCCGCGATCAGAACTACGTCGTCCGCTTTGGCCTGCATAATGGCACTGGTCACGGCTTCGGCACGACCATGGATCGCTAGTGCATGTCCCGCATCCAATAAGCCGCTGAGGATATCGGCTACAATCGCCTGCGGCTCTTCGCTGCGAGGGTTATCGTCTGTGACGACGACACGATCAGCCAGTTGTTCCGCGATACCGCCCATAAGTGGGCGC
The DNA here is from genome assembly GCF_013282725.1 of Yersinia mollaretii ATCC 43969. Classification (NCBI taxonomy): domain Bacteria; kingdom Pseudomonadati; phylum Pseudomonadota; class Gammaproteobacteria; order Enterobacterales; family Yersiniaceae; genus Yersinia; species Yersinia mollaretii. The sequence goes on along the minus strand of NZ_CP054043.1, from coordinate 2,043,199 downwards.
TTACCTTTGTCACGATCGCCACCGCAACCAAACACACACCACAACTGCCCTTTACAGTGTAAACGGGCTGCCGCCAGCGCTTTTTCCAGCGCATCCGGCGTGTGGGCATAATCGACCACCACCGTGGGCTTGCCCGGCGCGTTAAACACCTCCATCCGCCCACAAACAGGTTGCAGATGAGGGGCTGCCGCTAAAAGCTGTGCTAACGGATAACCCAATGAGAGCAACGTTGACAGTGCCACCAACAAGTTGCTGACGTTGAAAGCGCCCATCAAGCGGCTCTCTAACTGACCTTCGCCCCAACTGGAATCAAAGGCGATACTCGCGCCGTTATCGTGATATTGAACTTTGCGAGCAGATAACCACGGGCCTTTCCAGCCCGTAGGAACCTGACTTTCCATGCTGACGGCGACCGCTTGCGGCAACTGGCTTAACCAGCGGCGGCCAACTTCGTCATCCGCATTGATAATTTTGTGTTCGGATTGATGGGTGGAGAACAGCAACCATTTTGCCGCCTCGTAACTCGCCATATTACCGTGGTAATCCAGATGATCGCGGCTGAGGTTCGTGAACACGGCGGCGGCAAATGGCAAGGCTGCGACGCGATTCTGAATCAAACCGTGGGAAGAGACTTCCATCGCCGCGAAAGTGGCCCCTTGATCGACCAAATTGCGCAGTAAATGTTGGATATCAACCGCTGAGCCAGTAGTGTTTTCCGTCGGAATCACCTGACCTAATAAGCCATTACCGACCGTCCCCATCACCGCACTGGTTTCGCCCAGTGCCTGACTCCATTGTGCCAGCAATTGGGTGGTGGTGGTTTTGCCGTTCGTCCCGGTCACGCCAACCAAACGCAGTGCGGCACCCGGCTGATGGTAAAACTGGCCCGCCAGTGTGGATAAGTGCTGATTCAAATTACGCAAATAAATAACAGGAACGCCATGCATTTCTGAAACACTGGCATCCGGTGCCACACCATCGGCTTCGGCCACAATGGCCGCCACACCTTGTGCGATGGCTTGCGGGATATAGCGACGCCCGTCCGTCTGGTGGCCGACAACGGCGACAAACAAATCCCCGGCAGCGGCAACACGGCTGTCTAATGTCATTTCCCGTAGCGCACGCTCCGGGACGTCTAGCCCCCAAGGAGCGAGTAAGTCGCGCAAGTTACGATCTGCCACCTGAACCCTCTTTTGTATTAATCACTAATTCGCTTTTATCACCAGTGGGTAACGCATCTGGCTCGATGTTCATGGTGCGTAATACGCCGCCCATGATGGCACCGAACACCGGTGCAGAAACCGCACCACCGTAATATTTCCCTGCCTGCGGGTCATTGATAACCACAACCAGAGCAAATCGAGGGTTACTCGCGGGCGCTACGCCAGCGGTGTAAGCGAGGTATCGGTCCATATATTTGCCATCCGGGCCGACTTTCTTGGCGGTACCGGTTTTAATGGCAATACGGTAGCCTTTGATGGCCGCTTTGGTGCCCCCGCCGCCAGGTAATGCCACACTCTCCATCATATGAACCACGGTGCGTACCAGCGGTTCAGGGAAAATGCGCTCACCGGCCACTGGCGGGTCAACTTTGGTAATCGACAGCGGGCGATAAATCCCCATGCTGCCGATGGTTGCATAGACTCGCGCTAGTTGTAACGGCGTTACCATTAGCCCGTAGCCGAAAGAGAAGGTGGCCCTCTCTATGTCAGACCACCGTTGTTTTTTAGGATATAAGCCACTGCTTTCTCCGACCAACCCCAAATTGGTCGCTTTCCCAAACCCAAACCGTGAGTAAGTATCTACTAACGCTGAGGATGGCATCGCTAACGCCAGTTTAGAAACACCGACGTTACTCGACTTCTGCAAGATCCCGGTCACGGATAGCTCTGCGTAACGGGCCACGTCTTTAATCTGGTGGCCGTTAACAAAGTACGGCAAGGTGTTCAGCACGCTGTTCTCTTTCACAACGCCGTGCTGCAATGCCGTCATCACTACCATTGGCTTCACTGTCGAGCCGGGTTCAAAAATATCGGTTATGGCCCGGTTACGCATCGCGTCTTTCGGCGTACCGGTCAGGTTGTTTGGGTTGTAGGATGGGCTGTTCGCCATCGCCAGTACTTCGCCAGTATTCACATCCACTAACACCGCTGTACCTGATTCGGCTTTGTTGAATGCCACCGCATTATTCAGTTCGCGATACACCAGCGCCTGCAAGCGCTCATCAACACTCAACACCAGATTATGTGCTGCCTGACTATCAACGGAAGAGATATCCTCGATGACGCGGCCATAGCGGTCTTTACGTACCGTCCGCTCGCCCGGTTGCCCTGTGAGCCAGCGGTCAAAACTTTTCTCAACGCCTTCAATGCCTTGGCTATCAATATTGGTCACGCCAATAATGTGTGCCATCACCTGACCTGCGGGATAGTAGCGGCGGGATTCTTGGCGCAAATAGATGCCGGGTAATTTCAGCTTATGGATATAGTCGCCAATGGCAGGGTTAACTTGGCGTGCCAGATAGACAAAGCGCCCTTTGGGGTTGGCATTGATTCGGGTTGCCAATTGGTCTAGCGGGATTTCCAGTGCGTCAGAGAGCGCTTTCCAGCGCGTGTCCAATGTGATGCCGCCGCGCTCGGTTAGCTCTTTCGGGTCGGCCCAGACGGCATTGACTGGCACGCTAACAGCCAATGGACGGCCTGAGCGGTCGCTTATCATGCCACGCGCCGTCGGCACAGCTTGTACCCTCAGCGAGCGCATATCACCCTCGCGCACCAGCTTGTCAGGATTGATCACTTGCAGGTAGGCGGTACGGAGCATCAACCCGACCAATGCCAATAAAATACAGCCGCACAGCAACGCAAAACGCCAGCTAATAAAGCTGGCTTGTTCTTCTTGGCGCTTTAACTTCCCGGGGCGCGCTGCTTTCATGCGTTACCTTGGCAACGTAGAGTCATGGTGGCGACTATTTCCTTTATGATGAGAAAAACCTATTGCTGAACCACAATGTTTTCTTGTGAAGGATCAACATGTTGCATCTTCAGCTTGTCAGTAGCGATACTTTCAACACGACTGTGGTCACCCAATGCGTTCTCTTCCAGAATCAGGTTGCGCCACTCAATGTCCAGCGCATCCCGCTCCAGTACCAACTGCTCACGCTCAGCAGTCAACAAGCGAGTGCGGTGGGCGGTGGTCACAACAAAAATGGCAGACACCAACACCGCGACCAGTAAAATTAACGGGATCTTCGCATTGCGGAGTAAATCACCGCCGATGACTCCAACTAAACCGTGGCGTTCATTGCCTATCACTCTTTGATCCTCTCAGCAAAGCGCAGTACTGAGCTACGTGCTCGTGGGTTCTCAGCCACTTCGGCATCCGCTGGCATCATCTTGCCAATGGATTTCATTGTGCGCCCACCCATGCTGCGTAGCTGGGCTTCCGTCAATGGCAATCCCGCTGGAACCTGTGGCCCACGGCTGCGCTGACGGATAAAATTCTTCACAATGCGGTCTTCAAGAGAGTGGAAGCTAATCACTGACAAACGACCTTCAGGTGCCAGCACTTCATGGGCACCATCCAGTGCGCGCTCAATCTCTTCCAACTCACTGTTGATATAGATACGGATAGCCTGGAAGCTACGGGTCGCTGGGTGTTTATGCTTCTCGCGGAATGGGCTGGCGTTAGCAATCAAATCCGCCAGCTCTTTGGTACGTGTCATCGGCTGTGTGAGATTGCGCTCAACAATCGCCTTCGCCAGACGCTTGGCAAAACGCTCTTCGCCAAAGGTCTTTAGCACCCAAGCGATATCATCGGCGCTGGCTTTCATCAGCCATTCGGCGGCAGATAGTCCACGGGAGGGGTCCATCCGCATGTCCAGCGGCCCGTCGCGCATAAATGAGAAACCACGCTCAGGATCATCCAATTGTGGGGATGAAACACCGAGATCCAGCAAAATTCCGTCAATGCGGCCCACTAAATCTAATTCCCGCACATAATGCGCTAATTCAGAAAAAGGACCGTGTACGATAGAGAATCTTGGATCGGTAATAGATTTTGCGGCTTCAATCGCTTGTGGGTCGCGATCAATCGCTATCAAGCGCCCTTCTGGCCCAAGTTGGGACAAAATCAGACGCGAATGGCCACCACGGCCAAAAGTTCCGTCAATATAGATGCCGTTATCGCGGATGTTCAGACCATTAACGGCCTCATCCAGCAATACGCTGGTGTGCTTGTAGTTGTTATCTACAATTTTTTTGTTATCTACCATGCTTATAGCGATAAGTCCTGTAGCCGCTCAGACAGAGGTTCCTGAGTCGACTGTTCTGCGTCGATGTCATCCTTGACTTGTTGATACCAGGTCTGTTCATCCCACAGCTCAAATTTGTTGAACTGCCCAACCAGCATCACTTCTTTATTCAGCCCGGCGTGCTGACGCAATGTTCCTGCTATCAGTAAGCGCCCAGCGCCATCCATCTGACATTCACTGGCATGTCCTAACAGCAAACGTTGAACCCGACGCTCAGCCGGATTCATGCTCGACAGACGAGATAATTTTTGTTCAATGATTTCCCATTCAGGGAGTGGATAAAGCAACAGGCATGGTTGGTGAAGGTCTATGGTACAGACCATCTGGCCCTGCGACTCCTCATTCAGCAAATCCCGATAACGGGTAGGTACGGCGAGCCGCCCTTTGCTGTCGAGGTTAACCATCGTTGCACCACGAAACATGACTGAGTTACCCCTTCATGACCCAATTCGCCACTTTACCCCACAAATCCCCACATTAAAGAGTTTACGGATGGTATGAAAACCTTGTCAAGCCAGAGCCGAGGCGCTTTGACAATATTTATGGGCCGTTTTTGAGATATATCTCGTAGAAGGGGCTATTTTAGTGCTTGAAATAGAAATTAACGTCATGATTAACGGGCTATTTTTCCGCCAGTAATTCCAGCTACTTAAATAAATAATTAATTGTCGATTAATTGTCTCATTATTTCCTTCTGCAAGGAATGTCTCATTTTCAGTATGAAAATTGTACGGCGAAAAATTCAACTGCCTGAGTACAAAACCCGCATCTGCTGGCTTCTCTAAGGAAAAACAGCCGAAGTCAGCGGCAAAATCTACGACAAAACAATAATACCCTTGAGAACAACAAGTGTTATCGGCGCTGCATTTTACTTCAATTAAGCCGCAAGGATTAATCTATTTTGAAATAAATTATTGGCGCTTATTTTGAGGTATCACTGAAATATGAATGTCTTCAGGCAGATAAATCTTAAATTAGGGGAACACCGCAAAATAGTTTTTTTCTCATCGATTATTTTAAATTTGACTTAGATTACATGGATTTTCCTCACGACAAACGATAAATCATAACTTTTTGTTTTTAAATAAAAAACTGATCCTTCCCCATTTAAAAAACCACTAAAAACCCGATTACTTACAGGATAAAGTATAAAAACAAAACAAATGTTAAAAATAAAAATTTTAAGCTGGTTATGTTACCAACAATAGCACTGTAAACTACATTGAAAGTAAAAATACAATACAATCAACTAACTTTCAAATGATGAGCAATACATAAACCCTGCTAATAATCTTATTAATTGGCGTTTTAGCAGATGTTTACCCCAAGTAGGGAGTTAATGACGATGTTTTCAACTGGGTCCCGTCTGCGTAGTGCCGCAGCCGATACTTTCGCACTCGTGGTGTATTGTTTTGTCATCGGTATGATAATTGAAATAGTGATCTCGGGAATGACCTTCCAGCAGTCACTCTCTTCCCGTCTGGTCTCGATACCGGTCAATATCCTTATCGCTTGGCCTTATGGTGTGTATCGCGATGCATTCATTCGTTTTGCACATCGCCATGCTGGGGAACATTTTTGGGCAAGAAATCTGGCAGACCTACTGGCCTATGTCAGTTTCCAGTCACCGGTCTATGCGCTGATTTTATGGTCTGTTGGGGCTGATTTGGAGCAAATTACCACGGCAGTAACCAGTAACGCCTTGGTTTCAATGGCGATGGGTGTGGCGTATGGCTACTTTTTGGAGTATTGCCGGAGGTTGTTCCGCGTTGCAGGCTATGTCTAATGATGGGCGATTTATACAAGCTCACGAATCAGGGTGCACTCGGCACCCTGATTCGTGATAGCAGATTATTTACGGCTCAAACTGCCACGGCGGAACAGGTTACGCCGGATGCGCGTTAAACCGGGCTTCGGTTTATGCGGTTCGTCCAAACTGGCTAATACCAACTCCAACACGCGCTCAGCCACATCACGGTGACGCTGCGCGACTGCCAATACCGGGCATTCAAGGAAATCGAGCAATTCGTTGTCACCAAAAGTGGCGATCGCCAGATTGCTGGGTAAGCGCCCGCTCTGCTTTAAGGTGACGTCCATAACGCCTTGTAACAGCTGGAATGAGGTAGTAAACAGCGCCTGTGGCATCGGGTGGGTCTTCAGCCACTCTGCAAACAGCACACCAGCGGCTTCGCGTTCGTAACTATTGGCATAGAGGTAGTCGACCTTACGGGGATCATCCTTCCACGCTTCACGAAAGCCCATCTCTCGCAGGAAGCTCACCGATAATTCAGGTAACGCACCGAGGTACAGCACTGATTCTGCGGGGAAAGTTCGTAATTCTTGTGCCAACATCAATGCATCTTCTTGATCGGCACCCACCACGCTGATGAAGTGCTCCCGGTCAAGAGCGCGATCAAGGGCGATGATCGGCAATGGATCATTTGCCCAGCGCTGATAAAAAGGGTGCTCTGGCGGTAGAGCCGTTGAAACGATAATGGCGTCAACCTGGCGCTGCAACAGGTGCTCGATGCAACGCATTTCATTATCGGGCTGATCCTCAGAACAGGCGATCAACAATTGGTAGCCCCGCTGGCGAGCCTGGCGCTCAAGATAGTTTGCGATGCGGGTATAGCTGGTGTTCTCCAGATCCGGGATCACCAAACCGATCGAACGGGTTCTGCCCGCGCGCAATCCCGCCGCAACGGCATTTGGGTGATAGTTATGTTCCCTGACAACAGCCATAACTTTATCTACTGTTTTATCGCTGACCCGGTACTGTTTCGCTTTGCCATTAATGACATAACTGGCGGTGGTGCGCGAAACGCCCGCAAGACGCGCGATTTCATCCAGTTTCACATTGACCCCTTATAAACCCAATAAAGTAATGAAAGGCATAATGTCTGCCAGAGCGGAATATCTCAAAATCTCTCGGAATCTCTCAATCCGTCGATAAACCGGAGCGTTACGGCTAAACCATCGAACTGATAAACCATCGAACCTATAGATCATAGAACCTATAGACATAGTTTAACTACGGATATTGCGCTCTGTCGATCTAACCGCAGAACTCACTATTGAGCAACTGCTTTAACCGCCATATAACGCTATCTTGGTTAAATAATAAGAAAAAAAAAGCTCAGCATGTCTGCCGAGCCTGATAATTTGATGCTAGTCAGAATAAATCACCATGGTTAACGCATAATCTTGTCGCCACGGGAGACACCAACAATACCGGAGCGGGCAACTTCCACAATTTCGGCCACTTCCCGCACAGCATTTAAAAATGCATCCAGTTTATCGCTGGTCCCAGCCAGTTGGACGGTATAGAGCGTGGCGGTCACATCGACAATCTGCCCACGGAAGATTTCAGTGCAACGCTTCACCTCTTCACGCCCGTAACCATTGGCCTGCAATTTAACCAACATGATTTCGCGTTCAACATGTGAGCCGGAAACCAACTCGCTGACCCGCAAAACATCCACCAGCTTGTGTAGCTGTTTTTCGATCTGCTCCAGAACCTTGGCATCACCCACAGTTTGGATGGTCATTCGAGACAGCGTTGGATCGTCGGTCGGCGCAACAGTCAAGCTCTCAATGTTATAACCGCGCTGAGAAAACAGGCCCACAACACGTGATAGAGCACCTGATTCGTTTTCCAGCAGAACTGATAAAATCCGGCGGCGCATAATTATGTCCTCTCCGTTTTGCTAAGCCACATTTCGTCCATGCCACCACCGCGAATCTGCATCGGGTAAACATGCTCCGTTTCGTCGACAGTCACATCCACAAACACCAGACGATTCGTCTCGGATAATTGTGACAAAGCATCAGCTAACTTACTTTCCAGCTCTTCCGGCGTGCGGATCGCAATACCGATGTGACCATAGGCTTCAGCCAATTTGACAAAATCAGGCAGTGAATCCATATAAGACTGTGAATGACGGCCTGAATAGATCATATCCTGCCACTGCTTCACCATGCCGAGATAGCGGTTATTCAGGTTCAGTACCAGTACCGGCAAGTTATATTGCAGCGCGGTGGATAACTCCTGAATATTCATCTGGATGCTGCCATCACCGGTGACACACACCACAGTTTCATCCGGTAACGCCAGTTTAACTCCAAGTGCCGCCGGTAGACCGAAGCCCATGGTGCCTAAACCGCCGGAGTTGATCCAATGGCGTGGTTTATCAAATGGATAGTAAAGCGCGGCGAACATCTGGTGTTGACCCACATCTGACGTGACATAAGCATCACCTTTGGTCAGGCGGTGCAGTGTTTCGATCACCGCTTGTGGTTTGATCTTGCCACTCTCTTTGTTGTAGCCCAGACAATTGCGAGCGCGCCACTGTTCGATGGATTGCCACCAGTCACGTAAGCTATCAAAATCTTGTGCGCAATCGATCTGCGGTAACAGATCCAGCATTTGTACTAACACTTGCTTGGCATCACCGACAATCGGAATATCTGCATTGACGGTTTTTGAGATTGACGTCGGGTCGATATCGATATGCACCACAGTAGCATCCGGGCAATACTTAGCCAGATTATTGGTGGTACGATCATCAAAGCGCACACCAACGGCGAAAATCAGATCCGTATTGTGCATGGCCATATTGGCTTCAAACGTCCCGTGCATCCCCAACATGCCAACACTTTGGCGATGTGTTCCAGGGAAGCTCCCCAGCCCCATCAGCGAGCTGGTGACCGGAAGATTCAACTTCTCGGCAAACGCCAATAGCTCTTCGTGGCAGGCTGAATTTATTGCCCCGCCACCGACATACATAATCGGTCTTTTGGCCGCAAGAATAGTTTGCAGCGCGCGTTTAATCTGCCCACGGTGACCTTGCACTGTCGGATTATAGGAGCGCAAGCTAACCTGTTCTGGATAGGCGTAAGGCATTTTGACCGCAGGCCCGACAATATCTTTCGGTAGATCAATCACTACTGGACCTGGGCGACCTGTCGAAGCCAGATAAAATGCCTTTTTCAGTACCGTCGGAATATCTTCCGTGCGTTTAACCAAGAAGCTGTGTTTGACCACCGGGCGGGAGATCCCCACCATGTCGCACTCTTGGAAAGCGTCATAGCCAATCAACGAGCTAGGCACCTGACCAGAAAGCACCACCATCGGCACGGAGTCCATATAGGCCGTGGCAATACCGGTAATCGCATTGGTTGCACCGGGGCCGGAAGTGACCAGCACCACGCCGACTTCGCCGGTTGCCCGCGCATAACCATCAGCCATGTGTACCGCACCTTGTTCATGGCGCACCAGCACGTGATCGATGCCGCCAACCGTGTGCAGGGCATCGTAGATATCAAGTACGGCCCCGCCGGGATAACCGAACACATGCTTAACGCCCTGATCGATTAACGATCGGACAACCATCTCGGCTCCTGACAACATCTCCATGGGTTTTGCCTCCAGGCTTAGTTTGCTCATCGGATAACGGGAAATCATTTCCACGGGTTCCTGTAGGAAAGGCACAACGCCCCTTATTCCTATTCTTAGTTTGTTATTGTTAGGGTAACTAACTTATTAACATAACGTCAGAATTTACGGCAGGCAAACAGCAATTCTCTGCCCTAAAGACAATTCCGTCAGTCACACTCTGGATTTGTGCTCGTTACAAAGATAAAACACTGCTTTAGCATCCGCCATCTTGTGTTTTACGTCGCATTGATAGCCAATTATAGAACTTAATCAGGCTGTGGATTTTTACGCGTTGGATTCAGAATTATGATAGGTACTACACATAAATGGGTAGCAAAAGTGAGTTTTTGAACGTAAAAACAGCAATCCCCACTATTAATAGGGAGAGAGGGGGATTGCTGTCAGGAGATTGATAAATCAGTCACGGTACATAGAGTCAATTTCATTCTGATAACGCTGGAGAATGATTTTACGCCGCAACTTCATGGTAGGTGTCAGCTCACCTGTCTCCATGGTGAATGCCTGTGGCAATAACGTAAAACGCTTAACCTGCTCAAACAGCGCCAGTTCTTTTTGCATCTCTTTCAGCCGTTGTTCGAACAAACTGACAATATGGCTATGGCGTAATAGCTCCAATCTATCGTGATACTTCAGATTTATCGAACGTGCATACTCTTCCAGTGACTCAAAACACGGAACAATCAGCGCCGACACAAACTTACGCGTATCCGCAATAATCGCGACTTGTTCGATAAAACGGTCCTGACCGAGGGTGCCTTCAATCATTTGTGGTGCAATGTACTTTCCACCCGAGGTTTTCATCAGATCTTTTAAGCGCTCAGTGATGAATAGATTACCTTGAGCGTCCAGAGCTCCGGCATCACCGGTTTTGAGCCAGCCATCTTCGGTGAATGATTCGGCCGTCTCTTGCGGCTTTTTAAAATAGCCGCGCATGACAATCGGGCCACGGACTTGAATCTCATTTTCAGCGCCTAAGCGGACATCAATCCCCGGCAGTGGCTTGCCAATAGAGCCGAAACAGAAGTTTTTCTCTTCCCAACAAGAAACCGTCGCACAGGTTTCCGTCATGCCATAACCGTACTTAATATTGATGCCGATAGCTTGGAAAAACAGAATAATATTGTCATCTAGCCGCGCGCCCGCCGCCGGTAGAAAGCGCACTTTTCCGCCCAATAAGCCCCGTAACTTGCTTAATACCAAACGATCCGCCAGCTTATACGTCAGCTCGGATAGTGGCGATACGGTTTGCCCATGCTGCAGGTTTTGGAATTTGCGTTCGCCACAGCCGACCGCCCAACGGAACAGTATTCGGCGGTGCCATTTTGCCAGCGCAACTTTGTCATTGATGGCACTGAACACTTTCTCGTAAAAGCGGGGAACCGCACACATAACGGTGGGTTTTACGGCCTGCATCGCGGGGCGCACCCAATCCGTATCACGGATATAGACGTTCTGCGCGCCGGTATGCATCACATAGAAGCTCCAAGCCCGCTCAAATACATGGGATAACGGCAAGAAACTGAGGGAAACATCATCGACTGTCAGGGTTAAGCGCTGATCGTGTAAGTAGAGTTGGGCCGCCATATTACGGTAATCCAACATCACACCTTTAGGTTCACCCGTGGTACCAGAGGTATAAATCAGCGTGAACAGATCATCTAAATCGCAGCTCTCTATACGTGTCGTCAATAGATGCTGCTGTACGGCATCGGGTTGCTGCTCAAAATCAGCTAAATGCTGGGCGTATTCACAGCCACGTAAATCGACGGCGGGATCTAATACGATAATCTGAGTCAACTGCGGGCACAGTGGCTTTAGCGTGGTTGCGACATCATATTGCGTTTGCCCACCGACGAATAAAATACGCACATCAGCATCATTGAGCACATAGGCTGCCTGAGCCGTGGTATTAGTGGCATACAAGGGAACACTCACGCCGCGCAATTGCAAAATAGCTAAATCCGCCAACGACCAGGCCATGCTGTTATCAGCAAAAATCCCAATACGCTCTTGAATTGCTGCATCCAAAGAGAGTAGTGCAGTAGAAATTTGGGTGACGTGTTGGTCAACCTGACGCCAGCTCAACTGTTTTTCGCCTTCTGGTGACCATTCACGGAAGGCTATCTGATCGGCACGATTGCTGATTTGCTGGCGCAGACGGCGCACAAGGTGGTATTGCTCTAGTGTGTGGGTCATAACATCGCCGCTCGCTGATCAATCATTCAGTTAAAGTGTACTGCAACTTTTTGCCTGTTGGCATTCAGCTTACAGGTGTTCACTTTTTTTCGCGCAGTCTACCTGCTCCAGAGGTTATGGCAAATAAAATTCAGCGCAGAAATGTGAGCTAAAATAGATTTTGATGAAAAATAGAGCCGTTAGAGCTAGTGGTCGGGGATTAAACAAGACGAGTGCATTTTACTGAATAGCGTAATGAAGGAAGGAAGGAAGGAAGGAAGGAAGATAGCTAATGTGGGATTCAATCTCTCCTTGCCTGCTACTGATCATAATATAATTTCAGCAGCAGGGCTTAACGGAAATGATTACAACGGGGTATTAAGCTGACCGAGTAATTCTTTCATCCATTGATGACCTTTATCTCTATCAGTAGATTCATGCCACGTGAGATAACATGGCCGACTGACATTCTCTTTCCAAGGCAAAGAGATCAGTTTCAAATTAAGAGTTTCACTGTATTTTTGAACAAGCCATCGAGGAGCAATTGCCACAAAGGAAGTTTGAGACACAATATTAAGCACGCTATTCATATCCGTGCTTTCATACGCTATAGTTTGGGCACTGACAATGGATTCATAATAAAGCTCACTAAAAGAACCTACTTTATCTAATGATACGACAGCATGTGGTTCGGAAATGAGTTGTTCCTGGGTAATAGAATTATCAATACGTGGATGATCTTTAGACACAGCCAGTACTGATTCATCATCAAATAATGATATATCGTGAAAGTCGGGGCGTTCAAACTTGGTATAACCGATAACAAATTCTGTTTCTTGATAACGTAATTGGTGCTCAATATTCTCATTCAGATTAGATCTGATAATAAGTTGAACATTGGGTGCTAATTGTTTAACGCGTTCTATTATTTGTGCCGTTAGCCTGATATCCAAAGGGCTACAAATAGATAAATTAAATATCCGCCCACTGTTTTTGGCTTCAAAACCAGCACCTGGCAACTCATTTTGTACCAATTGCAGCGCCTGCCGCACCGGCCCAAAAAGCTGACGTGCTCTGGCGGTAGGCTGAATACCTCGGCCATAACGAACAAACAATTCGTCATTAAACATCACTTTTAGGCGGGCTACCGCGTTACTTACCGCTGGCTGGGACATACCCAGTGCTTGGGCTGCACGTGTTACATTATGCATTTGCATTACTGCATCAAAAACAGTTAATAAATTGAGGTCGACACTTCTTAAGTGAACTTCACTACACTCTTTTTTAGTTGCTTGACTGTCGGTGACTAAGTTGTGTTCAGACATGCTTAACTCCACTAAGCTTTATGCAGATGGCACGATTAACAAAAGAACTCCACTGATATTTATAGCCATCTCAAAATATCTTTGATTTCTTACTATTAATGACGCCAATATTCTCATTGTTACCGTTATAAGATAAAATGAGTCTCATCCTTGTATAAATGAAAAGATATGAATTGCCTCCATGTATTTTCCGCCAATAACGCCCATAGATAAATACGTGAATAAGCCATCCACATAAAGTATCCCATATAGTATTTAAAACTAATTCATTTTATAAATACAAACCTATTCCATCATAAACGTCAACAATCAGAGCAATAGCATGATCACATCACAAAATGGGATGATTGACAACTATGCCATTAACAAATAATAAATTCATCAATGAAAACTTATTAGTTATTAATTATAGTCACGAACATGTTTAATAATGGATTGAATCTCATCCAACTTAATTATGACTTTACTCCATAGTCATAACACTTTAAACAAATAAATAATACCATTCATTAAATCAATCAATATTTATATTCACAAAACATATAAGTTAAAGATAATAAGGTTTGCCGTAAATTCACTCAATGGGTGAGTAATTAATGAATCTCACTCTTCTTATTCTATTCTTATAAAGTCTAAATATAACATTCAGAACAGGGATTAATCCCTGATATGCGGGCGGCAAAGATCTTAGAACATCTGAAAAGCACAATAACCCATATTGTTATCGTTATACCAAACAAACAAAAAGGCAACATAGTAAATATCAGAATAATCATCCTATAAAACTATCTATAAGGTTTTTTATTCCAAAATAAGGAATCCGAAGTCGCCGTAACCAGTTGAAGATACCATTTCAAACAAATATTGACATAACCATAGAATTCACGTATCAATTTAGGTAACGCAATTCTTAGCCAATGAGAAACTGAAAAATTATGTTCTACTCAACCCGCCTACTCAGCCTACTACTAAACGCATCTCACTTGCGCGGTATGTTGGTGGACGGAAATCAGAACTGATTCAGTCATCAAGATTAACAAGCCCGCGCAAATGCGCGGGTTTTTTTTTACCCGCTAAGCGCAAATGTAAACACGACAAGGAATACCACCATGAGCCAACAGGTCATTATTTTTGATACAACATTGCGTGACGGTGAACAAGCATTGCAAGCCAGTCTGAGTGTAAAAGAGAAGCTGCAAATCGCGCTGGCACTGGAAAGAATGGGTGTCGATATAATGGAAGTCGGCTTCCCGGTTTCCTCTCCTGGCGATTTTGAGTCAGTACGCACTATCGCGCAGCAAGTGAAAAATAGCCGGGTTTGCGCCTTGGCACGTTGTGTAGATAAAGATATTGATGTCGCGGCAGAAGCCTTACGTATAGCCGAAGCATTCCGCATCCACGTCTTCTTAGCCACCTCCACCTTGCATATTGAATCCAAGTTAAAGCGCTCGTTTGATGATGTGTTGGCGATGGCGGTACACTCGGTGAAGCGCGCCCGCAACTATACTGACGACGTAGAATTCTCTTGTGAAGACGCGGGCCGCACCCCGATTGATAACTTGTGCCGTGTTGTAGAAGCGGCGATTACAGCAGGTGCCACCACCATCAATATCCCTGATACCGTCGGCTACACCACCCCTTATCAGTTCGGCGGAATCATCACCGACTTGTATGAGCGCGTACCGAATATCGATAAAGCCATTATCTCGGTGCATTGCCACGATGATTTGGGCATGTCAGTGGCTAACTCCATTACTGCGGTACAAGCGGGGGCGCGTCAGGTTGAAGGCACCATCAACGGCTTGGGCGAACGTGCTGGTAACTGCTCACTGGAAGAGGTGATCATGGCTATTAAAGTGCGCCATCAGATGTTGGGGGTGCACACTAATATCAATCATAAGGAAATTTACCGTACCAGCCAGTTGGTCAGCAAAATATGCAACATGCCAATCCCGGGTAACAAAGCCATTGTTGGTAGTAATGCTTTCGCGCACTCCTCCGGTATTCATCAAGATGGCGTACTGAAAAACCGCGAAAACTACGAAATCATGACCCCTGAATCTATTGGCCTGAAAGAAGTACAGTTGAACCTGACTTCCCGCTCCGGCCGCGCGGCGGTAAAACATCGCATGGAAGAGATGGGGTATCAGGATAAAGATTACAATTTGGACTCCCTGTACGACGCTTTCCTGAAACTGGCGGACAAAAAAGGCCAAGTTTTCGACTACGATTTGGAAGCCTTAGCCTTCATTAATAAGCAGCAGGAAGAGCCTGAATATTACCGTTTGGACTATTTCAGCGTCCAATCTGGTTCCAGTGTGATGGCGACCGCCTCAGTGAAATTGGTTTGTGGCGAAGAGACAAAATCAGAAGCCGCCACCGGTAACGGCCCAGTTGATGCGGTATATCAGGCTATCAATCGCATTACCGACTATCCCATCGAACTGGTGAAATATCAGTTATCTGCCAAAGGTCAGGGCAAAGATGCACTGGGTCAGGTTGATATCGTGGTTGATCACAAAGGCCGCCGCTTCCATGGCGTAGGATTGGCAACTGACATTGTCGAGTCATCCGCTAAGGCATTGGTTCACGTATTAAATAACATCTGGCGCGCTCATCAGGTCGAGATCGAGAAGCAGCGCTTGCAACAAAATAATCAGGAAATGGTGTGAACATGACGAAGACTTATCATATTGCCGTTTTACCCGGAGATGGCATCGGCCCTGAAGTAATGGCTCAGGCAAGTAAAGTATTGGATGCGGTGCGTCAGCGCTTTGGCATCAAAATTTCAACCAGCGTTTACGATGTGGGTGGCGCGGCCATCGACCGCCACGGCAGCCCATTGCCACCCGCCACCGTCAGCGGTTGTGAGCAGGCCGACGCGATTTTATTCGGCTCAGTGGGCGGCCCTAAATGGGAACATTTGCCACCAGCGGAACAACCTGAGCGCGGCGCACTGTTACCATTGCGAAAACATTTCAAATTATTCAGCAACTTGCGCCCAGCGCGTTTGTATCAGGGATTGGAAGATTTCTGTCCGTTGCGCAGTGATATTGCCGCCAAAGGCTTCGACATTCTGTGTGTGCGTGAATTAACTGGCGGCATCTATTTCGGTCAACCGAAGGGCCGTGAAGGCCAAGGGATGTACGAACGTGCATTTGATACTGAAGTGTATCACCGCTTCGAAATTGAGCGCATTGCCCGCATCGCCTTTGAATCAGCTCGTAAGCGCCGTGGCAAAGTGACCTCTATTGATAAAGCCAATGTGTTGCAGAGTTCTATTTTGTGGCGTGAAGTGGTTAACGCGATTGCGGCGGACTACCCGGATGTCGCGTTGTCTCACATGTACATTGATAACGCCACCATGCAGTTAATCAAAGATCCTTCCCAGTTTGACGTGTTGCTGTGCTCTAACTTGTTTGGCGATATTTTGTCAGATGAGTGCGCCATGATCACTGGCTCCATGGGCATGTTGCCATCAGCCAGCTTGAACGAGCAGGGTTTCGGCTTATATGAACCCGCTGGCGGCTCCGCACCGGATATCGCCGGTAAAAACATCGCCAACCCAATAGCCCAGATCTTGTCGTTAACCCTGCTGTTGCGCTTTAGTTTGGGTAAAGATGATGCCGCTGACGCCATTGAGCGCGCCATTAATCAGGCATTGGAACAGGGCTATCGCACCGCTGATTTGGCGGGTGATGGCAACGCCATTGGCACCAATGAAATGGGCGATATCATCGCTAAATTCGTGGCGGAGGGGGTTTAACATGGGCCAGATGTCATCTCAAAACAAGACCTTATATCAAAAACTGTACGACGCGCACATTGTGTACGAAGCACCCAATGAGACCCCGCTGTTGTACATTGATCGCCACTTGGTACATGAAGTGACCTCACCGCAAGCCTTTGATGGCTTGCGCGCCATGGGTCGCCCGGTACGTCAGCCGGGTAAAACCTTTGCCACCATGGATCACAACGTTTCAACCCAGACCAAAGATATCAATGCCAGCGGTGAAATGGCACGCATCCAGATGCAAGAATTGATTAAAAACTGTGCTGAATTTGGCGTCTCCTTATATGATCTGAACCACCCGTTCCAAGGCATCGTCCATGTGATTGGCCCTGAACAAGGCATGACCTTACCGGGCATGACCATTGTGTGTGGCGACTCTCATACCGCCACTCATGGCGCATTTGGTTCATTGGCTTTCGGTATTGGCACCTCAGAAGTGGAGCACGTGCTCGCCACCCAGACCCTGAAACAGGGCCGCGCCAAGACCATGAAAATTGAAGTTAATGGCAACGTTGGCCCAGGAATCACCGCCAAAGATATCGTGTTGGCGATTATCGGTAAAACCGGCAGCGCGGGCGGCACCGGCTATGTGGTGGAGTTCTGTGGCAGCGCGATTGAAGCGCTGAGCATGGAAGGCCGCATGACATTGTGCAATATGGCTATCGAGATGGGCGCTAAAGCCGGGTTAGTGGCACCGGATGACACCACATTCGACTATCTGAAAGGGCGTCAGTTTGCCCCGACGGGTGAGCAGTGGGAGCAAGGCGTGGCTTACTGGCGCACCTTGAAATCGGATGCGGATGCCAAATTCGATACTATCGTCACCTTAGACGCGGCGGATATCGCGCCACAAGTGACTTGGGGTACCAATCCGGGCCAAGTGATTGCCGTCAACCAAATCATTCCCGCACCAGACTCCTTCAGTGATCCGGTTGAGCGCGCTTCTGCCGAAAAAGCCTTGGCTTATATGGACTTGCGCCCTGGGATCAAGTTAACCGAGGTGGCGATTGATAAAGTCTTTATCGGCTCTTGCACCAACTCGCGCATTGAAGATTTACGCGCTGCTGCTGCTGTCGCGCAAGGGCGTAAAGTCGCCAGCGGCGTGCAGGCTATCGTGGTTCCCGGCTCCGGCCCGGTGAAAGCGCAAGCCGAGGCGGAAGGTTTGGATAAAATCTTTATCGAAGCCGGTTTCGAGTGGCGTTTACCCGGCTGCTCAATGTGTTTGGCGATGAACAACGACCGTCTGGAACCCGGTGAGCGCTGCGCCTCCACCAGCAATCGTAACTTTGAAGGCCGTCAGGGCCGAGGTGGCCGCACTCATTTGGTTAGCCCGGCGATGGCCGCTGCTGCTGCCGTTACGGGTCACTTTGCTGATGTCCGCGACTTAACCGCCGCCACCCACTAACCGGAGATTCCACCATGGCTAAATTTACTCAACACATTGGTTTGGTCGTCCCGTTAGATGCGGCGAATGTCGATACTGATGCGATTATCCCAAAACAGTTTTTGCAAAAGGTGACTCGCACTGGTTTTGGTCAACACCTGTTTAACGACTGGCGTTTTCTCGACGATGCGGGCCAAGTGCCAAACCCTGAGTTTGTGCTGAACCAGCCCCGCTATCAGGGCGCGACCATTTTGTTGGCCCGTGAGAATTTCGGTTGCGGTTCATCGCGCGAACATGCGCCTTGGGCACTGACGGATTACGGTTTCCATGTGGTTATCGCCCCCAGCTTCGCCGATATTTTTTACGGTAACTCGTTCAATAACCAACTGTTACCGGTCACCTTAAGCGAAGCCGACATTGACACGCTATTCCAGTTAGTTAAAAGCAACGAAGGCATTCAATTTGTTGTCGATCTGGAAGCTCAAACCGTGAATGCCGGTGGCAAAAGTTATCCTTTCGATATCGACGGTTTCCGCCGCCACTGCATGATCAATGGCTTAGACAGTATTGGCCTGACCTTGCAGCACGAAAGCAATATTTCAGCCTACGAAAAGCAACAACCCGCATTTTTACGCTAAATAATACCTAATAGATTTCAAGTTGCAGGAAGGCGGCAAGCAAGAGCAGCCAACACACCTGCAACTTGAAAGATGGCAGTGCTATGAGGGTATACCCAATAGATTTCGAGGTGCAGGAAGGCGGCAAGTGAGTTCATCCCGATGAGCTGACATCAGTCAGTGATTCGGGTGAACGAGAGTAGCCAACACACCTGCAACTTGAAAGATGGCAGTCCTATGAGGGTATACCCAATAGATTTCGAGGTGCAGGAAGGCGGCAAGTGAGTTCATCCCGATGAGCTGACATCAGTCAGTGATTCGGGTGAACGAGAGTAGCCAACACACCTGCAACTTGAAAGATGGCAGTCCTATGAGGGTATACCCAATAGATTTCGAGGTGCAGGAAGGCGGCAAGTGAGTTCATCCCAATGAGCTGACATCAGTCCGTGATTCGGGTGAACGAGAGTAGCCAACACACCTGCAACTTGAAAGATGAAGGGTATCTAGGCTTCTCGCACTCGTGAACAAATAACCAGCGCCAAAATCGCCAACACCATCGCCACCACATACACCGAATCATGCCCCCACGTTTCGGTCAATCCCCCTTGCAGCACCCCTGCCAGAATCACCCCAGTAGAGATACTATTGGTGAACAACGTGGTCGCGGCCCCCGCCCTGCCCGGCATTAAATCTTGGAAATAGAGCATACCGATACCCGCAACGATGCCGATAAAAATGGCATTGAAAATCTGTAGCAACATCAACGCGGTTTTGAATTTAAATAGCACCAATCCGGTATAAAACAGCACCCCCGCCAGCACCGCAAAGAGCATGATTTTGCGCTTACCAAAGTACCTGACCAAATAACCCGCCAGCAGCATGATGGGGATCTCCAACCCAGCAGCCGTCCCCATCAACAAACCCGCTAAGCGCTCAGGCAGCCCCAGACTTGCCGTGATATAGAGTGGCATATCAATGATGTACATGGTGTTGCAGGTCCACATCAGCATTGAGGCAATGAATAACAACAGCACATTTTTATCGGCAAACAGGCTGGCCTGCGCCACCACCGGGGCATCTACCACTGGCTCCGCTCGCGGCACCGACGGCAGAATAAACCACACCACCAGCGCACTCAGCACAAAAATCCCGGCGGCGATGCTGAACATCAGAGTAAAGCCATAATTCAGCGCCAACATAAATGACAGTGGCGGCCCGATAACCCAAGCCAATGAGAGCTGTGCACGCATAATAGAGCTGAACATCACCACTTCACGCGCCGAGTTGTCGGCATACTCACGCGCCAAGGCGAATATCTGCGGCATAGCGGTGTTGGCGACGGACGCCAACAACACCCCTGCGGTGATCAAAGTCAGATAATCACGATTAAAGGCGAACAGCAGGCAGTTCCCCACCGCCATCAGGTAGCAGACCATAATGAGTTTGCGGCGGTCACCGCGTGAGTCTGAGCGCTTGGCGAGGATAAAGCTGACCGTAATCCCCGCGATGGCATTCACGGTATAAAACAGCCCGACCCAGAGCGGGCGGACCTTCACTTCCGTGCTGAGAAACAGGCTTAAGGTCGGAGCCTGCAACGCGCCAGCGATACCAGAAAGAAAAGCCACCACAAAGAAAGCAAGAAAAACCGGATTAACACGGCGGGAATAAGTTAAAGCAGATTTCATTCCAGGCTCCAGCGCCAGAAATAGCGATTTGCGTCTATGCTACAGAAGCGCTTCAAGTTCGCAATCTATTACCCAAAGTAATTAGGGTTGTAAGCGAAGCCAACAACGCCACAGCTTCAAGGACATAATAATGAACATTCCCCAAAGCCATTGGCGTTGTGGCTAGGCGGCAAACGAACGCATCCCGATGAGCTGACTCTAGTCAGTGATTCGGGTAAGCGAGTGCGGCCAACAACGCCATAGCGTCAAGGACATAATAATGAACATTCCCCAAAGTCATTGGCGTTGTGGCTAGGCGGCAAACGAACGCATCCCGATGAGCTGACTCTAGTCAGTGATTCGGGTAAGCGAGTGCGGCCAACAACGCCACAGCGTCAAGGACGCAGGGGAATAAAAAAAGCCAGTGAGGTGACCCACTGGCTGGTGAAAAACACCATTACTCAGAAATTTTAGGACTCACAGCAGGACTTACTTCACTCAGAAAGCCACAACTTAAACAGCCAATTACAAGGTATGCTCGGTGCGGGCGATAATATCGTCCTGCGCATCTGGCGATAGCGCGGTGAAGAAGGCGGAGTAACCCGCCACCCTGACCACTAAATCGCGGTAACGATCCGGATGCTGTTTGGCATCCACTAATGTCTCGCGGGAGACAATGTTGTACTGCACGTGCCAGCCCAGATACTCCTCGAAGAAGGTGCGCAACATCATCATCAACTTTTCACGATCACGCGGATTATCCAGCGTTGACGGATTCAATTTTTGATTCAGTAACACGCCGCCCAGAATCGAAGCGGTTGGCAGTTTCGACAGTGAGTTAAACACCGCCGTTGGCCCCAGATGGTCAGTGCCGGAGGCTGGACTTGCCCCCTCCGCCAGTGGGCTATGCGCCTTGCGGCCATCCGGTGTTGCCATAGTGGCGGCACCAAATGGCACATTGGCAGAGATGGATGAGGTTCCGGCGTAATAGGTGCCACCAATAGGTCCGCGACCAAAACGGGTATTGTGATATTGCTTCAACTCATCAATGTAGGTCTGATAAGCCCGCACCAGCAGTTGGTCAACGTCATCAACGTCATTGCCGTATTTCGGAGCTGAATTAATCAGATGCTGGCGCAGTTGCTCGCCGTTCAGGCCCGCAAAGTCATTGCTGAGCGCAGTGGCCAGTTGTTGCTGGCCGATAAGTTGTTGTTCGAACACCAATTTACGCACTGCGGCCAAGCTGTTGCCCAGATTGGCGATCCCCACTTGCAGACCCGAAACCCAGTCGTAACGCGCGCCCCCCTGCTTGATACTTTTACCGCGCTCAATGCAATCATCCACCAGTGCCGAGCAGACGATATCGTGGGCATTCTCCTCCAGCACGGTATCCACCACACACTCGATTTCGATCGATTTACGGGTGTAGTAGCGGATCTGTTGATCCCATTGCGCCATCACTTGGTCAAAATCAGTAAAGTTGCCCTTCGACAGCCCCTGCTCCTGCGGCAAGAACACCTGCCCAGAGGTGGCATCGCGCCCCTGTTCCAGTGCCGCCAACATCACCCGAGCAAAGTTGATAAAACTCATCCCCGTGCAGCGATAACCCCATTTGCCGCCGACGGCGGTTTCAATGCAGCCAATCGCCGCATAGTCATAGGCATCCTGCGGCTCCACCCCCAGCTTGATAAATTCAGGAATCACGATTTCATCATTATTGAAGGCGGGCATCCCAAAACCACAGCGAATAACCTGCACACAGGCGTCGAGGAAATCGTCACTGATCCCCGCATGGTAGCGAACACTGAGGTTAGGCTGGGTTGATTTTAAGCGCCCGCACGACTCCAACACCGCGTAAGAGAGCGGGTTCACCGCATCAATGGCTTTGCCCTGCACCAGTTTTTGCCCACCAATAGTGACGTTTTGGTAGAGCGGGCTGCCCGCCGACGCCTTGGAGTGCGAGCCGGAACGGATCTTGTTCACTTCCAGCAATTTCAGCCAGCAGCTATGCAGCATCTCAATGGCTTGCTCACGGCTAAGGCTGTTTTCCAGCTCCACATCGCGGCGATACCACGGGTAGAGGTACTGGTCGAGGCGACCAAAGGAGACCGAGTGACCATTGGACTCAATTTGCAACATCAGTTGAATGAAATAGCACAGCTGCAAAGCTTGCCAGAAGGTTTGCGGCGGTTGATGGGCAATCAGCGCACAGTTCTCCGCAATAGCCAGCAACTCAGTGCGCCGCCAATCCCGCGACTCTTCTTGCGCCATTTGCCGCGCCACGGCAGCATAGCGCTCAATATGCTCGCTCAATGCCACCAACGAGATATCAATCGCTTTCAGGAATTGCTCTTTATGCAGATCACTCCAGTCGGTCAGTTGCAAGCGCTCGCGGCGGCGAGCAACTTTGGTGCGCAGACCATCCAACCCTTTCTCCAGCAACAGCGGGAAGTTAACCGCCAAATGGGCATCACCGGAGGTCATATTGCCTTCCGCTTTAATAATGCCAGTCGCCAGTAGCGCTTTTTGTTCGTCAGTAAACATGCCGTAGCAGCGATCCTGCACGGTTTGCCCCCGCCACCACGGACAGATCTGATGCAGTACCGCTTTATCCTCTTCACTGACCGAGAAGCCCGCTCCGGGGCGATCGGCCAGTTCGTCGATCTCACTCTCGATCCAGCCGACCGTGTATTCAGGGAAGATCGGCGCGGCACGCAGTTGGCTGGCCTGATTACCAATAATCAGCTCATCATTTTTGATCCAAACCGTGCGCTGCTGTAAGTGATGGGCCAGCGCCAGCGCACGGCGAACCGGCAAGGGTTTATCCTGATGCTGCTGATAAGCCTCGGTATAGTGCCGCGCCCGCTCAGTACAGACTGGCGGTTTGACAATGTGGATCAGCGCATTTTTATGCTGTTTTATCCGGTCACTTAAGGTTACCAAATCGAGCGTGGTCATTGCGTCATCCTCTTAACATTGCGGTCAGGCCTTTATCACGGGCATAACTTTCCGCGAAGGCCAACAGATCAGGATCGTCCAAAGGGCTATTGGCGGCCAGATAGGCTTCACCCAGCAGCGAATACTTATTGATACCCAGTGTGTGGTAAGGCAAAAAATGGATCTCTTTCACGCCAATCTCATCGGCGGCAAAATCGACGATCCTCTGCACCGAGTGGCGATCGGCATTGAAATCGGGGATCAGCGGCACCCGTACCGTGATAGGGGTGCCTGCGGCGGCCAGTTTGCGGAAGTTATTCATCACCCGCTTGGCTGAACCGCCCGTCCACTGCTGAAAACGGCGTTCATCGGTATGTTTTAAGTCCGCCAGCATCAAATCAAGCCACGGTAAAGCTGGGGCGATATAGCGCCACGGCGTATGTAAACAGGACTCAACCGCCGTATGGATGCCGAGTTGATGGCAGCGCTGCAAGAGTTCAGCGGCAATCTCAGGCTGCATAAAAGGCTCGCCGCCAGATAAGGTCACCCCGCCGCCGCTGCGCCGATAAAATGGCAAGTCGCGCAGCAAAGTTTCCATCGTGGCTTCAATATCAATCGGGTTGCCACAAATTGTCAGCGCCCCACTGGGGCAGCTTAGGCTCAGCGCCTGAAGATCTTCTTTCGCCAATAATTGGCGCTGAATCACCAGTTGATCATCAACACGTTGGATGGCCTGCGGGCAGCCCTGCTGGCACAAATCACAGCCGGATAGACACAGGCGCGGGTCAAATAACACTTCTGGTTTAGGTGAGCAACTCTCTGGATTTTGACACCAGCGGCAGCTCAGTGAACAGCCTTTGAGGAACACCACACTACGAATACCGGGGCCGTCATGAGTGGAATAGCGCTGTAAATTAAAAATCATCTTATTCCTCCCATTCGCTGTGACTGCCTCAGCATTGCGGTAATAACCCGCTTTTCATGGCAACCAGTATCTGCGTAATATAGGGAAAGAAAAATTGATGAATTTTGCCGTGGAGTTCCCCTTTTATGTCTGCCTCACGTCTGCAACAGCAGTTTATTCGCCTCTGGCAACGTTTTAATGGTCAGCCAACGGAAACCACCTTGCAGGAGCTGGCTGATGTGCTCAGTTGCTCACGCCGCCACGTCCGATCCCTGCTGGGTAGCATGCAGCACGAGGGTTGGCTCAGTTGGCAAGCGGAAGCGGGCCGTGGTAAGCGCTCACAATTGACTTTCCTTTACTCCGGCTTGGCACTGCAACAGCAGCGGGCCGAAGAGTTGCTGGAACAGGACCATATTGATCAGCTGGTGCAGTTGGTGGGGGATAAAAAAGCGGTGCGCCAAATGCTGCTATCCCAGTTGGGGCGCAGCTTCCGGCAAGGTAAACATATTCTGCGCGTGCTCTATTACCGCCCGCTGCCCAACCTGCTACCCGGCACCGCCCTGCGCCGCTCAGAAACCCATATGGTGCGGCAGATTTTTAACGGCCTGACGCGGATAAATGAGGAAAACGGGGAACTCGAACCGGACTTATCTCACCACTGGCAGGCCATCAGCCCACTGCACTGGCGCTTTTATTTGCGCCCTGCCATCCATTTTCATCATGGCCGTGAGCTGGAGATGAATGATGTCATTGCCAGCCTGACCCGCCTGATCCCGCAGCCACTGTTCTCGCATATCACGGCTGTGCGCTCACCGACACCCTATGTGATTGATGTGCATCTCAGCAGCCCGGACCACTGGTTGCCGTGGCTGTTGGGCAGTGTTCACGCCATGATTTTGCCGCAGGAGTGGGAAAGCCAGCCCGATTTCCAGCGCCACCCTATCGGCACTGGCCCCTACTCAGTGATCCGAAATCATCGTAGCCAGTTGAAAATACAGGCGTTTGATAACTATTTTGGTTTCCGCGCGTTGATTGATGAGGTGAATATCTGGGTGCTGCCGGAGCTGTCAGAGGAGTTGGTCTACTCCGGCGTGCAGTTACAGGCGGACGACACCAGCAAAAATGAGCTGGAGAGTCGGCTGGAAGAGGGCTGCTACTTTTTGCTGTTTGATCAGCGCTCCCCCCAAACCTGCAACCCCGACATTCGCCGCTGGCTCTGTGAGTTGATCACCCCCGTCGCCCTGCTCAGCCATGCCGACCCCTTTTATCAGCGCTACTGGTCTCCGGCTTACGGTATGTTGCCGCGCTGGCACCATAATCGGCTGACCACACAGGAACCCAAGCCGGAAGGGCTGACTGAGCTGACCCTGACCTTTTACCGCGAGCACTCCGAGTTTGATGCTATCAGCCAAACACTGACCACCTTGCTGGCGGCTCATGGCGTCACACTGACAATACAGGCCGTCGATTATGTCAGTTGGTATCAGGGTGATGCGCGGAGTGACATCTGGCTCGGCAGCGCCAACTTCTACCTGCCGCTGGAGTTCTCCCTGTTTGCCACCCTGTATGAGCTGCCGCTGCTGCAACACTGTCTCGACGATGAGCTGCATCAGGACGTGGAATCATGGCGCAATAATACCCTGCCAATGGCGGACTGGAGCCAGCGCTTGGTCAGCCAAAATCAATTCCACCCGCTGTTCCATCACTGGCTAGAATTATATGGGCAGCACAGTATGCGCGGCGTGCGCATGAACACCCTCGGCTGGTTTGACTTCAAATCGGCTTGGTTTACCCCACCCGAGGCATAAATATCTCTTCACTTTCCCTGCGGCGAATAACGCCAGCAGGGATTTTGATAATAACAGTTTCAATCAATACATTGGACGACACCATCTCCTTAACGATATAATACCAATAGACGCAAAATAAGGAGATAGCGCGGTGACAAATATTGAAATGGAGAAAGAACTATTAGCTAACGGTTTTACGGAAAAAGAAGTTAATCGATTAAAGAAAGTTCTGACCCATAAGCATGTTAATGATGCTGGAGGTGAGACTTTAGAATCACTAATTCTTGATTTAAAAAAAGGTTTTATTCCTAGCTGCATTGTTATTGGAATTATTCCATTATTATATCCACTAATAGTTACCGAACCTATTAGAATAGGGGTAATAGCTTTCTCAGTAGTTGCAATGATTTTATTATTTAGTGTTAATTTAATTAACCCAATTAAATTGTCATATAAGTCATATGTGTTTTTAAAAAAGAAAAACAGAAATGAAGGGGAATAACTCCCCTTATATGTTATTTTAAATAAATAACATCGTCATGTTCGTTAATATCTGAAATGATACGAACTTTATTTCCAGCACCAGCAATTTTCAGTAGTAAAGCACCCTGACTCATTTTTGTATAGTTTCTATAGTAATCACTCGGAATATATTTAAATAATCGCCATATATCAGGTTTTAAACTCAGAGCAGCCACACCATACAGTGATGATGCCATATCTACAGCATGATAAGCCATCGATCCTGCTTTTGGCTCAAATCCCATAAACTTAGCGGTTATTCTGTAACCTTTTTCCATAAACCCTACATAGTTATCTTGACCGAGTAAATGATATACTTTTTCAGCGACTGTACTAGCACCACTAAGCGTTAAATGTACACCAGCCAATTTTCCTATAACAAATCCCGACTTTACTATAAGTCCTGCCCCTGAAAGAGCTTGTAATCCCCCACCGACAACACCAATGGCATTTATGGTATAACCAATTTCATTATTATATTTTTCCATATTAATCGTCATATAGACTTTTGCTCTATCCAGCGAAAGCATAGTGCCTTGCCTTTCTATATTGGCACACTCCTCTTGGATATTATTGATCGCAACACGGCACTCCGAATCGGTTTTTGCATTACGAATAATGTTTAGGTTGCCATCGGACAGTTGTTTTACTTCACTTTCAAATCTCGCTTTAAGGAAGAAATCCTTAATGTGGCGGGAGGAAACAATCTTTGCTGTTTTCATTAAGTCATTGGCTGCCGAGTGAGCCAATGCAAGAAAGTAATTATTATCCCTTTCTCTTCTATTTAAGTAAATGTCCATAAAGCATCATCCATAATTAAATTCACAAAAAAGAGAGAATATCTTATCTTCCAACCGGTATCACTGGGCCGCCTACTCATAGAGGTCTATTTCAGCCTTTACGCGGGTTTATCTCTCTATTTTAAGAATACGCCCCGAGCGTTAATCTGATTTATTAATATCCTATGGGTATTTAATATTGGATAGTTATTGACTGCATTTACTGACTCACAAATATCTTATCGACCAACAATACCCTTTCCCCTATTCAAATTAATCTCTACAATAGCGGCGTCTCAACGGGGTGCTAAATTGCAGAAAACGGCAAGTTAGCTGAGAGCAAACCCGTCGAACCTGATCCGGTTAACCCCGGCGGAGGGATTTGAGAAAAATAACGCCGGATCAGCACCTTGCCGCTGTTATTAACCGCCTCAGATACCTTTGCCACCTTTATTCTTAAGGAGTGCAAAGTGTTTAAACGCATGATTCCCTGTCTGTTTTTACTGTCTGCGGCCGCTGTTGCTGCCGATAAACCCACCCTCACGGTCTACACCTATGATTCCTTTGCTGCCGAATGGGGGCCGGGGCCAGCTATCAAAAAAGCCTTCGAAGCCGAGTGCGATTGCCAGCTTAAATTTGTGGCACTGGAAGATGGTGTTTCACTGCTGAATCGCCTGCGGATGGAGGGGAAAAACAGTCAGGCCGATGTGATTTTAGGCTTAGATAACAATCTGGTGCAGGCGGCGGAGCAAACCGGCCTGTTCGCGCCAAGTCAGGTGGATACCCGCGCACTGACACTGCCTGAGCCGTGGCAGAACAAAACCTTTGTCCCTTACGACTATGGCTACTTTGCTTTTGTGTATGACAAAAACAAACTGAAAAACCCGCCAAAAAGCTTGGAAGAGTTAGTCAGCAGCAAAGCGCCGTGGCGGGTGATTTATCAAGATCCCCGTACCAGCACGCCGGGCCTCGGCTTAATGCTGTGGATGCAAAAAGTGTATGGCGATAAAGCCCCGCAGGCGTGGCAAGCGCTGGCGAAGAAAACCGTCACCGTCACCAAAGGCTGGAGCGAAGCATACGGCCTGTTCCTGAAAGGCGAAGGGGATCTGGTGCTGAGCTACACCACCTCTCCGGCTTACCATCTGATTGAAGAGAAGAAAAGCAACTATGCCGCTGCCGATTTCAGCGAAGGCCACTACCTACAAGTGGAAGTCGCGGGCCAATTGGCCTCTAGCAAACAGCCGGAGCTGGCACAGCGCTTTATGCAATTTATCGTGACCCCCGCTTTCCAAAATCATATTCCCACTGGCAACTGGATGTATCCGGTAATCAAAATGGACCTTCCGGCGGGGTTTGACACCCTCAACGTGCCGCAAAAAGCATTGCAGTTTGATGCCAAAGAGGTAGCCGATAACCGTGGCAAATGGATTCAAGCATGGCAATCCGCCGTCAGCCACTGATCCCGCCATGGTTATGGCCGGGGCTGCTCGCCGCTGCACTGATCGTCGGTGTCGCCTTATTGGCGTTCACCGCCATCTGGCGACATGCGCCTGCGGCAGACTGGCAAAACATTTGGCACGATAGCTATCTGTGGCATGTGATTCGCTTTACCTTCTGGCAGGCGTTTCTCTCGGCGCTGCTGTCGGTGATACCCGCTATTTTTCTGGCGCGCGCCCTGTACCGCCGCCGCTTTCCCGGTCGCCAACTGATGCTACGCTTATGTGCCATGACACTGGTGCTGCCAGTGTTGGTGGCCCTGTTCGGCATCCTGACGGTCTATGGCCGCCAAGGTTGGTTGGCGGGGCTGTTTGGCTGGCTCGGCGTGGATTACCGCTTCTCGCCCTATGGTTTGCAAGGCATTTTGCTGGCGCATATTTTCTTTAATATGCCGCTGGCAACCCGCCTGTTGTTGCAATCACTGGAGGGCATCGCCGTGGAGCAACGCCAGCTCGCCGCACAGTTGGGCATGAGTGGCTGGCAGCATTTTCGTTGGGTCGAGTGGCCCTACCTGCGCCGCCAAATTCTGCCCACTGCCGCACTGATTTTTATACTCTGTTTTGCCAGCTTCGCCACCGTGCTGTCACTGGGCGGAGGGCCACAAGCCACCACCATTGAGCTGGCGATTTATCAAGCGCTGAGCTACGACTATGATCTGGGCCGCGCCGCATTACTGGCGCTGATCCAACTGGGCTGCTGCCTTGGCTTGGTGGTGCTGAGCCAACGGCTAAATTCGGTTCTGGCGGTGGGCAATACCCACGGGCAGCAGTGGCGCAGCCAGCAAGACAGCTTTTGGTCGCGCATCAGCGATACACTGCTAATTGGTGCGGCTTTGTTATTGATGGTTCCCCCGTTGCTCGCCGTTGTCATTGATGGCAGCAATCAAACGATAGTGACCGTGTTGCAGCAACCGGCACTGTGGCAAGCCTTTTTCACCTCATTGACCATCGCCATTGGGGCCGGATTGCTCTGTGTGATCCTGACCATGATGCTGCTGTGGAGCAGCCGTGAGCTGAAACTGCGTCAGCAAATGGCTTACGGGCAGGCGCTGGAAGTGAGCGGCATGGTGATTCTGGCGATGCCGGGTATCGTGCTGGCGACGGGCTTCTTCTTGCTGCTCAATGACACATTGGGCTTGCCGCAATCCCCTTACGCGCTGGTGATCCTGACCAATGCACTGATGGCGGTGCCCTATGCCTTGAAAGTGCTGGATAACCCAATGCGCGATCTGGCGGAGCGCTATACGCCGCTCTGTTTATCACTGGATATTCGCGGCTGGCACCGATTGCGCCATATTGAACTCAGCGCCCTGAAGCGCCCGCTAGCGCAAGCGCTGGCCTTTGCCAGTGTGCTCTCCATCGGCGATTTTGGTGTGGTGGCGCTATTTGGAAATGAGCATTTCCGCACCTTGCCATTTTATCTCTATCAGCAGATAGGCTCTTACCGCAGTAATGATGGCGCAGTGACCGCCTTGCTCCTGCTGTTGCTCTGCTTCCTGCTGTTTACTCTGATTGAACGACTGCCGAGCCGCCATGTTAAAACTTGAGAAAATCACCTATCTCTACGAGCACTTACCGATGCGCTTTGATTTATGCATTCAGCCCGGTGAGCGGGTGGCGATCCTTGGCCCCAGTGGCGCAGGTAAAAGCACCCTGCTGAGCCTGATTGCCGGTTTCTTAGCGCCCGCCAGTGGTCGCATGTTACTGAATAGTCAGGATCACACCACCACCGCACCCGCCCAACGGCCAGTCTCGATGCTGTTTCAGGAGAATAATCTGTTCTCGCACCTCACGGTGGAGCAGAACATTGGGCTGGGGCTGCATCCGGGGCTGAAACTCAATCAACAGCAGAAGCAGTTATTGAGCCAGATCGCCCAGCAGGTGGGACTGGAGGCGTGTCTCGACCGCCTGCCAGCGCAACTCTCCGGTGGTCAACGTCAACGGGCCGCCCTCGCGCGCTGTCTGGTACGCAGCCAGCCCATTCTGCTGCTGGATGAGCCATTTTCTGCGCTGGATCCCGCATTGCGCAATGAAATGCTGCAACTGGTCGATCAGGTATGCCGCCAGCGTCAACTGACACTGCTGATGGTGTCCCACAATTTGGATGATGCCGCGCGCATCGCCGACCGCACTTTGTTAGTGGTCGATGGCCGCATTTACTACGACGGCCCGACGCAGGCACTGGTCAGCGGCAGTGCACCCGAAGCCAGTGTGCTGGGGATTAGCCACCCAGCACCTTCCACAGCAAATGGCGATACACCGGCATAATCGGCTGCATATGCAACCAGACAAAACTGGCGATCGCCAGCGCAATGGCCAGCACGGTCACCCAGCGCAGTCGGGCAAGAGGCAGCCACTTGCTCAGGCGATCGGGGCTGCGTTTACCAAAACGCCACCAGCGCCATGATAACCAGCACGCCAGCCAAATCAGCAGCACCACAGCCACTAACAGGCACTTAAACATAAAGCTGTTGGCGCTCGGCGGGATATCAATGGCAACACCGGCCAGAATGCCGGGGAAGAAATAGACTGGCGGCCAAGTGAGGCAACCAATCACATTCGGTAGCGCGAATTTTGCTGGCGGCAGATTCAGCATCCCCGCCACCATCGGCACAATAGGCCGCGCCGGGCCGATAAAGCGCCCCAGCAGTACCGTCGCCATGCTGTGGTTGTGTAGCGCGTGTTCGGTTTTCGCCAGCATCGATTTATGTTTTTTCAGGAAAGACCAGCGGTGCAGCGGCTCTTTGAAGCGGCGGCCAATAAAGTAGGAGAGCCAATCGCCGGTCAGGCAACCGACAGTGGCGGCAGCCCAAGCCCAATAAAAATCCATCTCCCCACTGCCAATCAGTGCCCCCACGGTGGTCATCATGATCGTGCCGGGCAGTAGCATCCCCACCAGCGCTAAAGATTCAAGAAAAGTGACGAGCATGACGACAAATAGCGCGAAAGCCAGAGATTGTGTCAGTAAATGCAGTAAATAGGCTTCCATAAATGTGTCCGTTGGTTAACAACCCTGTTGAATGCGCGGGGGATTGTCCGACCCCTTTGCTGATGAGTCAATCACCTCATTGTATGAATCAGTGACCAGCCATCATTGAAATAGACAATTACTGTATAAATACCCATACTAAGAGAACTTAAGCTCGGGCGACAAATAAAATAGCCTGAACATAATTTGGATCGTTTCTCTTTACTAAAGGTAGCACTGTGGGGCAAACCCGTCAGGGCTTCCTGCTCACCCGCCACTGGCGTGACACGCAGGCAGGCACCGAAGTTGAATTCTGGTTAGCCACCGATGAAGGGCCGCAACATGTCAGGCTGCCGCCTCAGCCATCGGTCGCCTTTATCCCGGCCGAACAGCGGCAACGGGCTGAAACCCTGCTGTGCGATGAGCGCCGCTGGCAACTCCGCCCCCTTGAGCTGACCGATTTCCATCAGCGCCCAGTACTGGGGCTGTACTGCACACAGCATCGCCAATTAATCCGCCTAGAGAAACTGCTCAGAGAAGGTGGCGTGAATGTGTATGAAGGTGACATTCGCCCGCCAGAACGTTTTCTGATGGAGCGCTTTATTACCGCGCCAGTCTGGTTCAGCGGTGAGGACAACGGCAACGGCCCGCTGCTCAATACCCAAATGAAACCGGCGGAGGAGTATCGGCCCACACTCAAACTGCTGTCGCTGGATATCGAAACCAGCGAACACGGCGAACTTTATTGCATTGGGTTAGAAGGCTGTGGTCAGCGGCAGGTTTACATGCTCGGGCCGCCCAATGGTGATGATGCTGGTAGTGGTAATAGTGCTGGTAGTGGTAATAGTGCTGGTAGTGGTAATAGTGCTAAAAGCGCCGCACTGGATTTCAATCTGGAGTATGTCGCCAGCCGCCCGCTGTTGCTGGAAAAGCTGAATCAATGGCTGGAGCGGTATGATCCTGATGCCATTATCGGCTGGAATCTGGTGCAGTTTGATCTGCGCGTGCTGCAAAAACACGCGGATCGCTATCAGATTCCGCTGCGCTTTGGCCGTGGCGGTAACCTGCTGGAGTGGCGTGAGCACGGTTTCAAGCAGGGGCACTTCTTTGCATCAGCGGCCGGGCGGCTGATTATCGATGGCATCGAAGCGCTAAAATCTGCCACGTGGAACTTCCCCTCTTTCAGTCTGGAATCTGTCTCGCAAACCCTGCTGGGCGAAGGTAAAGCCAGTGATAATCCCTATCAACGCATGGATGAGATCAATCATCGCTTCGCCAATGATAAGCCAGCACTGGCCCGCTATAACCTAAAAGATTGTGAGTTGGTGACGCGGATTTTTGCCAAAACCGAGTTGCTGAGCTTCTTGCTTGAGCGCTCGACTGTCACTGGGCTGGCGGCGGATCGCAGTGGTGGCTCAGTAGCCGCCTTTACCCACCTTTATCTGCCACGAATGCACCGAATCGGCTATGTCGCGCCCAATTTAGGCGAGCTACCGGAAGAGCACAGCCCCGGCGGCTTTGTAATGGACTCCCGGCCCGGCCTGTATGATTCAGTGCTGGTGCTCGATTACAAAAGCCTCTACCCCTCGATTATCCGCACTTTTCTCATTGATCCGGTCGGCTTAGTCGCGGGTATGCAGCAGCCAGATGATGAGCACTCGGTGCCGGGTTTTCGCGGGGCTTGGTTCTCCCGCGAGAAACACTGCCTGCCGGCGATCGTCAACCAAATTTGGCAGGGAAGAGAAGCGGCGAAACGTCAACAAAACAAGCCGTTATCGCAAGCCCTGAAGATCATTATGAACGCCTTTTATGGCGTGCTTGGCTCCAGCGGCTGCCGCTTTTTCGATCCCAGGTTGGCGTCGTCGATCACCCTCCGTGGCCATGAGATCATGCGCCAAACCCGCGAATTGATTGAAGCACAGGGCTATCAGGTGATTTATGGCGATACCGACTCCACCTTTGTCTGGCTGAAAAATGCCCACAGCGAAGCGCAGGCATCGCGCATCGGCAAAGAGCTGGTTCAGCACGTCAATCAATGGTGGCAAAACCATATACGGGAAACCTTTAATTTGCCCTGCGCACTGGAGCTGGAGTTTGAAACCCACTATCGGCGCTTTTTGATGCCCACCATCCGTGGCGCGGAGCAAGGCAGTAAAAAGCGCTATGCCGGGCTGATATCCACCCCCACTGGCGACCAGATGGTCTACAAGGGGCTAGAGACGGTTCGCACCGATTGGACCCCGCTGGCGCAGCAATTCCAGCGCGAGTTATATCTGCGAATTTTCCAGCAGCAGCCCTATCAGGACTATGTGCGCGATTACGTGGCGCGCACCCTGAATGGCGAGCTGGATGAGCAGTTGATCTACCGCAAGCGCCTGCGTCGGCGGCTCGAGGAGTATCAGCGCAATGTGCCGCCCCACGTCAGAGCTGCACGTCTGGCAGATGAATTTAACCGCCAGCAGGGCCGCCCGCTGCAATATCAAAATGGCGGCTGGATAAGCTATGTCATCACCACCGCTGGCCCTGAGCCACTGGAAACCCGCCAATCTCCTATCGATTACGATCACTACCTCACCCGCCAACTACAACCGGTGGCTGACGCTATACTTCCTTTTATGCACGATGACTTCACTACACTGATAACCGGTCAGATGGGGCTATTTTAATCGCAAATCAGCGGTTTTACAGGTGACGCAGCGCTCGCCTTCCATTACCATAGCGCCCTTGCCAAAATTCGCATCAATCGCACTGACAAACACTTTTCTCTACTCATAACTGTCCAACAAAAAAATCGAGCCGATAATTTATGCCTTTTACACTTGGTCAACGCTGGATCAGCGACACAGAAAGCGAACTTGGATTGGGTACTGTCGTGGCCATCGACGTACGCATGATTACCTTACTGTTCCCCGCAACCGGTGAAAACCGCCTTTACGCCAGAAATGACTCGCCCATTACCCGCGTCATGTTCAATCCGGGCGATACCATCACTCACCACGAAGGCTGGCAGCTAAAAGTGGAAGATGTGACGCACGAAAACGGGCTGATTACCTATATCGGCACCCGTCTGGATACCGAAGAGAGTGGCGTCTCAATGCGCGAAGTGTTGCTCGATAGCAAACTGACTTTTAGCAAACCACAGGATCGCTTATTTGCCGGCCAAATCGATCGCATGGATCGTTTTGCCCTGCGTTTTCGCGCCCGTAAATATCAAAGTGAGCAGTTCCGCCTCCCATGGAGCGGCCTACGTGGCGTCCGTGCCAGCCTGATCCCACACCAACTACATATCGCTTATGAAGTGGGACAGCGCCATGCACCGCGCGTATTACTGGCCGATGAAGTGGGCTTGGGTAAAACCATCGAAGCGGGGATGATTATCAACCAGCAACTACTGGCTGGCCGTGCTGAACGCGTGCTGATTGTGGTGCCAGAGAGCCTGCAACATCAGTGGTTAGTTGAGATGTTGCGCCGCTTCAATCTGCGCTTCTCCCTGTTTGATGACAGCCGCTATTCCGAAGCCCTGCTCGACAGCACCAACCCATTTGAAACCGAACAGATGGTGATCTGTTCACTGGACTTTGTGCGCCGCAATAAGCAGCGTTTAGAGCAGTTGGCAGATGCCTCATGGGATCTGCTGGTGGTCGATGAAGCACACCATCTGGCGTGGAGCGAAGAAGCGCCAAGCCGCGAATATCAAGTGATTGAGCAGTTGGCTGAACACATTCCCGGCGTACTGTTGTTGACCGCAACACCGGAGCAATTGGGCCAGCAGAGCCACTTTGCCCGCTTGCGTTTGCTCGATCCTGACCGCTTCCATGACTACGAAGAGTTCATCAATGAGCAGCAGAAATATCGCCCGATCGCGGATGCCGTGACACTGCTGTTGGGTGGCGAGCGCTTAGCTGACGATAAGCTAAATCTGCTGGGTGAACTCATTGCTGAACAAGATATTGAGCCGCTGCTGAAAGCCGCCAATAGTCAAAGTGAAGATAGCGAAGCAGCCCGCAAAGAGCTGGTGACCATGCTGATGGATAGACACGGCACCAGCCGCATCTTGTTCCGCAACACCCGTAATGGGGTGAAAGGCTTCCCGCACCGCGTATTGCATCAGATTAAGTTGCCGCTGCCGACGCAGTACCAAACGGCGATTAAAGTGTCGAGCATCATGGGAGCCAAGAAAACACTGGAAGCGCGCGCCAAAGATATGCTCTATCCAGAGCAAATCTATCAGGAATTTGAAGGCGAAAATGCCACTTGGTGGAATTTCGACCCTCGGGTTGAGTGGCTGCTTAACTATCTGGTGGCTAATCGTGGCGAGAAAGTGCTGGTGATCTGCGCGCATGCCGCCACCGCATTGCAGCTTGAACAAGTATTACGTGAGCGCGAAGCCATTCGTGCCGCCGTGTTCCATGAAGGTTTATCGCTGATTGAGCGCGACCGTGCTGCCGCCTATTTTGCCTCTGAAGAAGATGGCGCACAGGTGTTATTGTGCTCTGAAATTGGCTCGGAAGGGCGTAACTTCCAGTTCGCCTGCCAGTTGGTGATGTTTGACCTGCCCTTCAACCCAGATTTGCTAGAACAGCGTATTGGTCGATTGGACCGTATTGGCCAGAACCGTGAAATCCAAATCATGGTGCCCTATCTGGAAAATACCGCTCAAGCCGTGCTGGTTCGTTGGTATCACGAAGGTTTGGATGCTTTCGAGCACACCTGCCCGACAGGCCGCACCATCTATGACACCGGTTATCAAACCCTGATTGGCTATTTGGCTACACCAAACGAGCAGGAGGGGTTGGATGAGTTTATCCACACTTGCCGCCAGCAGCATGAAGAGCTGAAACTTCAGTTGGAGCAAGGCCGTGACCGCCTGCTAGAGATGCACTCCAATGGCGGCGAACATGGGCAGGAGTTGGCACAGATCATTTCTGATCAAGATAATGACGTCAATTTGGTCAGTTTCGCCCTTAATTTGTTCGATATTGTCGGCATCAATCAAGAAGATCGCAGCGATAATCTGATTGTACTGACGCCATCTGACCACATGCTGGTGCCAGACTTCCCTGGGCTGCCGCAAGATGGCTGCACCGTCACCTTTGATCGCGAACAGGCACTCTCGCGGGAAGATGCCCAATTTGTCAGTTGGGAACATCCGATCATCCGCAATGGTCTGGATCTTATTCTGTCTGGCGACACCGGTAGCTGTGCCGTTTCTTTGTTGAAAAACAAAGCATTGCCTGTTGGCACTTTGTTGGCTGAACTGGTTTATGTGGTCGAGGCGCAAGCGCCAAAACACCTGCAACTGACTCGCTTCTTACCGCCGACCCCAGTGCGAATGCTGATGGACCGTAACGGCACCAATTTGGCTGCACAGGTTGAATTCGAAACCTTCAACCGTCAGTTAAATGCGGTCAACCGTCACACCTCCAGCAAACTGGTCAATGCCGTACAGCAAGAGGTTCACACCATGTTGCAGCAGGCAGAGGCGCTGGTTGCAGAGCAAGCGCAGCTATTGATCGATGCCGCCAAGCACGAAGCTGATGATAAGTTAAGTGCTGAGCTAGCTCGTCTGGAAGCCCTGAAAGCGGTTAACCCCAATATTCGTGATGACGAACTGGAAGCACTGGAGCATAACCGTAAATTGGTACTGGAGAGTCTGAATCAAGCGGGCTGGCGTTTAGACGCTATTCGCTTGGTGGTCGTCACGCACCAGTAACCCCCAAAGGGGAAAACCGAGACCGGATGCTCGGTTTTCTCTTCCACGGTGTTTTGCTCAGCAAACTTCCTGTTAATCACTTTCTCGGCTATATGTTGGAATAATACAAATGGAACCCTATAACCCTCCACGCGATCCTTGGCTGCATATCTTGTATCAAGATGAGCACATCATGGTGGTGAACAAACCCAGCGGATTACTTTCCGTGCCCGGCCGCGCACCCGAGAACAAAGACAGCATCATGACCCGTATTCAGGCCGATTATCCGACAGCGGAATCTGTTCATCGTCTGGATATGGCAACCAGCGGCGTGATTATTGTGGCGTTGACTAAAGCCGCTGAGCGCGAACTGAAGCGCCAGTTTCGTGAACGCGAGCCGAAAAAGTCGTATATCGCGCGAGTATGGGGCCATCTGACGCAAGATGAGGGCTTGATTGACTTGCCTTTAATCTGCGACTGGCCGAATCGGCCAAAACAGAAAGTCTGCTATGAAACGGGAAAGTCAGCACAAACGGAATATCACGTGCTTTCACGGGATGCGGATGGCAGCACGCGAGTGAAGTTGTCACCCATCACGGGGCGCTCGCATCAGTTGCGCGTTCACATGCTGGCGATGGGCCATCCGATCCTCGGTGATGGTTTTTACGCCCATCCTGAAGCCAAAGCGATGGCATCTCGGTTGCAGCTACATGCGCAAGAATTATGTATCACTCACCCAGAGTTTGGGACAGTGATGCATTTTAAATGTGAGGCAGAGTTTTGATCTTGCCCCATCTGCATGGTTCTTTTTTAAATCATGCATTAGTCTTTTGAGTAACGCGTTAACTATTAGAAAATAATATATTTAAGAGTATAAAACAGTAATAAAATAGAAAGCTAAGTAATAATATTTCATCAATCACAGATGAATGAAGGAATATTATTATGTCAGCCGCAGTAACCTACCCTAAGTCTTCTGATAAACTAATACCTCGCCAAGGGCAGAAATTAAGAAGCCATATTCATCGGTTAGATCAAAATAGTGTAACAGCACTATCAGGATATTCAGTCAGCATCAATACTAGCACGCAAAATTGGCATCCCCAAAGCAGCACAACAAACGCAGAAAGAATAAAAGAGAGCACTAAAGCGCTCAAATTACAGCATCTCGCTATCCAACCAAAGAGCGAATCAGATAACAATGATAAAGAGATCACTTTTTACTTGCCCAAAGAGCAAGGCAATTATCGTGCTGAAATCTCTAACTTTAGGCCCATTAAGGTCACAGCAGCGTCGATTTACTCTTTTGATTTCAAAGCAACCTCTCTACCCGATAATCTAGTGCTATTTCAGGTGAGGGAACTGGGTGGCAGTATGAACTTACTGGGTGGCGACCGCCCTTCTTTCTCGTTACATATCAAACAAGATGGCATGTTAGTGGCGGCAACAAATACCGTTAATCAAAATGGCGACCCCATTGGGCCTGAGGGCAAAACATATAAAAATAAGAATATAACGTTAAATAAAATTGAGTTAGGTGCGTATTGCCAACTGACTATCGAAATGGTTATGCATCGAGAGCACCCCTCAATTAAGATTACTATTAACGATGAGATAATATATCACCGCGACAGTCCCTTTGGGGCTTCAGATTCAAAAACGTTTTATAGTAAACTGGGCGCTTATGTTCCACAGCAGAAAAATAAAACGGGAACAAATGACTCTAAAGTCAGTTTCGATAATATCGAAGAATCTCATCACCAATATGCCCCTCCAGCAATGACAGAAGAAAATAATGTTTTTCCGGCTGGTTCAGACACCCATAATGCATTGTCTGATGCAATGGCCGCGTTCAGCGCCAAAAAAAATCATTCAATAAATGTCAGGCGACCGAATATAGGGGAAGAGTTACTGGTTCTCGGCACCGCGATAATGATTCCCCATCAAATATTTTAATGCATCTTAAAAAGAGTTATCTCAATGGTGAAAGATGCCTGATAGCAGGCATCTTTTATATGAAATCAGCCAAGCTTACTTAAATCCCTTCTCGCGCTTAATCAAATCATACGCGGCTTGAATTTCTTGGGCTTTTTGTTTCGCCATCTCCATCATTTCTGGCGGCAAACCTTTCGCCACCAACTTATCTGGATGATGCTCGCCCATTAATTTACGGTAAGCACGCTTGATGACCACACTGTCATCAGTACTGCTCACCCCCAGCACTTTGCAGGCATCTTCCAATGTTGGTCCATTCGACGCTTGCTGGTAACCCCCCTGAGAGTATCCTCCCTGTTGGCCCTGCCATCCGCCGTGACCACCAAACTGGCGACCGCCCTCAATCATGCTCAGGAACTGATCAAATTGGCCACGGGAGATACCCAGCTCTTCAGCGATGACATACAGCACTTGCCGCTCATTGGGATGCAACGAACCATCGGCAAATGCAGCCTGCAACTGAATTTCCAGAAACATCCGAATTAAATCAAAACGACCAAAACAGACGCCCCGTAACTCCTGCAATCTTTCACGCAACGGGAATCCGCTCTCTTTCCCCTCACGGAACGCTTGTTGCGCCGCTGCTCGGGCCTCACCATGCAATTGCATTCTATCCATCAATTGACTGGCAAGTTGAATATCAACCTCCGTAACCCGCCCTTTGGCCTTGGTTAAATGCCCCATTACCTGAAAAGTGGCTCGGAAAAAAATGAATTGTCGTGTTTGTTGATCGGCAAAATAGCCGCGGCGCTTCGTGCTTCGCACCCTGTCTACCATATGGCCGACAAGCAACCCCAGTACCACACCCCAGAAACCAGTACCTGACATTAAGCCCAATACTAGACCGAGCAGTTTTCCCCAATACTGCATATACTCCTCAATTCATCATGCCGTCAGTCAAAATTTGCATTATCATACTCGGCATTCAGCTCAGCGCCTAACAGCGAGACGTGTAAGCGGCCGGATTTAACACTAGCGCAACTGTGATGAGTAATATAGTCTCAGACCGTTTGCCGGCATGATGCCCCCCGATGACGGAACACCAAAACCGCGTATGAAAAAAAGATTCCCAACACTGCTGGCCACATTGATATGGACGGCACTATATAGCCAGCAATCGCTGGCTGACCTTGCTGAGCAATGTATGCTCGGTGTACCTACCTATGACCAGCCATTGGTCACAGGCGATCCGAATCAGCTACCGGTTCGCATTAATGCGGATAAAACCGAAGCTAATTATCCGGATAGCGCACTGTTCACTGGCAATGTGGTTGTCCAGCAAGGTAATAGCACCCTAACTGCCAATCAGGTTGAGCTGACACAAGTACAAAAACCCGGTGAAGCTATCCCGGTGCGTACGGTCACCGCCACTGGTGACGTTAATTATGACGATCCGCAAATCAAGCTCAAAGGCCCGAAAGGCTGGTCAAACCTGAACACCAAAGACACTGATATGGATAAAGGCAAATATCAGATGGTGGGTCGTCAGGGGCGCGGTGATGCGGATTTGATGAAGTTGCGTGATAAGAATCGCTACACCATTCTGGAAAACGGCACCTTTACCTCCTGCTTGCCTGGCGATAATAGCTGGAGCGTCGTGGGGTCAGAAGTCATTCATGACCGCGAAGAAGAAGTGGCCGAAATCTGGAATGCCCGCTTTAAAATTGGCAAAGTACCGGTGTTCTACAGCCCGTATATGCAATTGCCGGTCGGCGATAAACGCCGCTCGGGTTTCCTGATCCCCAATGCTAAATACACCAGTAATAACGGCATCGAATTTATGCTGCCATACTACTGGAATATTGCTCCAAACTTTGATGCCACCATTACCCCGCAC
This sequence comes from Yersinia mollaretii ATCC 43969, assembly GCF_013282725.1. Taxonomy (NCBI): domain Bacteria; kingdom Pseudomonadati; phylum Pseudomonadota; class Gammaproteobacteria; order Enterobacterales; family Yersiniaceae; genus Yersinia; species Yersinia mollaretii. Next base: position 2,001,554 of record NZ_CP054043.1, on the reverse strand, counting down.
TACATGGAGCGCCGTGGGTTGCAGTGGCAGAATGAGTTCCGCTACTTGCTGGCACCTGGCTCGGGCACCATGGCGTTAGATTGGCTACCGAGTGACCGTTTATACCACGGGCAAGATGGCCTAGAGCAAGATCCGACCCGCTGGCTATACTACTGGGGCCACTCCGGCGTGATGGATAAAGTTTGGCGTTTTAACGTCAACTATACCCGCGTCAGTGACCCGGATTACTTCACCGATTTAACGTCGCAATATGGTTCAACCACTGACGGCTATGCGACGCAAATATTCAGCGTCGGTTATGCCGATCAGAACTGGAACGCCACCTTAGCCTCCAAACAGTTCCAAGTGTTCAGTGACGCCGGTAACAACAATGCTTATCGCGCTCAGCCACAGCTGGATATGAACTACTACAAAAATGATATTGGCCCGTTTGACCTGCATATTTATGGTCAAGCCGCCAAATTCACCAGCGTGAATCTGAATAATCCGGAAGCTAGCCGTTTCCATATTGAACCCACAGTTAACCTGCCATTATCCAATGGTTGGGGTAGCTTAAATACCGAAGCTAAGTTGCTGGCAACCCATTATCAGCAGGATATCCCGACCGGGTTCGCCAACTACTATTCTAGTGTGAATAACGGCGCAACGGCCCCAGACCTAAAAGACTCGGTTAATCGGGTGATGCCGCAGTTTAAAGTTGACGGCAAAGTGGTATTTGACCGACCAATGGATTGGAGTGAAGGATTCACCCAAACGCTAGAGCCGCGCGTACAATATCTCTACGTTCCCTACAGGAATCAGGATGATATCTATATTTATGACACCACGTTGATGCAGTCGGATTACTCTGGTCTGTTCCGTGATCGTACCTATAGTGGTCTGGACCGCATTGCGTCCGCGAATCAGGTTTCTACCGGTTTAACCACTCGTATATATGATGATTCTCTGGTTGAACGTTTTAATGCTTCTGTAGGTCAAATCTATTACTTCAGCCGTTCGCGTACCGGCATTAGTGAAACTATTGATAACAGTGATGATACTGGTAGCCTTGTTTGGGCTGGCGATACATTTTGGCGAATCAGCGATCAGGTTGGTCTGAAAGGTGGGGCGCAATATGATACTCGTTTAGGGGATTTGACCCTCGGTAACGCGGTAATGGAGTATAGAAAGGACTCAGAGCGTATGATTCAATTGAATTATCGCTATGCCAGCCCAGAATATATTAAGGCCGCAGTCTCTAACGTGACGAGCCCCGGTTATCAACAGGGGATATCTCAGGTGGGTGCGACTGCCAGTTGGCCTATTGCTGACCGCTGGGCGTTGGTGGGATCTTATTACTACGATACCAAAGCAAATCAGCCCGCCAGCCAGCTTGTTGGCGTACAATACAACACCTGTTGTTGGGCAGTGAACTTGGGCTATGAGCGTAAAATCACGGGCTGGAACTCACAAAATGAAGTCAGTAAATACGACAACCGAGTCAGTTTTAATATCGAACTACGTGGTCTGAGTAGCGACCATAACCTGGGAACTGCACAAATGCTACGCTCAGGTATTCTGCCTTATCAAAGTGCATTCTGATACTGTGTAACACACTGAATACAGTGAATTTTAACCCGCTAAAGCGGATTACATAAATGGAAAAGGTATGAAGAACTGGAGAACGCTTATTCTCGGATTGGTTGTCTGTGCCAATACCGCGTTCGCAGCACCACAAGAAGTTGATAAAGTTGCCGCAGTAGTCGATAACGGCGTTGTTCTGCAAAGTGATGTCGATGGCCTATTACAATCAGTGAAACTGAATGCACAGCAGGCCGGACAACAGGTTCCAGATGATGCGACGTTGCGCCATCAGATTCTTGAGCGCCTGATTATGGATAATATCCAGTTGCAGATGGCCAAGAAAATGGGCATTACCGTCAGTGACGAAGCGCTGGATAAAGCCATCGCTGATATTGCAGCACAAAACCGCATGACTACCGCCCAAATGCGCAGTCGCTTAGCCGCCGATGGTCTGAATTACGACACTTACCGCGAACAGATCCGCAAAGAGATGCTGACTTCAGAAGTGCGTAACAATGAAGTGCGCCGCCGGATAACTATCCTGCCGCAGGAAGTTGAATCTCTTGCCAAACAGATTGGTAACCAAACCAGTGCTGATGCTGAGCTGAACCTCAGCCACATTCTGATCCCGCTGCCAGAGAATCCTTCTCAACAGCAAGTTGATCAGGCTGAAGAGTTAGCGAATAAATTGGTATCTGACATCAAAGGTGGCGCTGATTTTGGTAAATTGGCTATCGCCAACTCCGCTGACTCTCAGGCGCTGAAAGGCGGCCAGATGGGTTGGGGTAAATTGCAAGAGCTGCCTTCACTGTTTGCAGAAAGATTGCAATCTGCGAACAAAGGTGACGTCGTTGGCCCTATCCGTTCAGGTGTCGGCTTCCATATCCTGAAAGTGAATGATATCCGTGGCGCAGATAAAACGGTCTCCGTGACTGAAGTTCATGCAAGACACATCTTGTTGAAACCGTCACCAGTGATGACTGACGATCAGGCGCGCGCTAAATTAACTGCTGCTGCTGCTGACATTAAAAGCGGGAAAGCAACCTTCGCCAATATTGCCAAAGAGATCTCTCAGGACCCAGGTTCTGCGGTGCAAGGGGGGGATTTGGGTTGGGCTTCACCCGATATTTATGACCCTGCGTTCCGTGATGCATTGATGAAGCTGCAAAAAGGCGAAATCAGCGCACCGGTCCACTCCTCTTTCGGCTGGCACTTAATTCAAGTTGTCGATACCCGTCAGGTAGACAAAACTGATGCTGCGCAGAAAGATCGTGCTTACCGTATGCTCTTTAGCCGTAAGTTTGCTGAAGAAGCGCAAACCTGGATGCAAGAGCAGCGCGCTGCTGCTTATGTAAAAATTCTTGATGGTAGTAATGCACAACCACAATAACCGTATTGTCATTACCCCCGGCGAGCCTGCCGGGGTGGGGCCGGATTTAGTCGTCGCCTTGGCGCAACAGGATTGGCCTGTTGAGTTAGTGGTGTGCGCTGATCCGGCCTTGCTACTTGCACGTGCCAACCAGTTGAACCTGCCTTTGCAGTTACGTGAATATCAGCCAGATCAGCCCGCCTTAGCACAACAAGCGGGCACCCTCACTATCTTGCCGGTGAAAACAGCCGCTGAGGTGACAGCAGGCCAGCTTGATCTCAACAATAGCCACTATGTTGTGGAAACCTTGGCGAAGGCGTGTGATGGCGCGATCAGCGGCGAATTTGCCGCATTGGTGACAGGCCCGGTACAGAAAAGCATTATCAATGATGCCGGTATCCCTTTTATCGGACATACCGAGTTTTTTGCTGACCGCAGCCATTGCCCACGTGTCGTGATGATGTTGGCAACAGAAGAGCTGCGAGTGGCTCTTGCCACCACCCATCTGCCTTTGTTGGCTGTGCCGGGGGCCATCACTCAGGGCAGCCTTCACGAAGTGATCACCATTCTTGATAGTGATCTGAAAACCAAATTTGGCATTAAACAGCCACAGATTTATGTGTGTGGGCTTAATCCTCATGCGGGTGAAGGTGGTCATATGGGCCATGAAGAGATCGATACGATTATTCCTGCGCTGAATGAATTGCGTCAGCAAGGAATAAATCTTATCGGCCCTCTCCCTGCAGATACCCTATTTCAGCCCAAATATCTGCAACACGCCGATGCCGTGCTCGCGATGTACCATGATCAGGGGCTACCAGTGCTGAAATATCAAGGGTTTGGCCGCGCAGTCAATATCACTCTCGGTTTGCCTTTTATCCGCACTTCTGTGGATCACGGTACCGCTTTAGAACTCGCCGCAACCGGATCTGCCGATGTCGGCAGCTTCATTACGGCATTAAACTTAGCCATTAAAATGATAAATAACAGCAATGAATAATAGAGTCCACCAAGGGCATTTTGCCCGCAAACGCTTTGGACAAAACTTTTTAAACGATCAGTTTGTCATCGACAGCATTGTCTCGGCTATCCACCCTGTTCCCGGTGAAGCGGTGGTTGAAATTGGCCCCGGTTTAGGTGCATTAACCGAGCCAGTAGCCGCCCGTATGGATCGCATGACCGTGATCGAGTTGGATCGTGACTTAGCCGCTCGACTGGCCAGCCATCCTCAGTTGAAAGATAAGCTCACCATCCATCAGCAAGATGCAATGAAGGTCAATTTTGCTGAATTGGCCGAGCTAGCAGGGCAACCATTACGGGTATTTGGTAACTTGCCATACAACATCTCCACCCCGCTGATGTTCCATCTTTTCAGCTATACTAATGCTATTCGTGACATGCATTTCATGTTACAAAAAGAGGTCGTTAACCGCTTGGTTGCTGGGCCTAACAGTAAAGCTTATGGCCGTTTGACCGTAATGGCGCAATACTATTGCAACGTTATCCCTGTGTTGGAAGTACCGCCAACTGCATTTACCCCAGCCCCGAAAGTTGATTCCGCCGTGGTGCGCTTGATTCCACATGTGAACATGCCAAACCCTGTGGGCGATGTGCGTATGCTCACCCGTATTACTACGCAAGCATTCAACCAGCGCAGAAAAACTGTCCGTAACAGCTTAGGTGATCTATTCACCGCAGAACAGTTAATCGAATTAGGCATTGACCCGATATTGCGGGCAGAGAACATTTCGGTAGCGCAATACTGTAAGCTGGCGAACTGGCTTTCAGCCCAATCGACACCGCAAGAATAAGCAGGAGCACATCATGATTGAACAGCCTCGCGTTTGTGTACAGGTGCAAAGTATCTATGTGGAAACCCAGTCGATACCTGATGAAGAGCGTTTCGTCTTTGCCTATACCGTGACAATTCGTAATTTAGGCCGTTCAAATGTGCAACTGATGGGCCGCTATTGGTTAATCACTAATAGTAATGGCCGACAGACTGAAGTTCAGGGTGAAGGGGTCATCGGCGAACAGCCGTTGATCTTGCCAGGTAATGAGTTTCAATATACCAGCGGCGCTGTTTTAGAAACCCCGCTGGGTACCATGGAAGGGCATTATGAGATGGTTGACCACCTTGGTCAGGCTTTCCGTACTGCAATTCCGGTGTTCCGCTTAGCGATCCCAGCACTGATCCATTAACCCTGACCTCAATTATGTCTACTTATCTTATTGGCGATGTTCATGGCTGTCTTGATGAGTTGCTTGCGCTATTGGCGCAGGCAAACTTCGATCCGCAACAGGATACCTTGTGGCTAACCGGTGATTTAGTCGCCCGTGGCCCAGCTTCATTGGATGTTTTACGTTATGTTCGCTCATTAGGGCCAGCCGTTCGTCTGGTTCTGGGTAACCATGATCTGCATTTACTGGCCGTTTATGCGGGTATCAGCCGTAATAAACCTAAAGATCGTATTACACCGCTGCTTGAAGCCCCTGATGCTGACGAGTTGATTAATTGGCTACGCCGCCAACCGGTTTTACAGGTTGATGATGAGCTAAAATTAATCATGGCCCATGCAGGTATCACGCCGCAATGGGATATCGAAACCGCCAAGATGTGCGCCCGTGAAGTCGAATCAGTATTGAGCAGCGACAGCTATCCGCTCTTCCTTGATGCCATGTACGGTGATATGCCGAACAACTGGTCACCCGAGCTGACCGGGCTAGCGCGTTTGCGCTTTAGCACCAATGCACTGACCCGTATGCGTTTTTGCTTCCCTAATGGGCAGTTGGATATGATCTGTAAAGACACGCCAGATAATGCCCCTGCCCCGCTTAAACCTTGGTTTGAACTACCAAGACTTGTCGATCCTGAATATTCAATTATTTTTGGTCACTGGGCATCGCTGGAAGGTAAAGGTGTTCCTGACGGCATTTATGGGCTGGATACCGGATGTTGCTGGGGGGGCGATTTAACCATGCTCCGTTGGGAAGATAAGCGTTATTTCACTCAGCATGCATTCAAAGTTGAGGCAGAAACCAATAGTATTGATGAGGCAGCCGCAACATCAGAAGACCCGCCTAACTATTTGTAATGTATAATTTATTTTAAAATTGCATTCAACGAAAAAGCCCATTTAAAAATGGGCTTTTCAGCAAAATAATCTTTCTTAGCGTTTAGCGACGTTCCAGAATCTCGAAGCAATAGCTGTGAGAATTGGCTTCGTCTGCATCATGAAACTCACTGAATGTACTTTCCCACTCATCTGGCTCATAGTCAGGGAAATGGGTATCGCCACCCACTTCAGCATCGATATGGGTCAGATACATACGGTTCGCGCGGTCTAAAAATTGGTTATAGACTCGCCCACCGCCCATCACCATCACCTCTTCCGCATCACCAGCAAGAGAGAGCGCTTCATCAATAGAGGTTGCCCAAGTTACGCGGTCATCAGTGCCAGATTGGCTACTGATCACAATATTCAAGCGCCCCGGCAAAGGGCGACCGATAGATTCGAAAGTCTTGCGACCCATAATGACCGGCTTATTTAGCGTGTTACGTTTGAACCAGGCTAAATCCGCAGGTAAGTGCCATGGCATGGCGTTTTCCATACCAATAACGCGATCCGCTGCCAGTGCAGCGATCAGGCTGATAATCATTGTTAAACCCTGTAGGCTGCAAGAGCCAGTACCGAAAAATTGCTCACACTATACGTAAAGCCTAATCCAGCGTCGATAGCGATAAGCAGGCTAATCACACATATGAGAAAGCTCTTAGCCCGATACTCAGACAGAGAATAAAAAAAGCCTTATACACCAGGACGTTTGCGATATAGCCATAATCCAGGCAAGGATAAACCAATCGACAACGCGCCAACAATAAATGATGCCTTCAAGAAATTGGTCACCATAGTGGACATTAATGCCTCGGTGTAACCCATATGCGAGATCTCCACCACCGATATCATCGCGGTATAAGCAGAGATTCCGGGGAACATGGGAATCACAGCAGCAACAGTGAAAACTTTGGGGTGCGCCAGCAGCCAGCGAGACCAGTTAATCCCGATGACACCAATCATAATCGAGGCCAATAATGAAGCCAGCTCGATATTCATACCAAAATGCACCATCAACATGCGCGAACCGTGGCCAATAGCCCCCAGTAACGCGCAATAGCGCAGCGCCCGCACCGGCACATTAAATACCATCGCAAAACCCAGCGCAGGGATCGCAGCCAGCACCATATCTTGTAGTAATGCCCAGAGTAAACTCACGACCACCCCCGCAATCCCCAAAGTGCCATCGCAAATATCACACCAATACAGGTGGATAGAGTGAGTAAACTGGCCATCGCCCAACGTGCCAGCCCTGTATTCACATGTCCCTTAAACATATCAGCGACAGCATTAATCAGCGGGAATCCCGGCACCAATAGCAATACACTGGCGGCCATCGCCACACTGGAGGCTTCATGGAAAAAGGGGAGTCGCATCAATAAGCCCGATGCTGATGTCGCGACAAACGCAGTGATACAAAAATTAATCAGCGGGTTCATATGGCGGGCCGTCAGGCTTTGGCGCACAAACATCGCCAACCCACTGGCAATAAAGGTGATAGTAAATGCATCCCACCCCCCGCCATTGAGTTTACTGAAGCAGCCACAAGAGAGCGCAACCATCACCACTACCAGCCAGCGAGGATAACGCAGCGGTTTGATATTCTCGAAACGCTTGTCCACCCCCTTCGCATCCAGCAAATGATGCTCCACCAAAATCACAATATGCTGGACCTCAGTCACCACCTGCATATTGATGCCACGATCCGTGTTCTTACGGGTTGAGGTCAGACAATTCCCTTGGCTGATGGTGGTCAAAACCACCGCGTTGGCCGAGATAGAGCTTTCAACACTGTCCATCCCCAGCGCCAAACCCAAGCGGGCGGATAGCTGCTCAACCAGCATACTCTCTGCGCCATGTTGCAACAGTAGCAGAGCGCATTTGATGCACAATCGTGTAATCTCCCGCTGCTGCTGATGCGGCACCTCACTGCTTAATACATTATCCAAGCTCATATTCGTGCATCGCTATCCATCAAAAGAGTCAAAAAACAGTCAAAAGAGACATGCTCGATACCATCATTTCATCACTGCTGATAATCCAACCACCACAGATAACCAATAAGAATAATGCAAGGGGAGCACAGTGGCGCTATTATCGCCAGAACGCACCACTCTGATTCGGTAAATCTTATGCTTGAAACTTCGTTATTCGTCGCAACACTGGCTACCTTGGGGATGCTATCCCCCGGCCCTGATTTTTTTCTGGTGATTAAAAACGCCGCCCGCTATCGCCGCCCCGCAGCCATGATGACAGCATTCGGAGTCGTGTTGGGCGTGGCGACTCATATGTCTTACTGCGTGGCGGGTCTAGCCGTGGTGATCACCACCACCCCTTGGCTATTCAATCTGCTGAAATATGCCGGTGCCTGTTACTTAATTTGGATTGGTATCCAAGCCCTGCAGTCGCGGGGAGAGAGTCAGCTCAGTGTCGAGAACGCGACACAATCTCCCATCACGTTGAAAGCCGCATTCTTGCAGGGATACCTTTGCAACTTATTAAATCCCAAAGCAACGCTCTTCTTCCTCGCCGTTTTCACTCAAATTTTGCAGATAAACTCTGGCGTGGGTGAAAAACTGTGGTACGCCTCAATCATCTGGGTCCTGTCCATCATCTGGTGGCCTCTACTGGTGATTCTGATTCAAAGTGCGCCCGTGCGCCGTGGTCTGGCAAAAGCACAAAAAGTGGTCGATAAATTACTGGGTGGCTTGTTGATCGGCCTAGGTATCAAAGTCGCGTTAAGCTAGCTAAACCGACTTTTAACCACTACCTATATCCCCTAAATAATTCGAGTTGCAGGAAGGCGGCAAGTGAGAGAACCCCGATGAGCTTACATGAGTAAGTGATTCGGGTAATTGAACGTAGCCAATGCACATGCAACTTGAAGTATGACGGGTATAAGTTACTATCCACAATTCGGTGGGGGCTAACCTTGGTGAAGATCAATGTTGTTTATGAACAATACTATCGTTTATGAATAATACTTCCGTTTATAACAAACACTGCTTGTAGGGCTAAAATCCGCGATTTTATAATCTCTAAGCATGAAAAAGGGCGATGTCTCCATCGCCCCGCTGCTTTCTTAGCTACAACCCAAACTCGATTACAACCTAAATTAGCCTTTCATATTCTTAATCTTGGCATGCATCTCTTGCACTGAAATCACTTGCTCGGTTGGGTCCGCATTTAATGCCATTGCCGTTGCGAAACCGCCATTCAAGGTGGTGTCGTAATGCACCTTATACTGCAAAGCACTGCGGCGAATCAGTTTGGAGTCTTCAATCGCCTGACGCCCTGCCGTGGTATTCACGATATAGGTGTACTCACCATTCTTAATACGGTCCTGAATGTGTGGACGACCTTCATGCACCTTGTTGACCAAGCGTGGATTGATCCCTGCTTCGCCCAGCACCACCGCAGTACCGTGAGTCGCATCCAGTTCAAAGCCCTGTTTCAGCAATTTAGCGGCCAAATCCACCACCCGATGCTTATCACCCTCACGAACCGACAACAGTGCGCGACCGCTCTTTTTCATGCCTGATTGACTGCCCAGCATCGCTTTAGAGAAGGCTTCTGCGAAGGTGCGGCCAACCCCCATGACTTCACCGGTAGAGCGCATTTCTGGCCCTAAAATCGGGTCAACACCCGGGAATTTATTAAACGGCAAGACCACTTCTTTTACCGAGTAATAAGGGGGAATAATCTCTTCGGTGATACCTTGCTCAGCCAGTGACTGCCCCACCATCACGCGCGCGGCAATTTTTGCCAGTGGCATACCGGTTGCTTTGGAGACAAATGGTACGGTACGAGCTGCACGAGGGTTAACTTCAATCAGGTAAACTTCGTTGTTCTTGACGGCGAACTGCACATTCATCAAGCCGCGAACACACAGCTCGAAGGCCAGTTTTTCAACTTGCTGGCGCATCACATCCTGAATCTCTTTGCTCAGGGTGTAAGCAGGCAACGAACATGCAGAGTCACCGGAGTGAACCCCCGCTTGCTCGATGTGCTCCATAATGCCGCCGATAAGCACACGCTCGCCGTCGCAAATGGCATCCACATCCACTTCAACCGCATCATCAAGGAAACGGTCCAGCAGCACCGGGGCATCATTCGAGACACTCACCGCATTTTGGAAGTAACGGCGCAGGTCGACTTCGTCATAAACGATCTCCATTGCGCGGCCACCCAAGACATACGATGGGCGCACCACCAGCGGATAACCCAGACCGGTTGCTTTCTCTACCGCTTGGTCAATCGTAGCAACAGTGGCGTTCGCGGGCTGTTTCAGGCCCAGACGATTCACCGCCTGTTGGAAACGTTCACGGTCTTCAGCACGGTCAATAGCATCCGGGCTGGTACCAATCACTGGCACACCCGCCGCTTCCAATTCACGGGCCAATTTCAATGGCGTTTGACCACCGTACTGCACGATAACGCCCTGCGGCTTCTCGATACGCACAATTTCCAGCACATCTTCCAGCGTCACTGACTCAAAGTAGAGGCGATCAGAGGTGTCGTAGTCAGTTGAAACCGTTTCTGGGTTGCAGTTCACCATGATGGTTTCGTAACCATCTTCACGCAGCGCCAGTGAGGCGTGTACACAGCAATAGTCGAACTCGATTCCTTGGCCGATGCGGTTCGGACCACCACCCAGTACCATCACTTTCGGACGGTCACTGGTTGGGTTGGACTCACACTCTTCCTCGTAGGTCGAGTACATGTAGGCGGTGTCGGTAGAGAACTCCGCCGCACAGGTGTCCACACGCTTGTAAACCGGATGCAGGCCATGCTTGTAACGCAGTTTGCGTACTTCGCTTTCTGCCGCGCCGACCAATTTCGCCAAACGGGCATCAGCAAAGCCTTTGCGTTTCAGGTGGCGCATAAACTCAGCATTCAGGCCATTAATGCCGCACTCCGCCACACTTTCTTCCAGACGGACCAGCTCTTCAATCTGCACCAAGAACCAGCGATCGACGTTGGTCAGATTGAAAACGCCATCAACCGACATCCCAGCACGGAAGGCATCAGCGATATACCAAATACGGTCAGAACCCGCTTCTTTCAATTCACGACGAATTTTGGTCAGCGCTTCGGGGTCATCCAGACTCACTTTCGGGTCAAAACCTGTCGCGCCCACTTCCAAACCGCGCAGTGCTTTTTGTAGTGATTCCTGTAAAGTGCGGCCAATCGCCATCACTTCGCCGACAGATTTCATCTGCGTGGTCAGGCGGTCATTAGCACCGGCAAATTTTTCGAAGTTAAAGCGAGGAATCTTGGTAACAACGTAGTCAATGGATGGCTCAAAGGAGGCTGGAGTGCGGCCGCCAGTGATGTCATTCATCAACTCATCCAGCGTATAACCTACCGCCAGCTTGGCGGCAATCTTGGCAATCGGGAAACCCGTTGCTTTAGAGGCTAGCGCAGAGGAGCGGGAGACTCGAGGGTTCATTTCAATCACAATCAGACGGCCATTCTTCGGGTTAACCGAGAACTGCACGTTAGATCCCCCCGTCTCTACACCGATTTCACGCAGTACTGCCATCGAGGCATTACGCATGATTTGATACTCTTTGTCGGTGAGTGTTTGAGCAGGAGCCACAGTGATAGAGTCGCCGGTATGGATACCCATCGCATCGAAGTTTTCGATAGCGCAGACAATGATGCAGTTGTCGTTTTTATCGCGAACAACTTCCATCTCATACTCTTTCCAGCCAATCAGTGACTCGTCGATCAGCAACTCTTTGGTTGGCGACAAATCCAGACCGCGTTCGCAAATTTCTTCAAACTCTTCGCGGTTATAGGCGATACCGCCGCCAGTGCCGCCCATGGTAAAGGAGGGGCGGATAATGCAAGGGAAGCCCACATCAGCCGCGACGGCCAGTGCTTCTTCCATGTTATGGGCAATACCGGAACGGGCGGTATCCAGACCAATTTTCTTCATCGCGATATCAAAGCGACGGCGGTCTTCTGCTTTATCAATAGCATCGGCGGTAGCACCAATCATGGTGACGCCAAATTCAGCCAGAACACCTTGGCGCTCCAACTCCAGCGCGCAGTTCAGCGCGGTTTGCCCCCCCATGGTGGGCAAAACGGCGTCTGGGCGCTCTTTCTCGATGATTTTACGCACCACTTCCCAGTGGATCGGCTCGATATAGGTCGCATCAGCCATCTCAGGGTCAGTCATGATAGTCGCGGGGTTTGAGTTCACCAGAATGACGCGGTAACCCTCTTCACGCAGCGCTTTACACGCCTGAGCGCCGGAGTAGTCAAACTCACAAGCTTGACCGATAACGATTGGACCTGCGCCCAGAATCAGGATGCTTTTTATATCTGTACGTTTTGGCATGGTAATCGCTCCTGATTATTTATGAGTGTGGCTAGCGGCAGTGGCGCGATAAGCTTCAATCAGCTCGATAAAGTGATCAAACAGCGGAGCGGCATCATGCGGCCCTGGACTGGCTTCAGGGTGACCTTGGAAGCTGAACGCGGCTTTATCGGTACGATGAATTCCTTGCAGAGAACCATCAAATAGCGAAACGTGCGTCTTACGCAGGTTAGATGGCAATGTGTCTTCATCTACTGCGAAACCGTGGTTCTGTGCCGTTATCATCACGCAATCCGCATCCAAATCTTTCACTGGATGGTTGCCACCGTGGTGACCAAACTTCATTTTTACCGTTTTTGCGCCACTGGCCAGTGCCAGTAATTGGTGGCCCAAGCAGATGCCAAACACCGGAATATCGGTTTCCAGAAAACGCTTAATCGCTGCGATAGCGTAGTCGCATGGCTCAGGATCACCGGGGCCGTTGGACAAGAAAATGCCATCTGGATTCAGCTTCAGCACGTCTTCAGCCGAGGTTTGCGCTGGGACCACCGTCAGGCGACAACCGCGATCCACCAGCATGCGCAGAATATTGCGTTTCACACCATAATCGTAGGCTACGACGTGGAAGGGCAGATCTTCTGGCTGTTTTGCCGCCGGCAAGTCATCTTCCAGTGTCCAGCTGCCTTGCAGCCACTCATAGCTATCCTTGGTGGTCACTTCTTTCGCCAAATCCATCCCTTTCAAGCCGGGGAAAGCTTTCGCTTTTTCCAACGCCAAAGCGGCATCAGATAAGTCACCCACAATAATACAGCCGTTTTGCGCACCTTTTTCACGCAGCAACCGCGTCAGCTTGCGAGTATCGATATCAGCAATCGCAACAATGTTGTGACGCTTGAGATACTCGGCTAAGCCTTCTTCACTGCGGTAGTTGCTGGCGATCAATGGCAGGTCACGAATAACAAGACCTTGGGCGTGTACTGCGGAGGATTCTTCATCGGAGGCATTAGTGCCGACATTGCCGATATGAGGATAAGTAAGAGTAACGATCTGGCGGGAGTAGGAAGGATCAGTGAGGATTTCTTGATAACCGGTCATCGACGTATTGAAGACCACTTCCCCCACTGCCGTACCCTCTGCCCCGATGGCCCGACCGTGAAATTGGGTTCCGTCTTCGAGAACCAATAGCGCTGACTTAATCAAAACACCCTCCAAGGAATAAACAGTCACATTATTTGCATATTAATTCATATCTAGCGATCTAAATCAATGCAAAAACCGCCCTCAAAGCTAATTTTTGGCAAATTGGGCGCATTTTAATGATGAGTGAGGCTCTTGTCTAGCCAAAGTGCCATTTTTTCTCTATTTTTTGCCGTTCTCATCAAAAATAGTGACTTATAGCGACAAAAACACATGCTAACTTAACATAGTAAACGGTTGCGAGGGTAAGTGACTGGGAAATATCCTTCAGAGGAGATGAAAATCAGTGTCGGCGCTTAACGCGGGGATAAAAAGAGATAAAATTGACTAAAAATAGAGATAAATGAAGATTAAATAATAAAATAAGCGTCAAATATGTAATTTCATAAATAAAATAAAAAAGGACAATAAAATATTGCCCTATTATCAAATAATTATGATAAAAACAACCACATCACGGGTTGTGCTTTACACCTTTAAAGTTGGTTCAAATTCAGCACATCTCGCATATCAAACTGACCATTATCATACTCAGACACCCAAATAGCAGATTTAACTGCACCATTGGCAAATGTCATACGACTGGTCGCTTTGTGCGTGATTTCAACTCGTTCACCAATATCAGCAAACATCGCGGTATGTTCGCCGACGATATCTCCGGCTCGCACGGTCGCAAAGCCTATCGTGCCGGGCTTACGCTCGCCAGTGTGGCCTTCACGGCTGTAGACTGCACACTCGTTCAGTGACCAGCCCAATGAATCAGCGATGGCTTCGCCCATGGCGAGAGCCGTACCTGAAGGCGCATCAACTTTATGTCGGTGGTGCGCTTCAATAATTTCGATATCGGTGTAGTCGCCCATCACTTTGGCTGCTTTTTCGAGCAGTTTGAGCACAACATTCACCCCAACACTGAAGTTGGCTGCGAATACAATACCAATATCAGCGGCGGCTGCACTAATGGCCGCTTTGCCTGCATCATCAAAGCCAGTTGTGCCAATAACCATCGCTTTACGGTGCTGACGGCAAATGGCTAAATGTTCCAGCGTACCCTCTGGCCGAGTAAAATCGATCAACACATCAAAATGATCAATTACCTTGGATAAATCATCACTTACAGTAATACCCAACAGACCCGTTCCGGCCAGCTCGCCAGCATCACTTCCCACCAAGGTGGAGCCTACGCGCTCAACTGCCGCCCCCAACACAACGCTCTCTGTCTGGGTAATGGCCTGAATTAATTGTCGGCCCATACGGCCACCCGCGCCGACAACAGCGATACGAATAGTTGAATTATTCATGATTCCTCCTAATGTTGTGTCATCTGCCCTGACAAGGGTTCAGATTAGCCGCCCGCTTTGGACTCTGCCACTCTATTTAATCTGTATTAGAAAAAAATGATATACGCCCGTTTTTATCAGCGATACCACTTAACGGCTGAAATAGCGTTAATTAACCTTAGTCCAGTCTCGCCCAACTCATTCGGCTCAGATGCCTTCGCGCTTAATCTGCTATTTTGCCGTTATTCCGCATATTCATTCAGTTATGGTGCAATATATTTCATCATTCCCATGTATGAGTTCAACCGGATATTGTTGCAGCCATGATAAAAAGCACCGTTTTACCGATAAAAAAAGCAGCCACTCAGGGCTGCTTGATATCAATTAACGAATACGTGCCAAAAAAGAGTAAAAGCGGAATCAATCGATCTGCTTGATATCAACACGTAATTCTTTGGGGACTTCGAAGACAATGCTCTCTTCACGGCCACTGAGTTCAACGGACCCACCCGCGCCGAGTGCCTGCAAACGTGTAATCACTTGCTGCACCAGTACATCCGGTGCAGATGCGCCAGCAGTGACACCAATCTGCGCCGCCCCCTGCAACCACGACTCTTGGATATCAGCCGCAGAGTCAATCAGGTAGGCCGGTTTGCCCATCCGCTGTGCCAACTCGGCTAAACGGTTGGAGTTAGATGAGTTTTTCGAACCGACCACCAACACCACATCAGCATCATTCGCCAAATTGCGCACCGCTTCTTGTCGGTTGGTGGTGGCGTAGCAAATATCATCTTTACGCGGGCCGACAATCTTCGGAAAACGTTTATTTAAAGCATCAATAACCGCAGAGGTATCATCAACGGACAAGGTTGTCTGCGTCATAAAGCATAGATTATTCTCGTCTTTTACCTTCAGCGCCCAGACATCGTCGGGTGACTCAACCAGATACATCCCCCCTTTCGGGTTGCTGTACTGCCCCATCGTCCCTTCCACTTCCGGATGACCCGCATGGCCTATCAGGATAGCTTCTTTACCTTTGCGGCTGGCGCGCGCAACTTCCATGTGCACCTTAGTCACCAACGGACAGGTCGCATCAAACAGCATCGTCAGCTTACGCTCACGCGCTTCTGCGCGAACGGCCTGCGAGACACCGTGGGCCGAGAAAATCAGAATGGAGCCATCAGGCACCTCCGAAATTTCTTCGATAAAGATAGCCCCGCGTTCGCGAAGGCTATCAACCACATAGCGGTTATGGACGACCTCATGCCGCACATAAATTGGCGCGCCATACATCTCGATCGCGCGCTCAACAATACTGATAGCCCGATCAACGCCAGCGCAAAAGCCACGTGGATTAGCCAGCAATATCTGCATGGACAGCCTCCTGTTGGGGGTCAAGCTCCAGCACTTCAATTTCAAAGCTGACGACATGCCCTGCCAACGGGTGATTAAAATCAACAGTAATGGACTCTTCAGCAACCTCTCGCACCACGCCCGGCATTTCACTGCCATCACGAGCGGTAAACAGCATGATGGTGCCAGCATCTGGCACCCCTGTTAGCGCAAAGTCACGCTGCGTGAAATACTGAATCAGATCAGGACTTTCCAAGCCAAATGCATCTTCAGGTTGTAAGGTGAAAGTGTGCTTATCACCCACTTTCAAGCCAATCAACTGCTGTTCCAAGGCATCTGAAAGACTATCATCACCTAAACGAAACAGCGCGGGCTTCCCCTGAATATGGGTTGATTCAGCCGTTGAGCCATCTTCCAGCTTCAGAGTGAAGTGCACCAGTACCGCGCTATTCTCTTGCACAAGAGGCTCTTGCACTTGATAACCACCCTCGGACATATCACTCACCTTTATCAATCGCCGTTTTATCAGCCGGACTCAAGAAGCCTTCAAATATGACCAACGCAGCACCGATACAGATCGCAACATCAGCCAGATTGAATGTCGGGAAGTGCCAGTTATTGACGTAAAAATCGATGAAATCGTTCACTGCGCCATGTACTAAACGGTCAAATAAATTCCCGAGTGCACCACCGATAATTAATGCATAAGCACAGTTTATCAGGCGCTGTTTTGCCGTTGAGCGATACATCATAACCATCAATATGACTGAGATGCCGATGGCTATCCCAGCAAAGAACCAGCGCTGCCAGCCACTTTTATCCGCGAGAAAACTAAATGCCGCGCCATAATTCTGTGCGTAAGTCATATTGAAAAAAGGAATCAGTGATATGGACTCATACAGCGCAAAGTGGGTCATGACCCACTGCTTGCTGCCAAGATCCAAAATCACCACCAGTACCGCCAGCCACAGCCAGCGCAATCCGGTCGAACAAATTGGCTTACTCATTAGGCAAACTTACGCTCTTCACCGTCGCCGGCAACGTTAGTGACACAGCGGCCGCACAGCTCAGCATGTTCCGCTACCAAACCGACGTCTTGAGTGTAATGCCAGCAACGCGGGCACTTCTCACCGTCAGCCTTGTTAAAGGTAATTTTCAGCCCTGCAATCAACTCACTTTGCAGCGCATCATCCCCTGCTTGGGCATAATCTGCGACTTTCGCGGCAGAGGTCAGCAGCACAAAGCGCAACTCATCTTGCAAGCTGTTCAAACGTGCGGCCAATTCCGGCTCTGCGTACAAGGTGACTGCGGCTTCCAGCGAACCACCGATACGTTTGTCGCTACGGGCTTGCTCTAAGACTTTGTTCACTTCGCCACGGACTTTCAGCAGCTCGGCCCAGAAAGTATCGTTCATGCCTTCATCGCCTGCCAACCCGAACAGGCCGTCATACCACTCTTCAGTGAAGACGTATTGCGGACGTTCACCCGGCAATTGATTCCAGATCTCATCTGCGGTGAATGACATAATTGGAGCCATCCAGCGAACCAATGCTTCGGCGATATGGAATAGCGCAGTTTGGCAGCTACGGCGAGCAACGCTGTCGCCTTTCGCGGTGTACTGACGGTCTTTGATGATATCCAGATAGAAGGAACCCATCTCAACCGAGCAGAACTGCATCAGGCGCTGCACCACTAAGTGGAAATCGTAATTTTCATACGCTGCCATAATCTCGGCTTGGGCTGCTTGAGCACGGCCCACGGCCCAGCGATCAACCACTACCATCTCTTCAGGCTTCACCTGATGCTGCGCCGGATCAAACCCATTCAGGTTAGCCAGCAAGAAGCGCGCGGTGTTACGGATGCGGCGATAGGAGTCAGCAGAACGTTTCAGAATTTCGTCAGAAACGGCGATTTCACCGGTGTAATCGGTCGATGCCACCCATAGACGTAGGATGTCGCCACCCAGTTTGTTCATCACCTCTTGCGGGCTGATGGTATTACCGATGGATTTGGACATTTTACGCCCCTGACCATCCACGGTGAAACCGTGGGTCAGCACCTGACGATAAGGCGCTTTGCCTTTCATCGCGGTCGCAATCATCAGTGACGACATAAACCAGCCACGATGTTGGTCAGAACCTTCCAGATACATGTCTGGGCTATGACCACCAAACTCAGGGCGCACATCAACCACGGAAGAGTGGGTTGAGCCAGAGTCGAACCAGACGTCTAACGTGTCTGGCACTTTGACGTAATCCGCGGCATCGGCACCTAAAATCTCAGCCGGGTCCAGATCCCACCACGCCTGAATGCCGTCTTGCTCAACACGTTTTGCCACTTCTTCCATCAGCTCAATACTACGCGGGTGAAGCGCTTCGGTCTCTTTGTGCACAAATAGAGACATCGGCACGCCCCAAGTGCGCTGGCGAGAAATGCACCAGTCTGGGCGATTGGCCACCATGGTTTCGATACGCGCCTGCCCCCAATCTGGAATCCACTGCACGCCTTTGATCTCTTCCAGTGACTGTTTACGCAAACCTTTCTGATCCATGCTGATGAACCATTGCGGCGTAGCGCGGAAGATAATGGGCGTTTTGTGACGCCAGCAGCATGGATAGCTGTGGACCAGTTTTTCCACTTTCAGCAGTGCGCCCTTCTCGCGCAGCAGCTCAACAATCACATCGTTGGCTTTAAACACAAACAGCCCATCCAGCGTTGGGTAAGTCCCCGCCAAATAGCAGCCGTTCGGGCCAACCGGATTCGCTACTTCCAAACCATATTTTTGACCAATAACAAAGTCATCTGGACCATGACCGGGTGCCGTGTGAACCGCGCCAGTACCGGCATCCAGTGTCACGTGGTCGCCTAAAATCGCCGGAACATCAAAGCCCATAAACGGATGGTTAAAGCGCAATAGCTCGAGATCAGCACCTTTGCAGCTTCCCAACACGGTCCATTCCGCGATACCAGCGCGCTTCATGACGCTCTCAACCAGATCTTCCGCCAGAATCAGGCACTCGCCGTCAACCTGCACCAGCTGATAGATGTACTCAGCATTTAATGAAATTGCGCGGTTGGCTGGCAAGGTCCACGGGGTGGTGGTCCAGATAACCAGTGAAACCGGGCCATTGGCACTCACTGCACTAAATTTTGCGCTCACTGCGGCGGCATCGACGGCGTTAAAGCGCACATCAATAGAAGGTGAGGTTTTGTCGTAATATTCAACTTCAGCTTCAGCCAATGACGAACCGCAATCAGTACACCAATGCACTGGCTTCGCGCCTTTGTGCAGGTGGCCGTTATCAATAATTTTGCTTAATGCGCGAATGATATTGGCTTCGGTTTTGAAATCCATCGTCAGATAAGGATGGTCCCAATCACCTAGTACACCCAGACGGATAAAGTCCGCTTTCTGGCCTTCAACCTGTTCAGCCGCGTATTTACGACAGGCAGCACGGAACTCTGCGGCACTGACTTTTTCGCCCGGCTTACCAATTAGCTGCTCAACTTTTAACTCGATCGGCAGACCGTGGCAGTCCCAACCTGGAATGTAAGGTGAGTCGTAGCCAGCCATTCCTTTCGATTTAACAATAATATCTTTGAGAATTTTGTTAACAGAGTGACCAATGTGAATGTTGCCGTTCGCATAAGGAGGGCCGTCGTGCAAAATAAAGGTCTTTTTACCTTTCTTGGCCGCACGAACAATCCCGTACAGATCCTGCTCATACCAACGTTTCAGCATGTCAGGTTCACGCTTAGCCAGATCGCCGCGCATCGGGAACCCTGTTTCAGGTAAATTCAGGGTATTCTTGTAGTCACTCATTAGATTCTCGGTTCCGTTTCGGCTAGAAATATTAAACCGGTGTCTTTAGCCCAAAAAATGTTCGGGCCGTCACCACATCATTGGCGATTTGCTGCTTCAGGGCATCGAGCGAAGCAAAACGCTGTTCATTGCGCAGTTTCGCGCGGAGCACCACATCTATATGACGCCCATAAAGATCCATTGTTACATCAAGCAGATGAACCTCTAGTTGCTGGCGAACACCCGCAACAGTAGGCCGGGTGCCAATATTGGCAACACCGGGCAATGGCTCTGGATCCAAGCCATAAACATCAACCGCATACACTCCTTTTACCGGAGCGACTAAACGTTTTAACGGCAAGTTCGCCGTGGGGAAGCCAATCGTCCGCCCCAGTTCATCGCCGTGAACTACACGGCCGGAAATACTGTACGGGTGGCCAAGTAGTGCTTCGGCCAACACGAGATTATCGTCGTGAAGCGCCTGACGAATCGCTGTGCTGCTAATGCGCAACCCACCGTCACAGAAGCTGTCAGTGCTAATGACATCAAAGCCAAATTCAGCACCCGCCTGTTGTAACAGCTGAAAATCCCCCTGACGCCCTGCGCCAAAGCGGAAATCATCACCGACCGTTAAAAACTTAACACCCAACTTCTCTACCAGCAACTGAGCAACAAAAGCTTGCGCCGTATTCGCTGCAAAACGCGGATCAAATTTAACGCACAATAAATAGTCAACACCCGCATCAGCCAGATATCGCGCTTTATCACGCAAGCGCGTCAACCGTGCTGGTGCTTTGTCCGCTGCAAACAATTCCAGTGGTTGCGGTTCAAATATCATGACCATAACGGGCAGCCCCAAACGCTGACCTTCGCGCTTTAGCTGCTCCAATAAGGCTTGATGTCCGCGATGGACACCATCAAAGTTACCGATAGTTAGCACGCAACCATGGTGGCGTGCCCGGATATTATGTATACCGCGAATAAGCTCCATAGCTGGCTCAAAAACAGTGGGAATCGCCGGATTATACCTTGTACAGCGGTTAAGGTTAACCCGCGATTGGCACCTTTAATCGAAAGTCATACCATTTTGCCAATAATATGCAGGTAAAATCCCTTTTACTGACTTTATCCTGTAGAATACGCTCGCCGTTGAATACAGAAGCAGGCTGAGATTTTTACAAGAACCACCGTCGAATCCCTTCGAGGCAGTGAACTGTGGAATTTTCTTTCGAAAGACTGTATTCCACAGCGCGAAGCTGGTAAAATCCCGCTCCATCACAACGTAGCAAGTGCCGCCCGTACAAACGGCGCTTATTTGCACAAATCCATTGACAAACGAAGGCTAAAAGGGCATATTCCTCGGCCTTTGAATTGTCCTCAATAGAATATATTTGGGAGTTGGACCTTGGCTAATATCAAATCAGCTAAGAAACGCGCCGTACAGTCTGAGAAACGCCGCAAGCATAATGCTAGCCGTCGCTCAATGGTGCGTACCTTCATTAAGAAGGTGTATGCGGCAATTGCAGCTGGCGATAAAGACGCAGCGCAAAAAGCATTTAATGAAATGCAACCAATTGTGGACCGTCAGTCCTGTAAAGGTCTGATCCACAAAAACAAAGCAGCGCGTCATAAGTCAAACTTAGTAGCGCAAATCAACGCAATGCAGTAATTGCATTATGTTGGTTGCTTAGTAAAAAGACCGGCCTAGGCCGGTTTTTTTATGTCCATCGTTTGGCTAATCATTCATCTCTTTCACTGCATCCCTGCCCCTAGAGCGATAAGGTTGATCGCCAACCGCTCACATATTAGCCACTCAATCACCGAAGCACTTTATTAGCTGCAAAAAATATTAGCCGCTAAAAAGTGCTGAAAAATCTTTGTTGCATACCCGCTGTACTGCCGGATGCTGGATCATTCTCTCGGCAAAAATGACGTAATACTCCTCTTGCACATTATCCAATCGGCCAATTTCAACAATTTGATCATCTTTGGCATAGGTATCAGCAGCGTAAATTGTTGGGGCGACAAAAATGGCATTGTTGTAGATAGCGAAAGCATTCATCAGCGCCGCATCATCAAACTCCCCTAAAATTTCCACCTGTAGCCCTTTGCTGTTAATCCAGTTTAGTAATTTGCGCCCGAGCATTGAACGGCGGCCGGGGATCAGCAAAGGTTTTTGCTGTAAACAAGCGGGGAAAGGTAAATCCGGAATGGGTTGACGGCAATAGAAACTCACACTGCATTCGCCCAGTTTGACCGAGAACAGCCCCTCTTGCTGGCTGGAATCAACTGGGCAATCGGAAAGAATCATATCCAGCTTATGCTGACTTAACTGCTCGAGCAGCATCTCATGGGTCGATTCGAAGCAGCGCAGATGAATTTTTTCATTATCAACGACCGCCGTTTCCAGCACCTGACTCACCAAGCGCTTGGATAAAGCATCGGCAACGCCCACATCAAAGAGCAGATTGGACTCTTTGCGATAGTTAACGATATCCAACATTTCGTGGCTGAGCATGAACATTTTATCGGCATAGCGAAAGACCAACTGCCCCAGTTCCGATGGCACTAAGCCCCGCCCTTGGCGTTTAAACAACTTACCGCCCAGTCGCTCTTCCAAGGCTTTAATTTGGCCGGTAATAGTTTGCGGCGTCAGAAATAATGCTCCCGCAGCACCCACGACGGAGCCTTCCTTGCAGACCTGCCAAAAATAGTAAAGATGATTGAAATTGATATGTGACACTCGCATGTCGTTATCTCCTTAACATATCGCGAAGCCAAGGTAGATGGCCCCATACACGATAAAACATTCCCTGTTTTAGACTACACGAACTGTGAGCCAGGAATTCCATCAAGTAAAACTGCCGATGCCTCTGTTTGACACCGGCAATACCCATACGTTGGGTTAACAATAAATTGTGTTAGCAATACATTGGACTAGTTAGCTGCTGTTTTATTCGCCGGTAACACAAGGCGCAATAAGCTGTAACCCACAATCGCTGCCGAGGTCGAACCTAGCAATATACCCAGTTTGGAATAGGTCGTCAGAGCAAGATCCGCGCCTTCAAATGCCAGTGAAGCGATAAATATCGACATTGTAAAGCCAATACCACAAAGGACTGAGACAGCGAAAATCTGCTTAAAGTTTATCGTATCAGGCAGTTTAGCAATCCCTAACTTAACCGCGAGCCAACTAAAGATGAAAATTCCCAGAGGTTTACCAATAAACAGGCCGCTCGCAATCCCCATAGGTAGTAACGATGTCAGCCCAGAGAGAGAGACACCCTGTAATGAAACGCCTGCATTGGCAAATGCAAATAATGGCAAAATCAAATAGGCAACCCACGGATGCAAACCATGTTCCAGCGATTCCGAAGGCGAGCGTTTATTTTTGGTATGCAGCGGAATCATAAAGCCAACAATGACGCCGGCTAAGGTCGCATGTACACCTGACTTAAGAATGCAAACCCACAGTACTAACCCCACCAGTAAATAAGCAGAGGTTTTCCCGACGCCACGCCAGTTCATGTATCCCAGCAGCGCAATAGCCGCAGCGGCGATCGCCAAAGCTTGCACTGATACCTCATGGGTATAAAACAGCGCAATTATAATGATGACACCCAAATCATCGATAATCGCCAGTGCCAGTAAAAATACTTTCAGGCTGGTCGGTACCCGAGGACCCAATAGCGCCATCACACCCAATGCGAAGGCGATATCCGTTGCAGCCGGAATGGCCCAACCTTGGCGGGTCACTTCATCCGCACCATTAAACAGCAAATAGATCAAAGCAGGGGCCAACATACCACCCAATGCGGCAATTGCGGGGAAAACTGCTTTATCACGACCTGCCAGTGAACCTTCCATCAGCTCGCGCTTAACTTCTAGCCCAACGACGAGAAAGAATATCGCCATTAAACCATCGTTAATCCACAGTAATAGTGGCTTGCTGATATCCAGTGACGCTATCTTTACGGATACCGGCACATCAAGAAATGAGTGATAAATCCCTTGTAGCGAGGTGTTAGCCATAAATAGGGCCACGATGGCGGCGAAGATGAGAATCATCCCCCCCGCCGCCTCTTGGCGTAAAAATTGACGAATCATGTTTGTCACAATGAATACTCCCTACATCGGACAGAGAAACCAGTTAGCGTAACTGGCAATTGATTTATAAATTCTAGGCTAATTATTAGCTCGTAAAAAGTCGTTTTTATTGCAGTTAATACTCGAAATAACCGAGCAATAGGCGACGTCAATCACATTTATTCGCGACTCAAGCACCAAGTGACTGATGATTTATGCGGGTAATCAGTCACAAAGAAAAGCCCACAAAATGAAATGTGGGCTCGATAGAAAATTGTATCTGGAGTTTGGGTAGCTCATATCCCTATCATTAACGAGCAACAGCCTCGACAATTGATAGATAAGTGCCGGTATCAATAATGCGATTTATTTTCAGGTCAGCATTCGCCAGCATCCCTTTCAACTCAACTTCAGTGCGCTCTCTCCCACCGTCAAAGCTGCCCAACATAAGAATATCCATGCTTTTGCCGAAGTGGGGTTGGTTGTCTTCCTGAATAAGGGTGTCCATGATCAGTACTTTCCCATTTGGCAACATTGCCTTACGGCAATTTAGCAATATTTCTGTCGCTTTTTCATCAGGCCAGTCATGGACGATATATTTCAGTAAATAGATATCAGCCGGTGGGCATGACTCGAAGAAACTACCGGGTTGGAGTCTCCAACGTGAATCATCCCCTAACTCGCCAAGACGGGTTCTTGCCAGAACCGGTTCCCTATCAAATAAAATGCCATGAAGTGTTGGATTGGCCTGCAACACCCTAAGCAGCAATCCGCCCATTCCCCCAGCGACATCAACCACGGTCGCATTTTTGGGGAATTCATAGCTGCGCACCAAACAAGGGTTTTCCACTTCTGACATTGAAGACATCCCGGCGTGAAAATCATTCTCCTCAGTATGATTTTCTGGGCGTGACCAATACTCGAAGAAAGAGGTGTTGAACACCTTTTTAAAAGCGGAGTGGCCACGAACACTCTCAGCGATAATCCCCGCAGGTCGCCAGAATGTTTCATCCGTCAGCATCATTGCCGCCCCACGAAGTGAATAAGGAGATGATTTACATAGGCACTCTGCCGCAGGAGTAAGAATAAATTTCTGCCCGTCAATTTCTTTAAAAATATCTCGTGTCGCCAATAATCGCATCACCCGATGCAGGGGCAGTGCTTCAACGTCCAACTCCTGCGCCAATTCCTGCGCGGTTTTTGGCCCACCCAAAAGATGATCGGCCACCCCTAAAAGAGCCACGGCACGAAGTGATGCCTGATAGCTGTAACCCATAATTAGATCCATTAAATATAAAGCAGCTGTTTCATTTTCATGTGTAAATTTCTTATTAGTTACCATGTGAATAATACCTCTACTGGAATATTAAATAAGAGTAACAATCGACGTGACCGGACAGAACCTCCTACCTGTTTACGACAAGATGCAGCAGAAAATTTGCTCGGCACATAATTATTGTCAAAATAAATAATAGATCCAATTAGTATTGGATCTATTAATATCCCAGTTGTGGTTTTTTATTTACATTCGAGCTTTAGTATTCATATCGCAATTAAAATCATGCTATCTTTTATTTATCTTGTTGATTTTATTAAATATAGAAACAAACACCATTTTTATATTTATGTGCATGAAACTGATAATGATTATTATAAATCGTCTATTAATTGATAATTGAGATGGCATTATATAAATGTGACATTATTTTATATTCAAAATAAAATATAAATAAGCAACATTTAATTTCAAAGTCATATTATATGATGGGTAATGAGTTAATACGCGGCGGGAGTCAATAAAATAAAAGCAGGTTGTCTGCCACTCGCTATAACCTAACATACTGTTAAATTAGATTAATCAGTTGCGAGAATAATGCCGCTAAATGAAGGGACCGTTAACCCCTTAATTGAGCGGCATAACATGACTAATGGCTTAACCTGCATGGCTTACAGGTTAAGCCATTTATTAGCGAGTCAAATCATCAAAGAACTTCTTCACGCCATCTAGAAAGCTTTTAGAGCGGGGGCTATTTTTCTCACCCGCAGCACCAACAAAACTCTCTTCGAGTTCACGCAGAAGTTGTTTTTGCTTTTCACTCAGATGGACAGGTGTCTCAACCACAACGCGGCATAGCAAGTCACCTTGACTCCCACCACGAACAGATTTCACACCCTTGCCACGCATACGGAACAGCTTGCCAGTCTGGGTTTCCGCAGGCACTTTCAGCTTAACGCGGCCATCCAGTGTTGGGACTTCAATCTCGCCGCCCAAGGCTGCCATTGCAAAGTTAATAGGCACTTCGCAATACAGATTATTGCCTTCGCGTTCGAAGATTGGATGCGCTTTAACTTGCACCTGAACATATAAATCACCTGCTGGTGCACCGTGCTCACCCGCTTCACCTTCGCCTGTTAAGCGAATGCGATCACCGGTATCAACACCCGCCGGGATCTTAACCGACAGTGTTTTTGATTTCTCAACGCGACCATGCCCATGACACTTATTGCACGGATCTTTAATGATTTGGCCGTTGCCATGACAAGTCGGACATGCCTGCTGTACGGTAAAGAACCCTTGGCGCATATGCACCTGACCCGCACCACGGCAAGTCGAACAGGTGACCGGAGAGCTTCCCGGCTTAGCACCGCTACCATGGCAAACGTCACACTCATTCAGTGTTGGGATGCGGATCTCTTTAGTCACACCGCGTACCGCTTCTTCCAGTGTCAAATCCATGTTGTAGCGCAGATCCGAACCACGGGAGGCACGCTGACGGCGTCCACCACCAAAGATATCGCCGAAAACATCACCAAAGATATCGCTAAAATCAGCACCGCCACCACCACCGAAACCGCCGCCGCCCATACCACCTTGCTCGAAGGCGGCATGACCATATTGGTCATATGCTGCGCGCTTTTGTGGGTCGGTCAGAATTTCGTAGGCTTCTTTAACTTCCTTAAAGTTTTCGCCGGTATCGTTCTCGTCCTGATTACGGTCCGGATGATACTTTACTGCCAGGCGTTTATAGGCCTTTTTGATTTCACGTTCATCGGCGTTCTTTTGAACACCCAGAACCTCGTAATAATCTCTCTTCGCCATTCTCTTTTTTTCCTACCCTTAACATGCGTGCACGGGCGTAGAGTTTCCTCGACGCCCGTGCTGGTTTCCAGCAACAGTAAGGCCTACCACTGCTGTGCCCGCTTAAGGGCGATTATTTTTTGTCTTTCACTTCTTCGAATTCGGCGTCTACAACGTCGTCTTCTTTCTTGGCACTGGTATCGCCAGCATCACCGCCTGCGGCAGCTTGCTGCTGCTGAGCCATTTCCAGCAACTTGCCAGAGACCTGCACCAGAGCCTGAGTTTTAGCTTCAATCTCAGCTTTATCTTCGCTTTTCAGCGCCGCTTCCAATGCTTTCAAAGCCTCTTCGATTGAAGTTTTGTCTTCTGCTGGCAGTTTGTCACCGGCTTCTTCCAACTGTTTACGTGTGCCGTGAATCAGATGGTCAGCTTGGTTACGGGTCTGTACCAGCTCTTCAAACTTACGGTCAGCTTCGGCGTTAGCTTCAGCATCGCGTACCATTTTCTGGATCTCTTCCTCGTTCAGACCAGAAGATGCCTTGATGGTGATCTTCTGCTCGCGACCGGTATTTTTGTCTTTTGCAGACACATGCAAAATACCGTCGGCGTCGATATCGAAGGTCACTTCGATTTGCGCCATACCACGCGGTGCAGCCTGAATGCCGTCCAGATTGAACTGACCCAGAGACTTGTTATCCTGAGCACGTTTACGCTCACCCTGAAGCACATGGATGGTTACCGCAGACTGGTTGTCTTCTGCAGTAGAGAACACCTGACTGTGCTTAGTTGGGATAGTGGTGTTTTTGGTGATAAGCGGAGTCATCACACCACCCATGGTTTCAATACCCAGTGACAGCGGAGTCACGTCCAGCAACAGGACGTCTTTCACTTCACCAGACAGAACACCACCCTGCACTGCCGCACCAATCGCTACAGCTTCATCTGGGTTAACGTCTTTACGTGGTTCTTTGCCGAAGAAATCAGCCACTTTCTTCTGAACCATTGGCATACGAGTCTGACCACCCACCAGGATAACGTCCTGAATGTCGGAAACAGACAAGCCAGCATCTTGCAACGCCACTTTCAGTGGTTCAATAGAACGGTTGACCAAATCTTCTACCAGTGACTCCAATTTAGCGCGGGTCACTTTGATGTTCATGTGTTTTGGACCGCTGCCATCAGCCGTGATGTACGGCAGGTTAACGTCGGTCTGTTGAGCTGAAGACAACTCAATTTTTGCTTTTTCAGCGGCTTCTTTCAGGCGCTGCATTGCCAATGGATCAGTACGCAGATCCATACCTTGGTCTTTTTTGAATTCATCAACCAGATAGTTAATCAAGCGGCTATCGAAGTCTTCACCACCCAAGTGGGTATCACCGTTGGTTGCCAGAACTTCGAAAGTTTTTTCGCCATCAACTTCATCGATCTCTATAATAGAGATATCGAAAGTACCACCACCGAGGTCATAAACCGCGATAGTACGGTTACCGACTTCTTTGTCCAGACCGTAGGCCAGTGCCGCTGCGGTTGGTTCGTTAATGATACGTTTTACTTCCAAACCTGCGATACGGCCAGCATCTTTAGTTGCCTGACGCTGAGCATCGTTGAAGTACGCAGGTACAGTGATAACCGCTTCAGTCACTGGTTCACCCAGGAAATCTTCAGCCGTTTTCTTCATTTTCTTCAGCACTTCAGCAGAGATCTGCGGTGGTGCAACTTTCTGGCCTTTTACTTCAACCCAAGCATCGCCGTTGTCAGCTGCCACGATTTTGTACGGCATGATATCTTTATCACGCTGCGCTTCTTCATCCTGGAAACGACGGCCAATCAAACGCTTGATAGCAAACAATGTATTTTGCGGGTTAGTGATAGCCTGACGTTTAGCCGGTTGGCCAACCAGAATTTCACCATCTTGGGTATAAGCGATGATAGAAGGCGTGGTGCGGTCGCCTTCGCTGTTCTCCAGCACGCGCGCTTTTGCGCCATCCATAATAGCTACACAAGAGTTGGTAGTACCCAAGTCGATACCAATAATTTTACCCATCTAAAACGCCTCCACTAAAAAGTCATATTCGGTCAAGTTACTAATCTATATGTGGGCGGATTGCTTATTTTCAACTGCCCGTATTTTGTTAATCAATGTTTTCATGCCCAATATTGTGTTGGTGCATGTATCCGCTGATCCACGATTAGCTCCTGCGGTTGGGAATAAGATGGGGCCACGAAACTCATCATCAAGGGGGGAGGTGAAAAAAAAATACTTTTTATCACCCTCAAGATCATTGTTTCCAATCGCTGGGATCATTATGATGCCGCGCGCACTGAGGGAATTGACGACTTTTTGGTCATTCAGGCGCTTTATACTTATTCGGATAATGATACCCAAAGAGTTTGATGTTGCAGGTGAGGCGTCAGCCAACCCCTGCGGCGTCAAGGGAGAAGGGTCTATCCATTTTTTAGCATTCTGTTAGTGACAGAGGACTTATGAACACCACCAAGTTGGCGAATCCTGGCCCATTAGGGCTGATGGGCTTTGGGATGACTACCGTCTTGCTTAACCTGCACAACGCAGGCTTCTTTCCCCTGACCTCTGTTATTTTGAGCATGGGGATTTTTTACGGCGGCCTGGCACAAATTTTGGCCGGTTTATTAGAGTACAAAAAGGGTAATACCTTTGCGGCAACGGCATTTACCTCATACGGCGCATTCTGGCTGAGCCTCGTGGGCTTGCTGATGTTGCCTAAAATGGGTCTGGCAGAGGCCACTGACGCACAATTCCTCGGTGTTTATTTAGGTCTGTGGGGCATCTTCACGCTGTTTATGTTCTTTGGCACCTTACCGGCTAACCGCGCCTTGCAGTTTGTTTTTGGCAGCCTGACAGTGCTATTTGCTCTGCTAGCAGTGGGTAACTTCACAGGTAACCATTCATTGCTGGTCTTCGCTGGCTTCGAAGGCATTATTTGTGGTGCCAGTGCCATTTATCTGGCAATGGCTGAAGTGCTGAACGAACAATATGGTCGTACCGTACTGCCAATTGGCGAACCAGGCCAAAAATTACACGCCCAGCCTGCTATTTAATAGCAGCACGAACATAATCGTTGTATTAACGAAACACTGAGTGTTAGAGGAAATCTAATACTCAGCGTTTTTATCTGTTTTTATGGCAACAAAAAAAATAAAACCCCAATCTTAATTGGTCATAAAAAAACAACTCATCCAAATAATAAAACCCTCTATAAAAAACACATCACAAGACAATTAAACATTATAGTTAAAAATAGATAAAGCGAAAATTTTAGCATGTCATATAATTGCAAAGTTTCGATAAAGACAAAATAGATTATAATTAATAACACCAAGGGGATGCCTATGCAAATAGCACTAAAACTATTAGCAATCTCTGTATTAACCATATCAAAATTCGCTTATTCCGATGAGACCAAAGTTTGTTTTTACACCGAAGATAATTATCAAGGTGAGAGTTCGTGCTTCTCTTCGGGTGATCAAGTTGATTTATA
The DNA here is from genome assembly GCF_013282725.1 of Yersinia mollaretii ATCC 43969. Lineage (NCBI taxonomy): Bacteria > Pseudomonadati > Pseudomonadota > Gammaproteobacteria > Enterobacterales > Yersiniaceae > Yersinia > Yersinia mollaretii. The sequence continues at coordinate 1,970,866 of NZ_CP054043.1, read as the reverse complement.
CAATAAACATAGAGAATCATCATATGCAGAAGACAACTGGCCAATTATTGACAATGACAGTACAAGATCAATAAAAATCCCTCAAGGGATGATGACAAAAATTTATAGTAATGATAGTTACAACCCCCCCTTCTACTCGCTAACAGAAAGTGTAAATGCTGACAAATTGAGTAGTCTGGAGATGTACAACGAAATAACCGGTATTAAGATATCAGAAAATAAGCAACTCAATTGTGATCAAAAATGTACTATTTTTGATACATACAAAATAAATCTCGCTGAATCTTTTGGTGACTACTGGGATGATGAACGTTTGCCTAACAAGCAAATACTCTTGGTTTTTAATAGCCCAAACCAAGGGAAGGATGACAGTTATAGTGTCAGTCTGTCACTCGGTCCGAGTATTAGCATGATACAAAAGGGAATTAGCTTCTCTGATTACAATATGCTTAATAAATTCATGTTTGCACACAAAGATAATGCTGATGAACTTTCATTTATTATACAAGTCAATGATGACATCGTACAAATTCAATACATTCAAACCCTAGATGATGAACTAGTGGACATATCACCTATTATCTCTTTTCAGTGGTTATCCCATATTGATGTAGAGCCAGAGATAATAATAAAAAATTACAATGATCTTGGGCCATTAATTTTAAATAAAGCCATACTTGCCGCTGATTCAGGTGATCACAATTGGGCGAAAAGGGATTTAAGCCAAACAAGTCAAATAATATGTTCATTTGTGCCCTTCCTAAACATCTACAATTACATTACTCACGGGTCATGTCGGCAATTATCGAATATAGTATACAGTGCAGCTAACTATTTCAGAAGTAATACCAAAGGGAAAACATTACATATTGCAGGAGAGAGTCGCCCACTAAAAGAGCAACCATCAATAAATACAGATCCAGATCCAGACCAAAAAGAGTTCTTTGATAACCAGATGACATTGACCTATATCGACAGCACAAAGAGCCAACAATCACTCAGCCTGCCTGCAGTAGCAAAAACCTGTATGATTCCTATTTATTCGTTGCTGCACTCACGGCAATCGCGTCAGATAAGGCCCCATTGCATTGATTGGACGCTAGATATTATGACTGATTTCACTCTGTTATTTGGCGCTAGTCTGCAAACCTGGAATTCAGATTATTTTAGCCGAATCATAAATTCCATTATAAGAACCGGAAGTACCGGGGCAACCATAGCAATGGAGCATACAGAAATAGAACAACGATTCAGTCAGGCGGTAAGAGAAAGTGTAACCACACACTCCTCCGAAAATGCCCTCAGTCAAATTAAGACTGCATTCGATTATGCTCAACTGAGTTATTTGAACCATAGTTTTTATTATGCATCTGATGATATGCCCGATAAGGTAGAACAGCTACCATTAGGCATTTATGAGTTACTATTAGAATCATTTATCTTTAAACCAACAGTGCCACAAGTGATGGAACACGGTCAGTTGGTCGCACATCCTGAAATAGATTTTGAATTTGAAATCATCGTTACGCCCCCTCCCGAGGAGGTCGAAAAACTTTCTGCTGCTGAAATTGAGAAGAATCAAGCCTCACGAGAACAGCTCATTGAAACTATAGTGCAATGGGTGGAGCAATATCAAAGTGCTCACATTGAACAACTTGACAATCCTGATGAAGCCAGCGCATTAAATAAAACTCGTCATGCTGGCAATATTGTTACCGGTATAATACACCGTAGATTGATCATTAAACGCCCCGGTGAAATTTATATAGTTGTTAAATTTCGCGGGGAAATTATTGCGATTGTTTTGGCCGATAGTTTTAATAATAGAGATCAAGTTGAACTGGTGGCCTCCGCAACACAACCCGATTATGTATTATCCCCCTATGCTGAAGGCACAGTCAGAGGGGCAGGGACAGCTGCCGTTAGCGTATTAGCTCGATACTTACAGCAACAGGGTGCCAAAATATTATTTTCTGAAGTCATTTCTGAGCCTTCAGCACGCGTCAAACAAAAGGTTGGATTTACCTTTAAATCAGAATTCTAATCCATGAGTGGAAAGAAAACAGCCCATAATATTTTTATCAAATTATGGGCTGTGCTTTCACTGAGATTTATATTTGTTAGGCTATCGCCGCCTCAGATTTAGCTCATCATGCTTTTTGGCATAGGCGCTTTCGCATCACTGTTAATATCGTTGCGCAGATAAACACCCAGTAACAATCCTACCAGCGATAACAGCAACATATAATATGCGGGTGCCATAGGGGTCACCTTCATCAATAAAGTCACCAGAATCGGTGTCAGTCCGCCAAAAATGGCATAAGCCACATTGTAGGAGAAGGAAATACCGGTAAAGCGAACCTCTGCGGGAAAAGCGCGCACCATCACATAAGGCACCGCGCCCACAATCCCCACACAGAATCCAGCCATCATATAATGGGTAAAGAGCTGAGTAGGATCAGTGAGATTGGTGTGGTAGAACGACCATGTTGATGCGGCTAACATCAGGCTGCCGACAATAAAGGTTTTACTGACTCCGAAGCGGTCAATCACCAACCCCGCAATCACACAACCACAGACCAACGCGACAATCGCCAAACTGTTCGCCTGCAATGCCAAAGCCGGCAGCACGCCGAACTGTTTCTGTAAATAAGTCGGTGTCATTAGGATAACCACCACGATACCGGCAGAAAGTAACCAAGTGAGCAGCATCGAAACAACCACTTCTCTCTTATGATTAGCCAGTACAGATTTCAGCGGCAGCTCTTCAGCCAAGGCTTTACGGGCCTGCATCTCTTTAAAGATAGGCGTCTCCTGCAACCAACGGCGCAAATACATCGCAAACAGACCGAAAATCCCGCCTAAGAAGAACGGTACGCGCCAGCCGCCATCTAATATAGCCTGATGACTTAACGTGGTATTCATTGCTGTGGCGACCAGTGACCCCAGCAAGATCCCCGCAGTCAGACCGGCGGTTAAGGTGCCACAGGCAATACCAATGCGTCGGCGTGGTACATGTTCAGCCACAAAGACCCATGCACCGGGGACTTCACCGCCGATAGCAGCACCTTGCAACACACGCATTAAGAGCAACAGTAATGGCGCAGCGATGCCGATAGAGGCGTAAGTCGGCAGCATACCAATTGCCAGTGTTGGCAATGCCATCAATAGAATACTGAGAGTAAACATCTTCTTACGGCCAACCAAATCACCAAAGTGCGCCATGATGATGCCACCCAATGGGCGGGCCAGATAGCCGGCAGCGAAAATACCAAATGTCTGTACCTGACGCAGCCATTCAGGCATATCCGTCGGAAAGAAGAGGTCGCCAATCACCGCTGCAAAAAAAACAAAGATGATAAAGTCATAAAACTCTAGCGCCCCGCCCAATGCAGCCAGAGTCAGCGTTTTATAATCTTGCTTGTTCAACCGACGATTATGTTGGTGAGCAGCATCCTGTTGGGATGAGTCGCTTTGAGATGAGTTGTGTTCTTGAGACATATGACACCGTAGTAAACCAGAGTTGGGGAAGAAAAATATTTTCATCTTTTGTAAAGTAAACATGACTATACCGTACAAAATTCCCCACACGTTCATTATGGCATTTTATGTTATAAAAAATCTTAATTTAGCTTTTTATTTCAATTACCGCATTTTTAGGACGGAAAGCTGCTACGACTGCGCTGTTCGTTTCGATATAAGGTCCGTCCAGTAACTGAATGCAATAAGGCACGCTGGCAAAGATACCGGCGACAACGACGTTAGATTGCGCATCTCTCACCCCTTCCAGCGTCTCTTTAATCGATTTAGGCTGCCCCGGTAAGTTGATGATCAATGCCTGCTTGCGGATAACCCCAACTTGACGGGATAAAATAGCGGTAGGAACGAAATGAAGGCTGATTTGACGCATTTGCTCGCCAAAACCGGGCATCTGCCGATCGGCAATCGCCAGAGTGGCATCAGGGGTGACATCTCGCCTTGCCGGGCCGGTTCCACCCGTGGTCAACACCAAATGGCAACCCATCTCATCGACTAACTCACACAGTGCTTGTTCAATCAGCGTTTGCTCATCAGGGATAAGGCGCGTTTCTATTTCAAAGGGGGTGGTTAGCGCACTTGCCAGCCACTCTTCCAGCGCCGGAATGCCTTTATCCTGATAAACCCCGCTCGACGCCCGATCAGAGACGGAGACTAAACCTATACGTAATGTATTCATGCTACTACCTCGACGAAATGCGATTATCTGGTCGAATGATAGCATACCCAAAGTGATTGAAGTGGTGGCCGGGCAGTAAACCTCTCTGGTGAATAGGCCGTAGAAAATAAGCGGCCTTTAGAAACAGAAAAGGCGGCTTACGCCACCTTTTCGTCAAATCTCGCGTGATCTGCTCCGATTACAGCAGGTCTGAGATCATTTTCTCAAGCTTACCCTGATCGATAGCAAACTTACGGATACCATCAGCCAGTTTATCAATCGCCATTGGGTCCTGATTGTGCTGCCAGTAGAATTCAGCTTCAGTCAGTGGTGCAGGTTTCGGCTTAATTTCACCGGTGTAAGACAATTTGCGCTCTACCGGGCCTTCGCTTTCTGCCAGCTCTTTCAGCAGTGATGGCGCGATAGTCAGACGATCACAACCAGCCAATTCAATGATTTCGCCCAGATTACGGAAGCTCGCGCCCATCACCACAGTCTTATAACCGTGCTGTTTGTAATACTGGTAGATCTCGGTCACTGAAACCACACCCGGATCTTCGTTTGGCGCAAACTCTTTTTTGTCGCCATTGGCTTTGTACCAGTCAAGAATACGGCCAACAAATGGAGAGATCAGGAACACACCTGCTTCAGCACAAGCACGCGCTTGAGCGAAGGAGAACAGCAGTGTCAGGTTGCAGTTAATACCTTCTTTTTCCAACTGTTCTGCGGCACGGATACCCTGCCAAGTCGAGGCCAGCTTGATCAGAATACGGTCATTGCTGATGCCCGCTTCGTTGTACAACTTGATCAGGCGCTTGGCTTTTGCCACGCTAGCGACGGTGTCATAGGAGAGGCGCGCATCAACTTCGGTAGAAATACGGCCGGGGATCAGTTTCAGAATTTCCAAACCGATATTGACGGCCAGTTTATCCGTAGCATCGACGATCTGCTGAGCATGATCGCTGCTTTGTTCGCGCGCCCAGGCAATGGCTTCATCGATCAGTTTGCGATATTCAGGAATTTGTGCCGCATTCAGAATAAGGGATGGGTTGGTGGTGGCATCTTGCGGCTGATACAGCTTCATTGCCGCGATATCCCCAGTATCGGCGACTACAGTGGTGATTTGACGTAGGGAAGTAAGTTTATCGGTCATGTTGTCGTTTCTCGTCGTTTGTGCATGAACTTTTGGCATGTCGCAACTTTATCGCTTTCGAAATCTTCTTATCGTTTTCGAAATGGTGACTCATCGCTTTTGGAATGTTAGCCATTTCGCAATATTAGCTATTTCGAAGCACTGCCTTGTCTTGATAATAACATGCGTAAGTCTTGGTGCAAGGCAGTTAAACTGATTAAAAAAAGCGCAACCTTGCTCTATCGGTTTCGCAACCGTTTTCGCCTTTCAAAACAGCGGAAAATCATCTAATTAATAGCCACTTCGTCCATTCTTGTGGTGCTGAGACGATTTAGCTAAGCTATTTATCCTTTGGAAAGGATATTTACTTTGAAAACTATACGCCCGATAAAAGAAGCAGCCTACCTATCTTAGCAATCGCCCAATCTTCTTTCTGCTGGCGTGCGCTTTTTGCTACAGTGTGTTATCTGGATTAACAGGATGTCGTGATGCTTATTATTATCTCCCCAGCCAAAACCCTTGATTATCAAAGTCCGTTAGCGACTAACAAGTTTACTCAGCCTGAAATGTTGGATAAGTCACAAGCGCTTATTAAAATCTGTCGCGAGTTGACGCCAGCTCAAATCAGCAGTCTGATGGGGATTAGCGACAAACTGGCGGGGCTTAATACCGCGCGCTTCGGTGAATGGCAGCCAGATTTCACGCCAGAAAATGCCCGTCAGGCGATTCTGGCTTTCAAAGGGGATGTCTATACCGGGATGCAGGCACAGACTTTCAGCGAGGCCGATTTTGATTTCGCCCAAAAACATTTACGTATGCTTTCTGGCTTGTATGGCGTGCTGCGTCCATTGGATTTAATGCAGCCCTATCGACTGGAAATGGGCATTAGGCTGGCTAACCCGCAGGGCAAAGATCTTTATACCTTTTGGGGTGACCAGATAACCGAGAAACTGAATCAGGCGCTGGCGCAGCAAGGGGATAATGTGCTGATTAACCTCGCCTCTGATGAGTATTTTAAGGCCGTGAAACCCGCCAAATTAGCCGGTTCAATAATTAAGCCGGTATTTCTGGATGAGAAAAACGGTCAATACAAAATTATCAGTTTCTACGCCAAGAAAGCTCGCGGCCTGATGAGCCGTTTTATCATTCAGAACAAGCTCACCAAACCCGAGCAACTGGTTGATTTTAATCTGGAGGGCTATGAGTTTGATGCGGGACTGTCGGCGAAAAACGAACTGGTCTTTAAGCGGCCAGAGCAGCATTAATAATGCCCGCTCAGCTATCAAAATAGTTGATAGGCGGGGAAATGCGCCGAATGGGTCGTAACGGCGTAAGCCGTCGGAGCGCCCATCGGGGCAGTCACCCCGCCAGACGCCAGAACCCGTCAATGACTCTGGCGTCTTCTAACACAAATTTTTAAAACCGATAAAATATCACTTCGGTAATGCCATCAAGAATGCGCGCATTTTCGCGAAATCGGCGGGTAAATCATGGGACAGCAAAGGTAATTGCGCCCGAATGGCCAGCGGTTTTGGCAACGGTAATTCTTGGCCCAGAATCTCTTCCACACTCTCTTTGAATTTTGCCGGATGCGCCGTGCCGATGAACAGCCCGAACTCGCCATCTTGCAGCTGATCACGCAATACACGGTAAGCAATGGCGGCATGAGGTTCTGAGATATAACCCAGCTTCGCCATCTCGCGCATCGTCTCTTTGGTCACTTCATCACTCACCGCACCGTGGCCCAAATCCTTCAACTGCCAGACTTTACGGCGATATAGCTCTTCTACGCGCGGCCAGTTATTCGGCTGACTGACATCCATGGCATTCGAAATTGTCGCCACAGTGGATTTTGGCTGCCACTGGCCGTTCACCAAGAAACGCGGCACAGTGTCATTGGCATTGGTTGCCGCGATAAAGCGCTTCACCGGTAAACCGAGGGATTTAGCCAGCAGACCCGCCGTCAAATCACCAAAGTTACCGCTGGGTACCGAGATAACCAGTTGATTGCGCGCCTCTTGGGGCAGTTGGGCAACCGCTTCAAAGTAGTAGCAAATCTGCGCCAGTAAGCGGCTGATATTGATTGAGTTAGCCGAGTTAAGGCTCAGTGCCTGCTTTAATTCTTCATCATCAAAAGCTTGTTTGACCAGCGCCTGGCAGGCATCAAAATCGCCATCAATCGCCACCGTGTGGATATTGCCCCCCAGCGTACAGAACAACTTCTCTTGCAGCGGACTGATTTTGCCGCGTGGATAGAGGATAACCACACGCACATTTTTCAGGCCGTAGAAAGCATGAGCCACTGCCGCACCGGTATCACCGGAAGTTGCCGTTAAAATGGTAACGGGCTGGTCGCCAGCCACTTCGGCCAGCATTTGCGCCATAAAACGCGCACCGAAATCTTTAAATGCCAAAGTCGGGCCGTGGAACAGCTCCAGTGCGGCGATATCATTCTCAACCTGCGCCACCGGGGCTGGAAACTCAAATGCCGCCTGAACCCGCTTGGTCAACACGTCAGGGGCAATTTCACTGCCAATAAATGCAGACAAAATCCGGCTGCTGCGCGTGACAAAATCCAGATCCAGCAGTTGATCGATCTCTGTGACGTTAAATTCGGGCAGGTCCAGCGGGAAGAAAAGCCCCTGCTGCTTACCAAGGCCCTGCTTGATCGCTTGCGAGAAGCTGACCTGCTCGTTGTGATCTTTAAGGTTATACAGTTTCATGCGTTATCCCAATAGTCGTGCGCCTGCGGTATCCAGACGGCAAATATGAACAAAACCTTCGTCGTTTTGCAGGTAATGATTTTGTAGCCAGCTCGCCATGCGCTGCGCAGTTTCTGTGTCGTTACAGACAGCAAACAGCGTCGGGCCGGAGCCAGAAATGCCACAAGCCAGTGCGCCGATATCGTGCGCGGCTTGCCTTGCCGCCGCAAAGCCCGGCAGCAGTTGCGTGCGATAAGGTTCGGCGATCACATCTTTCATCATCTTGGCAGCTAAATCTGGCTGCTGCGTGTGGCAGGCATGAATGAATCCCGCTAAGTTGCGCCCATGTGCGATGCAATCCTGACGGCGATACTGTGCCGGTAAAATGGCGCGCGCCTCCGCCGTTGAGACTTTAATGCCCGGATAGGCCATCACCCACAGCCAGTCGTCAAAACCGGGGACTTCCTGACTGATGTAGCCCGCCTGCTCGAGAATCAACTGCATCCCGCCTAAATAGCAGGGCGCGACATTATCAAAATGGACACTCCCCGAAACACGCCCTTCCAGCTCACCCATCAGCCCCAGCAGTGTCACTTCATCCAGCGGCTGGCCACAGAATTCATTCATCGCCATCAAGCCCGCCACCACAGAGCAAGCACTGGAACCCAACCCGGAACCAATCGGCATGTTCTTTTCCAGTACCATCTCCACCGGGATCGTTTTACCTATTGCCTGACAAAAACGCTCCCAACATTGATAAACGATATTCTCTTTCGGGTCATCAGGTAATTTGCTCACGAAGCGGCCTTCATTGCGCAGACTGAAGCTCTCTGCCGCTGTCACACTGACGCAATCGCCGAGCAAGGTGCCGTCTATCGGCGAAACTGCCGCACCCAATACATCGAAGCCGACGCTGACATTACCAATTGATGCCGGAGCATAGATTCTAACCATATTTAAACTCCCAACTTCCATGATAATGTGCGTAAAAGATCGGCAAATACCCCAGCAGCAGTGACGTCATTGCCTGCGCCATAACCGCGTAATACCAACGGAATAGGCTGATAATAGCGGGTATAGAAAGCCAACGCATTCTCGCCATTTTTCACTTTATACAGGGGATCGTTACCATCAACCGCATCCATCCGTACGATACAGCGCCCCTCCTCAATGACCCCAACATAACGCAACACTTTCCCTTGCTCAGCAGCATTCGCCACCAGACGGCTAAACTGCGAATCCAATGATGGCAAACGCGCCAAGAAGCTGTCGACATCGCCGGAGGCATCGAAACTTGCTGGCAGCACGGACTCAACCTCGATATCCGCCAGTTCCAGTTTGTACCCTGCTTCTCGGGCCAAGATCAACAATTTACGGGCAACATCCATCCCAGAGAGGTCATCACGAGGATCGGGTTCGGTATACCCCATGGCCTTGGCTTGCAGTGTGGCCTCTGACAAGCTCATCCCTTCATCCAGCTTGCCGAAGATAAAGGAGAGCGATCCTGACAAGATGCCCGAGAAGCGCATCAGCTCGTCACCGGCATTGAGCAGATTCTGCAAGTTTTCGATCACCGGCAGACCCGCGCCGACGTTGGTGTCATACAAGAATTTGCGGCATGACTTTGCCGCTGCTGCGCGCATCTGGCGGTAGTAATTCATGGATGAAGTGTTGGCTTTCTTGTTTGGCGTCACCACATGGAAACCATCGGCCAAGAAATCCGCATATTGATCCGCCACCGCCTGACTGGAGGTACAGTCCACAATCACTGGATTGAGCAGGTGATACTCTTTCACCAAGCGAATGAGGCGACTCAAGTTAAATGGCTCCTGCACTTCAGCCAATTCGTGACGCCAGTTATCCAGTGCGATGCCATGCACATTGGTCAACATGGCTTTGGAGTTGGCGATGCCGCAGACGCGCAGATCAATATGGCGCTGCTTCAGCCAAGGTTGCTGGCGGTAGATTTGTTCAATCAATGCCCCACCCACGCCACCGACACCAATGACGAATACTTCAATCACTTGGTCAGTGTTAAACAGCATCTGATGGCAAACGCGCACCCCTGTCGTCACCGCATCATTGCTGACCACCACCGAAATAGAGCGCTCAGAAGAACCTTGGGCGATCGCAATGATATTGATGTTGGCGCGGGCCAGTGCCGAGAAGAAGCGGGCCGAGATCCCACGCAAAGTGCGCATACCATCACCGACCACGGAGATAATCGCCAGATGCTCCATCACATCCAGTGGCTCCAGCACGCCATCTTTCAGTTCCAGATAAAACTCCTCTTCCAATGCCTTACGGGCGCGCAACAGCTCCCCCTGTGGCACACAGAAGCTGATGCTGTATTCGGAAGAGGACTGAGTGATCAGCACTACCGAGATCCCGCTACGTGACATCACCGCAAAAACGCGGGCAGCCATACCGACCATCCCTTTCATTCCCGGCCCTGAAACGTTAATCATCGCCATGTTATTCAGGTTGGTGATGCCTTTGACTGGGAAGCCGTCATCCGTGTGTTCACCGCCAATCAATGTGCCGGGCGCTTGTGGGTTAGAGGTGTTTTTTATCAGGCAAGGGATCTGGAACTGGGCGATAGGGGCGATAGTGCGGGGGTGGAGAACCGAAGCGCCAAAGTAGGAAAGCTCCATCGCCTCTTGGTATGACATCGATTTCAATAACCGCGCATCCGGGACGACACGGGGGTCGCAAGTGTAAACCCCGTCGACGTCAGTCCAGATCTCACAACAGTCAGCACGTAAACAGGCGGCCAGCACAGCGGCTGAATAGTCGGAACCATTACGCCCCAGCACCACCAACTCACCTTTGTCATTACCCGCAGTGAAACCCGCCATCAGGATGATGTGGTCGGCAGGAATATGGCTGGAGGCAATGCGGCGAGTCGATTCCGTGATATCCACGGTGGATTCGAGATAGTGCCCTTGAGCCAGCAGCTTCTCGACCGGATTAATCACGCTGACTTGATAGCCTTTCGCTTGGAATACCGCTTCCATAATAGCAATGGAGAGTTTTTCGCCACGGCAGATGATAGACGCATTGATACTGTCCGGGCACTGCCCCAGCAGGGAGATACCGTGCAGGACGTGCTTCAGTTGCGCAAACTCATGGGCCACCAAGGCTTTCAAACGCTCATAGTCAAAGCCCGATTGGGCATCGGCTAACCCGCGTAATAGCTCGGAAAAAATCCGCTCGGCATCACTGATGTTGGGAGAGATATCTTGCCCAGCGACCATTTTGTCAATCATCGCCACCAGATGATTGGTAATTTTAGCGGGAGCGGATAACACCGTAGCCACTTGTCCCTGACGCACATTACTTTCAATGATATCGGCAACACGCATAAAGCGTTCTGCATTTGCTACTGATGTCCCGCCAAATTTCAGCACTCGCATTTCTGGTTCTCTCCCGCTTTCGCGCTTTTTTATCGCAAACTTTTTTGCAAAGATTTGATTGAAAAAAAAAGCCCGCACTGTCTAGGTGCGGGCTTTTTTCTGTTGTTTCCTGTACGCGTCAGCCCGCCCCGTAACCTGTGGTTTCGGTGGTGGTAATAATTGTTGTAATCAGGCTGATGTATCGCATGGCGTCTGTCTGTCTCATCAATAATGAAGCTGTCCCTCTATTGGTTAAAGCAATCGCCCTATGAAGTCAAATTTTTTCATCTATTGCCCCAAATAAAGTAGCTATTTCATCAGGGGCAATCCTCTAAGCCCACAGGACTTATCCGGTAATAAATAAAAATAACCGCTGACATCCAGAGAATAAAACTGAAATATTCACTTTAGTCCCTATGATTAACTTTAGCGTTTTTTTTCAACTTAATGATCCGAAACAACCCAACAGACAATAGACACAACCGTTATGATAAAGTCCGCTTAAAGAAACAAATAGTGATTCGCTGATTCGTTATTCAGACTAACGTTCTAAAAGTCGCAAAAAATGCCTCTCACCTTTGCCATTTTACATTTGGCTAACATTGGCGATAATTCTTCTTATGCTTTTATGCGAAATAGCACATTGGCAAGAAAAACAGCTTCATTGCCACGATGCTGGAAGAATATTGATTTTAAACAATAAAAATCAATAGATTAGCGAATTGTTTTTTTTGTTACGTCTATCGGTCAATTTTTAATATTAATAACACTGAATCGATCGCCTATTTTAACTCGTCATTGCTTAAGCTGGTATTCTTGTAAGTCTTTTTCACAAAAGTGTTAACGTGCTACAATTGAATTTGATATATGTCAACAAAGCGTAGTTTTGTTGGGTGGTAGATTCGGCTCACACTGTTATATTGCTGTTAATAGGGTTAGGATATGCGCCGCTTTTGTCGCCTTTGGGGCTGTAGGGAGTAACACCCCGACCGAGCTAATGATGTTGTTGACGTTGATGGAAAGTGCATCAAGAACGCGTTTACGTACTTTAGTCATGTGATGAATGGGATGACGAGTAACTAGTCAATAAAAATCCTGATATAACAAAGACTTTTGTACTTCCTATTTCTATTTTGTTGGCAATTTTAGGTAGCAAACATGCAGACCCCGCACATTCTGATCGTAGAAGATGAGATAGTTACTCGTAACACCCTGAAGAGCATTTTCGAGGCGGAAGGCTATGTTGTTCATGAAGCCAATGATGGCGCAGAAATGCACCACATTCTGTCTGAGAATGATATTAACTTAGTTATCATGGACATCAATCTGCCGGGCAAAAACGGCCTGCTGCTGGCACGGGAACTTCGTGAACAAGCCAGTGTTGCCCTCATGTTCCTGACAGGTCGTGATAACGAAGTAGATAAGATCCTTGGCTTGGAAATTGGCGCTGATGATTACATCACCAAACCGTTCAATCCGCGCGAATTAACCATTCGAGCGCGTAACCTGCTGTCACGCACCATGAACTTGGGCAGTGTCGGTGAAGAGCGCCGCTTGGTTGAGAGCTATAAATTTAATGGCTGGGAGCTGGATATCAATAGCCGCTCACTGATAAGCCCTGCTGGTGAGCATTATAAACTGCCACGCAGTGAGTTCCGCGCCATGCTGCACTTCTGCGAAAATCCGGGGAAAATTCAATCCCGTGGCGAATTGTTGAAGAAAATGACCGGTCGCGAGTTGAAACCGCATGACCGTACCGTTGACGTGACCATCCGCCGTATTCGTAAGCATTTCGAGTCTACGCCGGACACGCCTGAGATTATCGCCACTATCCACGGCGAAGGTTATCGTTTCTGTGGTGATCTGGAAGAGTAACTCTCTGCCTATCATCAACAGTAAAAAGCCAGCACATCAAATGCTGGCTTTTTTATGCTTTTTAGCCTGTAGAATTAGACTGTTATCCAGACGAGCTACCAAGGCATAACCGGCACAGCGCTAATGGCATTTTTCGGTGAACCATCCACCACGCGATCCGAATAGGTCAGATAAATCAGCGCATTGCGTTTTTGATCGTAGAAACGCACCACTTGTAGCTTTTTAAATACCAGTGAAGTTCGCTTCTGGAAAACCACTGTACCATCCGATTTCTTATTCTTAATTTTGTCCGTCAACTCAATCGGCCCCACTTGCTGACAAGAGATTGCCGCATCTGCCGTATCTTCCGCCAACCCCAAACCACCTTTGATACCGCCGGTTTTTGCCCGGCTGATATAACAAGTTACATTTTTAACATCGGGGTCATCGAAGGCTTCAACCACGATTTTATGATCCGGCCCCAACAGTTTAAAAACGGTATCGACTGAACCAATCTCCTCTGCATGTGCCCCCAAAGAAAGCAGGCAACCAAGCAATATCCAACTTTTTTTCATACACTTACTCCATTCCGTTGAATAACGTTATTCAACGTTAACGCTTTTTAGCAAGAATAAAATATTCGTTAAAAAGCCATTTTATCAATCTTAGCGACTTTTTTAACACATAACGGCAGGAAATTCTTAAGCAGTCGGGAACATAAAAAGTTGCTACTATGCGCCAGAGTTATTATTCCCATACTATTAACACCCTAAATTTAGGCCGCTTTACGAGGAAGATCTATGGATCAAGCCAGTATCATTCGTGATTTGCTCAGCTGGCTAGAAAGTCATTTAGACCAGCCTTTAGCACTGGACAATGTCGCTGCTAAAGCAGGCTATTCAAAATGGCATTTGCAGCGAATGTTCAAGGATGTCACCGGAAATGCTATCGGTGCTTATATTCGTGCAAGAAGGCTATCTAAAGCCGCTGTTGCGTTGCGACTTACCAGCCGCCCCATTCTAGATATTGCGCTGCAATATCGTTTTGATTCGCAGCAAACCTTCACCCGCGCGTTTAAAAAACAGTTTGCGCAAACACCTGCGCTCTACCGCCGGTCAGAGGATTGGCACTCGGCGGGAATATGCCCGCCTATCCGGTTAGGGACCTATACCCTGCCTCAAGCTGAATTCATCACCTTACCCGAGCAGCATCTGGTTGGTCTGACACAGAGCTACTCCTGTACTCTTGAGCAGATATCGACGTATCGGACTGAATTGCGCACACATTTCTGGCAACAATATCTGGGTGAAGCCGATCAACTACCGCCCGTGCTCTATGGCTTACATCACTCCCGCCCCAATCAGGAGAAAGATGATGAGCAGGAGATTTTCTACACCACGGCCATTGAGCCACAGCATGTGCCGAGTAACGTGCAGGAAGGGCAAGCCGTTATCTTGCAGGGTGGCGAATATGTGCTGTTTGGCTACGAAGGGCCGCTGGATGGTTTGCAGAACTTCATCCTGACACTCTATGGCACCTGTTTGCCTCAGTTGGGATTAACCCGCAGACGTGGGTATGATATCGAACGATTCTTCCCGCTGGGGAGGCCAAAAGATCAGCCTCCGACCTCGCTGAAATGTGAATATCTGATACCTATCCGGCGCTAGCGCTGTAGCTCATCGAGTGCTGGCATATCCAAGTGAGCGGTATCGCCAGCACTTTCAATGACCCACCCCGACGCCAACCAAGGACTTTCCTGATAATCAGCGCGTGATAGCGAACAGTTGCGCAACCGTAGACGCCGTTCGGCATGTGCCGGTAAGCCAAGCAAGGTGCTCAGCAAACACCCCAGCGCCATACCGTGGCTGACTAACAGTGGTTTGCTGCCAGCAGGCAACTCGAGGCAGCTATCCAGCGCCGCGCGCATCCGCCGCCCCAGTTCTGTCATCGACTCCCCTTCAGGGATACGGCCGCCTTCGGTGCCATTGACCATCTGCTTGCGCCACTGCTCTTCTTCTGGCGTTAAGCTCTCAATCGGCCGTGTTTCCAGCACCCCCATGTCCAGCTCGCGCAGACGGGGATCGGTCACCATTCTTAGCCCACAAGCCTCGGCGATAATTTTTGCCGTCTGCTGTGTGCGCCCAAGATCACTGGCGATGATATGCGTGATCCCTTGGCTGCGGACCCGTTGCGCAACCAAGTACGCCTGACGGATACCAGTCTCGGTTAGCGGGCTGTCTGATTGGCCTTGAATACGGCGTTCCGCGTTCCAAATGGTTTCGCCATGACGCACGAGATATACCTGTAACATGTCTTTTTTCCGTTATACTGCGTGAAATAACCGCTTAGCCTATGACTTTGGATATCGACCTAAATGGATATCTAACCCAAATAAAGAGTATAGGTGCTTAAAGATATCGAGACTCATTATGTACCATGTTGTTGCCGCAACTACCAACCCTGCAAAGATTAAGGCGATTAGCCTCGCTTTCGATGATGTTTATGGCCCCGGCAGCTACCGCATTGAAGGTGTCAATGTTGATAGCGGCGTTCCCCTGCAACCTATCGGCAGTATTGAGACGCGCACAGGTGCCAGGCAGCGAGTGAAGAATGCTCGTCAGATTCGCCCTGAGGCTGATTTTTGGGTCGGGGTTGAAGCGGGTATCGAAGATAATATGACCTTTGCATGGATGGTTATTGAGCACTTACAATCACGAGGAGAGTCTCGTTCTGCCAGTTTGATGCTGCCCGATATTATATTGCAAGGGATTCGCCAAGGCCGTGAGCTAGGCGACGAAATGGCAGTTTTAACGGGGATATCGAATGTAAAGCATCAGGGCGGAGCCATCGGTATCTTCACCGACGGCAAATTGACCCGTACCAGCGTCTATCATCAAGCGTTATTGTTGGCGCTAGTGCCATTTCATAATGAAATCTATCAACGCCCAATTTCAGGCTAAGTTACCGCGAAATAAGCTACTTTTTATCGGCCAGCAATTGGTCCTCGAGCCAGTTTTTAAGCTCTGGTGGCGCGGCCTTCAGGCTATTAGAACCTCGGGTGATAGTCGCGATTCCAGCACCCAACTGGTTTTTCAGTTCGCGCTGACTCATCTCACCCCGCATTAACTCCTCAATGATACGAACACGAGTCCCCAGCGCGGTGCGCTCATCGGGTGTCAGCATCAATTGCAACAGCGGCAAATGGAGATCTTGCGCAATCGCATTTTGCAGCAGCGCAACAAAGCTCAGCCAGTGCTGGCTATCTTCTTCAGTCGACAGATTGGGATCGGTCAATCGTAGTTTTGTCATGATAAGTACCCAAAAATAAAGCTGTCATACTATTTAACTAGTACAACAGCTTATCATAACCCCAAACATACCCAAAGAACTTGGCATCGCCGCAGCGTCAAGGACAAAGGAGATCCTCAAAGTCATTGGCGTTACAGGTAGGCAGCAAGCAAACGCATCCCGATGAGCTTACTCAAGTAAGTGATTCGGGTAAGTGCGCGCAGCTAACAACCCTGTAACGTCAAGGACGAAGAGGATCAGTAGCGACGCTGCCACTCGGCATCACTCAGCACCTTCGTTGGACGATTCATAAAGTGACGATAAAATGCATCATACGCCAACACGTTCTTCACATAGCCACGGGTTTCGGAGAAAGGAATGCTCTCGATAAATGCCACGGCATCGGCCTGCCCGGCACTGTTGCCTAACCAAGTATTGACCCGTGATGGCCCCGCATTATAGGCCGCACTGGCTAGAATGCGGTTGCGCCCGAACTGTTGATAGACCTCTTCCAGATAGCTGGTGCCAATCTCAATGTTGGTGATGGGGTCGAGCAACTGGCTGCTATTCACATAACCACTGATATTATTCAGTTTCACCGTGTGTTCTGCGGTACGCGGCATCACCTGCATCAGCCCGGCTGCACCCACCGGAGATTGTGCTTTCGGGTTCCAAGCACTCTCCTGACGAGCAATCGCCATGGCATAACTTGGCGTGATCCCTTTGCCATCAGTCGCCTGACGGAACTCTGCCGGCCATGCCAGTGGGAAGCGCTCTTCCAGATGGTCCCACAGCTTGGCGGTGATGGTCGCCTGCACACTGAGATCGGCCCACTTCTGGTTAAAGGCGTAACGCGCCAAGGCTTCCTGCTCAGGTTTACTACGGCTGGCGACCAAATAGCTCCACTCATTGCGGGCCAGATTGTCCATATTCCAGTACATCAGCTCGCGCACACGGGCGATCTCTGGCCGCTTTGCCAACGAAGCATCTGGTTTGGTGGCAACCTGCACATTAATCGGATAAGGCACCCCCAGTTTCTGAGCCGCCACCATCGGATAGAAGCCGCGCTCTTGCATCAGGCTGCGTAAGATAGCTTCGCCCTCTGCTTTCTTCCCTTGCTCCAATAACAGCGATGCGCGCCAGTAGCGCCACTCATCTTTATTTTGTGCCTCTGCTGGCAAACGCGCCAGCCAAGTGGCTAAGCCTTTGCGATCGCCACTGCCCAGAGACATGCGGATACGGCGCTCCAACAAGGGGGTCGAGTGGCTACGTAACGTGACTTGATCTCGCCATTTGGCTTGATCGTAAGTCGCATCCGTGCCCATCAAACGCCAGGCCACCGCCTCTTCCAGCTCCAGCTTCTCGCTGTCACTCATTTTTTGTAGCCGCGCTAGGGTTGGGATCATCGCACGGGCATTTTCCACGTCCTGACGCGCCAAACGGGTAAACGCAATAATGGTCGCGGAGCGGGTAAAGTCCGTCGGCCCGACGGTGCGGGCGAAGCTTTCTACACTGGCTGGGTCACTTTGCAGTTTCGCCAGTGCCGTGCCCATGGTCTGGTAATCGGCGGGCAACTGTTTGAGTAAGTAGCTGACCAAACTGGCATTCCCCTCTTTCAGGGCCAGCTTCATCCGTGCCAGTGTCGCCAAGGGCGTTTGATGCCCAGCTTGTTGCCAGACAGTGAATAATTTATCGCAGCTACCGGGTAGCGCCTGACCATTAAGCCAGATTTCACTCGCGCCATCCCAAGCAGCTTGCTGTTCGCCCGTCGCCCATTTGGCATAGTAATAGTTACAGCGGGCAGCGACCGGTTTCGGTGCGGTTGGGCTGAAGGTCAATAATCCGCGCCAATCTTCGCGGCGAGCCAGCTCATTAACAAAGCGGGATGGCAGTGAACTCGCTGGCGGCAATGTGGGATTCCGGCTCAGGAAATCATTGACTTGCGCCGCGCTCACTTGGCTCAGATCTTGTGTTAACTGGCGGTACTCCAAATACGGATACAGCGGATAGTCACGCAATGTGGGCATCAATTGCGCCACGGTATCCATCTGATTGCTGTCCCAAGCCAGTTTAACTTGCTGATAGCGTTGCCGTTGGGCATCAAGGGAGTCAGCGGATGCCACTCCTGAAGTCGTCACCAGACATACGCCAATCGCCAGATATCGCCACTTTTCCATACTTACTGTTTCCTCACTGGTTGTTGGCTACTGCATTTCACTTACCGTAACCGCTAATTAGCATCTGCCCTATAGATTTTAAGATGGGTTTCGGCAGCAGGATATACTAACGAAGAGTTTCACCTGATAGCCAGTGATTACACACAGTAATGGATGTATAGGATTAATCTTTTTGAGTGATAAATGGAATGGGCGATGAATTTCAGCGCCTTACTGTCGATATTCTGTGCTTTAAAACAGACAGAATGCAAAATAGATGACTACGTAATCATTTATTATTCAATAAGTTAATCTTAAGTTGTTGCCAAATATTTCTTATTTATTATCTCAGATCAAGGCACTATTTTGATAAAAAT
The DNA here is from genome assembly GCF_013282725.1 of Yersinia mollaretii ATCC 43969. Classification (NCBI taxonomy): domain Bacteria; kingdom Pseudomonadati; phylum Pseudomonadota; class Gammaproteobacteria; order Enterobacterales; family Yersiniaceae; genus Yersinia; species Yersinia mollaretii. Next base: position 1,951,767 of record NZ_CP054043.1, on the reverse strand, counting down.
CTACTATCCTTGCTTAATATAACTATGCTGTTGTAAATATTTCATTTATACCCAAAGTCATTGGCCTTGCTAAGGTCCGGTAGGGGCGAGGACGAAGAGTCATATTTTTGCGGTAAATAAGTGAAAACGGATAGCAAGATTGTAGATTTATTAATTTTTAAGAAGGTTCTTTCAATGCAAAACTCATCAGACCATAAATCCGCCTCCCCGCCCCCAGAGGGTAAGGCCTGGTATCAACTCACTGCGGAAGAATCTTTGCAGCATTTAAGTAGCCGCGAAGAAGGTTTAAGCCAACAAGAGGCAGAAGAGCGCCTTAAACAGTACGGACCCAATGCCCTACCTGCCAAGAAAAGTAAGCACCCACTGATACAGTTTTTAGCCCATTTCAATGATGTTCTGATTTACATCTTATTAGCGGCCGCCTTAGTTAAGGGCTTGATGGGCCACACTGTTGACACCATTATTATCCTTTGTGTCGCAGTCATTAATGCCTTAATTGGTTATGTGCAGGAAAATAAAGCGGAGAAGTCGCTGAAAAGCATACAGAACATGCTTTCCAGTAAAGCCGTGGTCATCCGTGATGGCAACGCACAAACCATTGACGCACAGAATCTGGTGCCGGGTGATATTGTTACCCTGAAACCGGGGGACAAGATCCCAGCCGACCTGCGGTTACTTGAAGCTCACAACCTCCAGATTGAAGAAGCAATCTTGACCGGTGAGTCCACCGTGGTGGAGAAGCAAATCGGGGTGATTGAGGACGAATCGGTCATTGGCGATCGCAAAAATCTGCTGTTCTCAGGCACCACAATCAGTGCGGGCACCGCAAAAGGCGTGGTCATTGCCAGCGGCGGTAACACCGAGTTGGGCCACATCAACCAAATGATGTCAGCGGTTGAATCCATTCGCACACCGCTGCTCCAACAGATGGACCGTTTGGGCAAAGCCATTTTCATCCTAATTTTAGTGATGATGGCCTTCTTGTTCGTCTTCGCCTTTATCCTTCGCGATCTGCCAGTCAATGAACTGCTGCTGGCATTGATCAGTCTGGCGGTCGCCTCAGTGCCGGAAGGCTTACCGGCGATTATTTCGATTATCCTCTCACTTGGCGTGCAAGCCATGGCGCGCAATCGCGCGATTATCCGCAAGCTGCCAACGGTGGAGACCTTAGGTGCCATGACCGTCGTCTGTTCCGATAAAACCGGCACACTGACGATGAACGAAATGACCGTCAAAGCGGTGATTTTGGCCGATAACTGCTACCGAGTCACTGGCGAAAGCTACGAGCCAGTCGGCAATATCTATCCTGAGGGCAGTGATCAGCAAGCCTCACTGGCGGGACCGCTAAAAACATTTATCACTGCGGTGAATTTATGTAATGACAGCCAGATTCAAAAGAATGACCAAGGCCACTGGACCATTGTCGGTGGCCCTACCGAAGGTGCATTGAAAGTTTTGGCTGCCAAATCGGGGATCGAGCTGGGTCAGGTTACTCAGCACGGTAAAATTCCTTTCGATTCTGCTTATAAATACATGGCCACCAGCCATCAGGTTGAGTCGGAAAACTGCATCTTCCTGACCGGCGCACCTGACGTGCTGTTCACTTTCTGCCAGCAAGAGCTGACGGAAAAGGGTGTGGTGCCATTCCGCCGTGATTACTGGGATGCCGAGATGACGCGCTATACCCAGCAGGGTTTGCGTATGTTGGCCGCAGCCTACCGCCCAACAGAGCAGACGGTTGGTGAGTTAGATCACAGCGACATCCAGCAAGGCATGGTCTTTGTCGGTATCGCCGGCATGATGGACCCGCCGCGCCCTGAAGCTATCGACGCGATTGCCACCTGCCAGCAGGCCGGTATTCGCGTGAAGATGATCACTGGCGACCATCAGGAAACCGCCATGGCAATTGGTGCCATGTTGGGGATAGGCAATGGGAAAGACTCCATTACTGGCGGTCAGTTGGAGCATATGGACGATAAGGAGCTGGCGGAAGCGGCGGTTCGTTATGATATCTTCGCCCGTACTAGCCCGGAACATAAACTGCGTCTGGTCAAAGCCTTGCAAGATAAAGGCGAAATTGTCGGCATGACCGGCGATGGCGTCAATGATGCTCCAGCGCTGAAACAGGCCGATGTCGGTATCGCCATGGGAATCAAGGGCACCGAAGTGACAAAAGAGGCCGCCGATATGGTGCTCTCTGATGACAACTTCGCCACCATTGCCCATGCGGTTGAAGAGGGCCGTCGCGTCTACGATAACCTGAAGAAAACCATTCTGTTCGTGTTACCGACCAACTTGGCGCAAGGGCTATTAATCATCTTTGCTATTCTGGTCGGTGCGGTGATTCCATTGACGCCACTGCAAATTCTCTGGATAAACATGGCGACCTCCACCACGCTCTCCTTCGGTTTGGCCTTTGAACCAGCAGAACGCGGCATTATGCGCCGTAACCCACGTGACCCATCAAAACATGTGTTAGATGGCCACGCTATCTGGCGTATCGCCTTTGTCGGCACCTTAATCGCCTGTAGTGCTTTCGCCTTGGAGGCCTACATGGAGCCACGCGGTTACAGCACTGAATTTATCCGTACCGTGTTGATGCAGACCTTGGTGACTGCGCAGTGGATTTACATGTTTAACTGCCGCGTGATGGATCGCTTCCCGCTGAACAAAGAACTCTTTGTCAACAAAGGGTTGTGGTTAGTCTCTGGCGTGCTGATTCTGTTGCAGCTAGCCATTATCTACCTGCCGTTTATGAATACCGCGTTCGGTACTGAGCCATTACCGGCTTACTACTGGGGCGTCACACTGCTGGTTTCTATTGCCATCTTTATCATCGTAGAGATCGAAAAATGGATCATCGGGCGCTTTAAAGGGGCGTCGAGCGCAGTCTGACCTTTAGCCACAATCATCAAGCCCGGCTAATCAGTCGGGCTTTTTTATAGATTCAAAATAATATTTAAGATAAATCTCATATTGCCGATATCATGACTATTATTGCATCAATTAAATCTTATAATGGTTATAGCGGAAGCTTATTATTCGCCGGATGTCATTAACATCTGAACCGTGTCGCCCTACAGGAAGCGCAAAAATGAATACCGTCACTTGCGCAATTAATGGCGTCAGTAGTGATAAACGCTATCCCCCGCTAAAACAGATGACGCCATGGCGTGTCTGGCAGGCCTGTGCCTCTGCTTTATTCCTTTTCTCGCTCCTGTTTACCGCCCTGCCCTTAAGGGCTGCGAATAACCTGAGTGCCGAACTCATACATGAGCGCAGTGATGCCGCCACCAAAATGGTGTTGGGTATCATCAGCTATGCGCGCTGGCCAGCCCCATTACCGGTGATTCGCTTATGTGTCGTGGCGCAAACCGATTACGCGGAAGCTCTGTTTAACCCGGCATTAATGCAAACGCCTCACCCGATTAAAACGCAGCGCTACCCACAGCCCGACAAATCGATTGCCACCAATTGTGATGTGGTTTATCTGGGCCGTATCGGGGTACAAAAGCGGCAGGAATTGGCGGCCTTACTCTCTGGGCACCCGGTGCTGACCATCAGTGAAGATTATGACGAGTGCACACTGGGCAGTGCATTTTGTCTACTGCTGGAAGATAAGCAAGCTTCTTTCAAAGTCAATATGGATGCATTAGCACGCGGTGGGGTGCGAGTTCACCCCAGTGTGTTGCAACTTGCCCGTAAAAAGGCTGACGCATTATGAGTTCAATAAAAAAACAGTCCGCCACACGGGCACCAGATCATCATAACGCCACAAAGCTCCCCACACTCGGCCGTGTATTGGGCCGAATACATTTAACCGTCGTCTTGGTGTCGGTCACGACCGCCGGTATTTTCCTGACACTGGCGGCGCTGTTTGCCTTACGGGTCTATGCTGACCATAACCTGCATTTGATTGCTCGCTCGATTAGCTATACCACGGAAGCCGCTGTGGTGTTTGGCGACAAGGTGGCCGCTAACGAATCGCTCTCCCTGATTGCCGCCAATGAAGAGGTGGCCGAAGCAAAAATTCTGGATGTGAATGGGCGTGAGATGGCGAGCTGGACACAGCCTGACGATGGCCCCATGCACTATTTAGAGCAAAATGTCGCTCGCTGGGCGCTGCCTCAGCCCGTGGTCCTCCCGATGGTGCATGCCGGCAATGAGATTGGCACCATAGTGATTGTGGGTCATGGTGGCAGCCTGCTGCGTTTTCTGCTGCAAGGATTAGCGGGCTTGCTGGCGTGTCTGCTGCTCAGTACCGTGGTGGCGTTAGTCCTGTCACGGCGCATGCTTTTTGGCATCATCGGCTCACTAAACCAAATTACCGACGTAGCCCATAATGTCAGTCGCAACCGCAGTTTTGGTCAGCGGGTACCTTCAGCCAAAATTGCGGAGCTGAATGAGCTAAGCAGTGACTTCAACGGCTTGCTGGAGGAGTTGGAAGTGTGGCAGGAGCATCTAACGCAAGAGCATGACTCACTCGCCCATCGGGCGGCACACGATAGCCTGACCGGACTGGCAAACCGCGCTTTTTTTGAGGGCCGCTTAAGTCGCACACTCAGTGATTGCAAACCGAGCGAACATGCCGCCGTGCTCTTTCTGGATGGCGATCGCTTCAAAGAGATCAACGATAATTATGGTCATGCAGCGGGTGATGTGGTGCTCACCACCATTGCCGACCGTATCCGCGCGTTGTTACGTGAAACCGATTTAGTGGCCCGTTTAGGTGGGGATGAGTTTGCCGTACTGCTGGCCCCTATCCACAAAACAGACGATGTTTTGCTTATCGCCAGCAATATTATTGAAAGTATGAGCCAACCCATCGTTTTGGCGGATGGGCGTGAAATTACAACCTCGCTGAGCATTGGTATTGCCATTTATCCTGATCATGCGCAGACGCCCGAAGCGCTGTTACAGCGGGCAGATGAAGCCATGTATCAAGCCAAGAAAAACATCCAGTCCGGTGGCGGGAGAGTCATTGCTCACCTATCGGATACTCCTCTCACAGAAAGCTTAGGGTAGGTGACATGCAGGGATTGAAAGATAAAAATCTGATCAGCCGTATCTGGCTCAGTTTTTTCGCTATCAGCTTATTGGTACTGGTGGGTTGTCAGGCAAAACCGCAAGGGCTGAGTGCTGAGCAAATTGCCGCACTACAGGAGCAGGGGTTTAAGTTAACCGACAACGGTTGGGAGTTTGGGCTGGCGAATAAAGTGCTGTTCGACAGTGACGTTAAAAAATTGAATCCCGACGGCGTGCGTACCGTGCAGAACATTGGCAAAGCATTAACCGCTGTGGGCATCACCCATTTGCGGGTGGATGGTCATACCGACTCCACAGGCGAGGATAGCTATAACCAGCAACTCTCCTACCAGCGTGCGGCGGCCGTCGCGGATACACTGGCACTCATTGGTATTCCAAGAGCCAATATTGATGTTCGTGGTCGCGGCAAGCTCGATCCGGTGGCTGATAACCGCACCGCCAAAGGGCGGGCAGAAAACCGCCGAGTCTCGATGATAGTCACCGCACCCTAAGCTTTTTTGCTCTCCGGTTTGCTTTGGCAAACCGGTTTCTGCCTTTATCCCACTGAAATCTGTCGACACGGCTCGACTATCCACTCTGGATACTGGTTCGCAGAATCCAAACGGGCTACACTCCGCACCAGACATCACTACTAATTAGAGAGGCAGACGCAACGTGGCTCAATTCGTCTATTCTATGCACCGTGTCGGCAAAGTGGTTCCGCCGAAACGTCATATTCTGAAAAACATCTCCCTGAGTTTTTTCCCTGGGGCCAAGATTGGTGTGCTGGGTCTGAATGGCTCCGGTAAATCGACCCTATTGCGCATTATGGCGGGTATCGATACCGATATCGAAGGCGAAGCGCGTCCCCAACCTGGCATCAAAATTGGTTACTTGCCGCAGGAGCCTAAGTTAAATCTTGAGCAAACGGTGCGTGAATCAGTTGAAGAAGCGGTGGGCGACGTCAAACGCGCACTGACCCGCTTGGATGAGGTGTATGCGCTGTATGCCGATCCTGATGCTGATTTCGATAAATTGGCGAAAGAGCAAGGTGAGCTGGAAGCCATTATCCAAGCCCAAGACGGCCATAATCTGGATAACCAGTTAGAACGCGCTGCGGATGCACTGCGTCTGCCGCCGTGGGATGCCAAAATTGCCAATCTGTCCGGTGGTGAACGCCGTCGTGTTGCCATCTGCCGCCTGCTGCTGGAAAAACCAGATATGCTGCTGCTGGACGAACCGACCAACCACTTGGATGCGGAATCCGTGGCATGGCTCGAGCGCTTCCTGCACGATTATGAAGGCACCGTGGTCGCCATCACCCATGACCGTTACTTCCTCGATAACGTGGCAGGTTGGATTCTGGAGCTGGACCGTGGCGAAGGGATTCCATGGGAAGGCAACTACTCCTCATGGCTGGAGCAAAAAGATGATCGACTGGCGCTGGAAGCCTCTTCCGAAGCTGCACGCCGTAAATCTATCCAGAAAGAGCTGGAGTGGGTTCGTCAGAATCCAAAAGGCCGTCAGGCGAAAGGTAAAGCCCGTCTGGCCCGCTTTGAAGAACTTAACAGCGTCGAATATCAAAAACGTAACGAAACCAGTGAGTTGTTCATTCCACCCGGCCCACGCCTAGGCGATAAAGTGCTGGAAGTCGAGCATCTGAGCAAATCTTACGGTGATCGCCTGTTGATTGACGATCTGACCTTTGCGCTGCCAAAAGGCGCGATAGTGGGGATCATCGGGCCGAACGGCGCGGGTAAATCAACACTGTTCCGCATGTTATCAGGTCAGGAACAACCGGACTCCGGCACCATTTCACTGGGTGATACCGTGCAGTTGGCCTCAGTTGATCAGTTCCGTGACAACATGGATGACAGCAAAACCGTCTGGGAAGAGGTGTCCGGTGGTCAGGACATCATGAAGATCGGCAACTTTGAAATTCCAAGCCGTGCCTATGTCGGCCGCTTTAACTTTAAAGGGATTGATCAAGGTAAGCGTGTCGGCGAGCTGTCCGGTGGTGAGCGTGGCCGTATTCATTTGGCTAAGCTGCTACAGGTCGGCGGCAACATGCTGCTGCTCGATGAACCGACCAACGATCTGGACATCGAAACCTTGCGCGCACTGGAAAACGCCTTGTTGGAGTTCCCGGGCTGCGCGATGGTCATCTCCCATGACCGTTGGTTCCTTGACCGAATTGCCACTCATATCATCGATTATCAAGATGAAGGTAAAGTGCAATTCTTCGAAGGTAACTTTACTGAATACGAAGAGTGGAAAAAACGCACTCTGGGTGCCGAAGCACTGGAACCCCACCGTATTAAGTATAAGAAAATGGTTAAGTAAGTTTAACCTTATATCGAAACAAATGGTCTGCAATTGAATATTGCAGGCCATTTCACTCTGGATACTTCACTCGGTATCGGGTACTCCGCCCCTCCCCCGGTAGCTTTTCAATACACTCACGCGCCAATAACTCTGCGAGATGACGGGTCGCTGTCGCTTTACTGACTTTCGCGACTTTTTGATATTGAGAGGCATTGATACCTAAAGCAAAGCCGTTTTCACCCCCATCTAGCAGACGATTAAGCACTTTAATTTGCTCCACCCTCAGCCCACTGCCATTGTGCTTTAACCAGAAACGATTTTTAGCCAATGTCGCGCGAACCTGCTCAGATGCCTGATCTAAACTCTGTTCCAGAGTGGCGATAAACCAGAGTAACCAAGGGGTAATATCCAGACCGCCACGTTGGCACTTTTCCAAAATAGCGTAATACCCATCTCGGTTTTCAAGGATGGCAACTGACATAGCGTAAAGATGAATACTTTGGTTGTCCGCCTGTGATAGTGCCATATCGGTCAGTGCTCGGGTAATACGGCCATTACCATCTTCAAACGGGTGCAAAGTGACAAACCAAAAATGCGCGATTGCCGCTCGCAACAGTGGATCAACAGCATTCTCAATGCGAGACACATTAAACCAATGGATAAACTGTGTTAGCTCCGCAAATAAAACCTCGCGAGGTGGTGCTTCAAAATGAACCCGTTCCTTGCCCATTCGGCCAGAAACTACCTGCATAGGTTCACCCCCCCTCAATTGGCCCGCCTTGATAGGATTCAGGACCCATGGGTCATTGGGGAATAGCCATTCATGCCATTGATACAATCGTTCCAGCGTTAAGTCCGCATGACATTCATTAATGGCGTCGAGCATAATGGCGGCCAAACCATCAGAGCGATCAGACGTCGGGTCACTTACCTCCCACGTCATCCCGAGTTTTTTTGCCAGCGATGAACGCACCGACCTGATATTAAGTTGCTCATTCTCTATTTTTGATGACGCAACAATATTCGCCAAAAGCATATCTAAGGTTTTTGAGGCGCTTTCAGTAGAGGTATTCCCCCTGTTTTCGCCGAGGAGTTGCCCGAGCTTAAACCGGGTGTTGCGTAGCTGAGGCTGAATAAGCGCATCATCCCAGTAAAAATGGGGCCACTTCTCATGTTGCCACACCCATAGGTTTTCGTTCATCACTCTCTCCCGTATTGAGAATGAGCCGGTTATCGACTCTATTCGGCTCATAATATGAGCCGAATAAGCAGTATATTCGGCTCACTAAGAGATTTCCAGCCCTTGCACATAATCCCCAAAGACCGGGTGCCCAATCGCCACATCAATAAAACAGCTCAAGGCGGGGGAGTTTAATTTGCGGCTGGGATATACCAAATACAGCTCATTCCCTTCAGGCCGCCATTGGGGCAACACTTCAATAAGCTGACGGTTTGCCACTACTTCACGGCTTAAAAAAGCAGGGAGTAGCGTGATCCCCCCGCCTGCAAGGGCACATTCGCGGGCATACAGCAGGTTATCCGTGACATGCTGCATCGGCACTTGCCAGCGGTAAAACTCACCTTCACAGCGCAAAATGAGCGCCTGCCAAGCACGGTGGGCAATGCAATGGTGCTTATCCAATTGGCTGGGGTGAGACAATGGCGGGTGCTGCGCCAGATAGTTTGGCGAGGCCAACAGGTAGCGCGGGGCGTAGCCCAATCGGCGGCCAATCAGTGACGAATCCTGCGGTTTGCCCGTGCGCAGCGCCACATCAAAGCCCTCCTCCACCAGATCCACCATGGTATCCGACGCCAAAACCTCCAACAGCACATCTGGATATTGCCGCTGAAAATCAGTCGCCAGCCGCGCCACTAAGGTTGCACCTAATCCTGCCGGGGTCGAGATACGCAAGCGGCCACTGGGATTATCCTTCAGCCGTTGCAGTGCCAGATCCGCGCGCTCAGCCGCCTGCAACATCTCTTGGCAGTGCACCAAATAGCGCTCACCCGCAAAGGTCAGATTCAACTGACGAGTGGTGCGATTGATCAACCGAATCCCCAGATTTTGCTCTAACTGACTGATGCGCTTACTGACACTCGATTTCGGCAAATCGGCCATTTCAGCCGCACGGGTAAAGCTGCCACACTCGGCAACTCGCGCAAACAGTGCCATATCCTGAAGTTGCTTAAACATGATTGTTTGTCTCAGACGAACACTGAATTAATAATTGTCCATCTTATCACTACCATCAAATAGGTCTAGACTTCATCCATACACTAAAACAGGAAGATAAAAATGACCCTCAAAGCCATTGCAGTGAACCCACAACAACCCGCTGATTTTATTGAAATCACGCTAGATATACTCACACCTGGTCCCTTTGATTTGCTGGTTGAAGTCAAAGCGGCATCCATCAATCCGGTTGATACCAAAGTGCATAGCAGCTTAAAGAAAAATGGCTTACAACAGCCAAGGATTCTGGGTTGGGATGCCGCGGGTGTGGTCATGAGTGTCGGCGAGAAAGTCAGCGGCTTTCGCGTCGGCGATGAAGTGTGGTATGCCGGTGATATCACCCGCCCCGGCAGTAACGCTCATCAACAGTTGGTCGATGCCCGCATTGCGGCCCACAAACCCCGCACGCTCAACTGGGCGCAGGCCGCCGCCCTGCCATTAACCGCCATCACTGCATGGGAAGCGCTGTTCGAGCACCTGAAGATCCAGCATGCCAGTGCAGATCAAAACCTACTGATCATCGGCGGCGCGGGCGGTGTCGGCTCATTAGCCATTCCACTGGCGGCGTTGCGCAGCCCGGTAAAAGTGATTGCGACTGCCTCACGCCCAGAATCAGCCGCTTGGTGCCGTGAACGAGGTGCCGACCTGACGGTAGATTACCGCGACCTGAAAGCGCAATTGGCGAAAGAAGGTATTGATAAGGTGGATTACATTCTCTGCCTGAATGATACCGACGGCCACTGGCCAGCCATCAGCGAACTGATCGCGCCACTGGGGCAGATCTGCACTATTGTGGAGAACGAAAAACCCTTGGATCAGAATCAGTTAAAACTGAAAAGTGCGGCTTTACATTGGGAATTTATGTTCACCCGCAGCATGTACTCTACGCCAGATATCGCCCAGCAAGGGGAGATTCTCAAGCAGGTGAGTCAGTTGGTCGATGGGGGAAAACTGCAAGGGACGCTGAGCGAGACACTGCACGGGCTAACAGTCGAAAACCTGCATACCGCCCATGCACAAGTGGCGGGCGGGCATATGCAAGGCAAGATAGTGATTGCCTACTAAGGTCACTCCTCCCGCACTTCAGCCAATACTGAAGGGCGGGCAAGGCGTTGCAGGTCGGCGGCCAAGAGCTGCTGAACCAATTCAACACAGCGCAGGAAGCGCTCGTCATAATCTGCCGACTCGACATGCACGTATTCAATATTATTACTGCGCAGCATCTGCTCCAGTAAGTTCTGGAAGGATTTACGGTCACGATCACTGCCGAGGCTACGCAGACCATCGGCAACCCACGGCGTGTTGTTCTCTAGCAAGATAACCAGATCAAAGCGGTACTCATCAATCAGTGCCTGCACAAAGGGGTGCTCGCGCCCCTCATATTTTTTGCAGAACGCCTGCGTGGTGACAAAATCGGTGTCGATAAACGCCACTTTATTGGCATATTTCACCGCAAAATCAACGTATTGTGCCTGCCCCAGTGCAATTTTGTCATAATCTGAATATTGCAGCGCCATCTCATCACCGCCCAGATGGGAGAAAACATAGTCGCGGCCATACTCCCACGCACTGGTGGTATTGAAAATATTGGCTAACTTATTGACCAGAGTAGATTTTCCGCTGGATTCGCCCCCCAGTATCGCCACGGTGCGGACAAAAAAGGGCTTCACTTCGGTCGGAATGTAATCCCAGTAGCGGAAAGGGTCGCGGCGAATTTGGCGGCCGCTGATATTCATAAATGAGCGTTGTGGGTCGATCAGGATGGTTTCGATACCCAGTTGCTCGCGGTAACGGGGGGCGTCCTGACTTTCGCTGGAATAGATAAAGCTGGGGACGATGCCCTTTTCCGCCATAAACTTTTTGACGCCACGGCTCCAGACATCCCAACCGTGCGGATAAGGCTCAATGCCGTGCTCATCAAATGAGTGAATATGGATATTTTTCTGATACTTGAAAGTTTGTAGCAACCAACGTAGGCGGTCACTGACTGTCGGCTGTTGTGACATCGAACTGTTTTCGAACAGCTCGCGATCACGAGGTTCATCGTGGCACAAAATGACATGCAGCTCGTCAACTTGACTACAGGCACGCTGGATTAAAAAGATATGGCCGGTGTGGAGCGGGTAAAATTTACCAAACACTACGCCCACTTTTTTCTCACGGCGTGGGAACTCCAGCTCAAGAAAACGGTGCAAGGCTTCCAGCTTTTGCGCACTGGGGCTTTTGATTTTGTCGTTGAGTAGCTGGCTAAGATACCCCTTTGTCATGCCGCTGGCTTCAGCCACCTGCTGTAGGGTACAGCCCTTTTGCTTAATGGCTGTTTTGAGATAGTCGAACTGCAGCATGCCGCCTCCTTGTTTAGTGCGCTAAACAAAAATAGCACAGTATGCTGCGAGATTCGTACTACTAAATACGCGATTACAGATCTTCCAAAACGGCTAATGCATCAGCCAGCTTCTTCACGCCGAAAACCTGCATATTGGGCAGCGGTTTCTTCGGCATATTGGCGTAAGGCACGATCGCGCGCTTAAAGCCGTGCTTGGCGGCTTCGGAAATACGCTCCTGACCACTGGGCACCGGCCTGATTTCACCCGCCAGTCCCACTTCCCCGAACACCACCAGATCTTGTGGCAGCGGGCGGTCACGCAAGCTGGAGACCAGCGACATCAGCAGCGCCAGATCGGCACTGGTTTCCGTCACTTTCACGCCACCGACCACATTGACGAACACGTCTTGATCCGACATCTGCAAGCCGCCATGGCGGTGTAATACCGCCAGTAAGATGGCCAACCGATTTTGCTCCAGCCCGACTGCTACTCGGCGGGGGTTAGACATCATCGAGTGATCCACCAGCGCCTGAATCTCAACCAGCAGCGGGCGCGTCCCTTCCCACACCACCATCACTGAACTGCCCGCCGTCACTTCATCACCTCGGCTGAGGAAAATCGCCGAGGGATTACTGACTTCCCGCAGGCCTTGCTCCGTCATGGCGAATACGCCTAACTCATTGACGGCACCAAAGCGGTTTTTGTGGCTGCGCAGCGTACGGAATCGTGAGTCACCATCACCATCGAGCATCACCGAGCAGTCGATGCAGTGCTCCAGCACTTTGGGTCCCGCCAGCGAGCCATCTTTAGTCACATGACCCACCATCACAATGGCGACACCGCGTGTTTTGGCGAAGCGCGTCAGGTAGGCGGCAGTTTCACGCACTTGCGCCACACTGCCCGGTGATGATTGGATATCCGCCATGTGCATCACCTGAATCGAGTCGATCACCATCAGCCGTGGCTGCTCTTGCTCGGCAATCAGGCAGATTTGCTCGATACTGGTTTCCGACAGCATATTCAGGCCCGCCGTGGGCAAGCCCAAGCGGTGCGCTCGCATCGCAACCTGTTGCAGCGACTCTTCGCCAGTGACATACAGGGTTTTCATGTTTTCGGACAATTTACAGAGCGTTTGCAGCAGCAAGGTACTTTTCCCCGCCCCCGGATTGCCACCAATCAGAATGGCGCTGCCCGGCACCACGCCCCCCCCCAGCACCCGATCAAACTCAAGGAAGCCGGTTGAGAAGCGCGGCTGTTCGTCCAAGCTGATATCCGATAGCTTCTGTACTCGGCTCACCCCCGCATCACCGGCATAGCCGCCAAAACGTTCAGTGCGTGACGAGGAGGAGGACACCGCCGCCAACCGCACCTCAGTAATGGTATTCCAAGCATTGCAGGCGCTGCACTGCCCCTGCCAGCGCGGATAATCCGCCCCGCATTCATTACAGACAAATGCCCGTTTTGGCGCTTTAGCCACGATTCACCTCAATCTAATAATAAAACATCCGCAAAGGCATTGGTGCTACAGCTAGGCAGCAAACAAACTCATCCCGATGAGCTGACTCAAGTCAGTGATTCGGGTGAGTGCGTGCCGCTAACAACGCTGTCGTGCCAAGGACAAAGGGGATTAGCGCTCTTCGTGTTTTAGGCTGCCGGTTAGGATGCAAAGCACACTCATCAAATCACCGTGACGGATAGCCACTTTCGCTTTGGCGTAGACCTTGGGTTTGGCATGGAAAGCCAGACCCAGACCGGCGGCTTGCATCATTTTCAGGTCGTTGGCACCGTCGCCTATTGCTACGGTCTGCGCGACCGGAATATTCAACTTTTCAGCCAGTTTGAGCAGGGTGTCGGCTTTATATTGCGCATCGACAATTGGCCCGAGAACTTTGCCGGTCAGCTTGCCATCTTTGATTTCAAGCTCATTAGCAGCAACCGCTACTAGCCGTAATTTGTCGCGCAGATACTCGGCATAATAGGTAAAACCACCGGAGGCGATCGCCACATGCCAATCCAGCGCCTGAAGCTTACGCACCAGACTGGTCAGCCCCGGCATCAGTGGCAACTCGTCGCGCACCTGTTTTAAAATATTCGCATCGGCCCCTTTCAGGGTCGCCACTCGCTGGCGCAGGCTGGCTGAGAAATCCAGCTCACCTTGCATGGCGCGTTCCGTGACGGCTGCCACCTCTTCACCCACACCCGCCAACTTGGCAATCTCATCGATACATTCGATTTGGATGGCGGTGGAGTCCATATCCATCACCAGCAGGCCGGGGGTGCGCAGATGCGGAATGGCACCCAATGGCGCAACATCCAAGCCACTCTCATCGGCCAGCGTTTTAATCCGAGGCGTCAAGCTGCCCGCGAGACGGATCACCTGATAATCTTCCACGCACCAAGCTGAAACAATCACCATTGCCGCGCCCAGTTGGCGCTGGAAATCGGTAATCCGTTTTTTATCCAGTTTCCTACCGTACAACAGCCAACCCGTGTGACCAGCACGATAATCCAGCGGCATCACTTCATCGCCACTGAGTGAAAGTGGCAAACCCGGCCATTGGTAGATCTCCGAGGGAAGATCACAATAGGTCAGACTATTAGACATGAATAACTCCTGTAGAAACCCAGACTCAGCAATATAAGGCCCCATCACTTTCGCGTTTTGGCAAGGCGCTAACTGGACCACTCTTCCCGCCCATTGATTGGGGAGCAGTCAGCACCGCTGCATCATGAAAGATGAAGGGTAAAACAACGCATCAAGCTATCCTATCGCCCTTGCTTCTGGCAACATATACCCTAAATAATTCGAGTTGCAGGAAGGCGGCAACTGAGCAAATCCGGCAAGGAACCTGCATGGCCAAGGCTAAATTAAAATTCCGACTGCACCGGACCGCTATTGTGCTGATTTGTCTGGCATTACTCGTCTTGCTGATGCAAGGTGCATCCTATTTCAGCCTCAGCCATCAACTGGCACGTTCGGAACAAGTTGAAGAGCTGGCGAAAACATTAGCGAAACAAGTCACTTTCAGCCTGTCGCCTATCATGGACAGCGGTGATGACGATATCGACAGCCAGAAAGTCGATGCCGTTCTCCAGCAACTAACCCAATCAAGCCGCATCTTGGATGCCAGTGTCTATCAAATTGACGGTACATTAGTGGCTGCTGCCGGAGAGAACGTCAAAGTGCGTGATCGACTGGCGTTAGATGGTAAACGCCCCGGCAGTTATTTCAACCACCAGATTGTCGAGTTGATCCCCGGCAAAAACGGGCCAAGTGGATTTCTGCGGATGACGCTGGATACCCATGTATTGGCGACCGAATCCAAGCAAGTGGATAATACCACCAATTTACTGCGCCTGATGATATTGGTCGCGCTGGCGGTGGGCATCATTCTGGCACGTACCCTGTTGCAAGGCCGCCGCAGCCGCTGGCAGCAATCACCCTATCTGCTGACCGCCAATACGCCAGTGAAAGAAGATGACAGTGAAGATGACACGGCGGAAACAGATAAAAAATCGGATGATAAATAGCGTAGAAAATACCGATGATGCCCAAAATCATTTGGCGGTGCAGCGGCAGCGGAAAGGATTAAGCCATCCTCTCAATGAGGGGGGTTAACGACGCTATCTTTTCCTGCATCTGGTCGGCTATCGTTTTAAATCCCGCACTGATATCTGGGTTAGTGCTCACTTTCTGCCAAAATGGTTGTGCTAACTCTTGCGCTCGCAGCCAATGCTCACGACTGATATCAACTGACAATGTCATATTGGGTACTGTGTGCCGCATATTCCCCGTGCCTGATGGCGCAAAAGCCATCGGCAACATATCGTAAATAGGGGCAAGTGAGAAAGGCCGATGTTCGGGATGCAAGAATGATAGATTTCCATGATGCATATCTGTATTCGCAATCAATACCCCGAAAGCCCAGATTAAGCGCACCTGTTCAAGTTGTGCGAGACTCAGTAAACCTTTTTCCGCCAGTTCACGACAAACTTTGGGCCAACTGACAACCGGCATACCGACAAATTCAGCATTCACCGCTTCCAGAGAGACCATACCTACACGACCGCGTTGCCCATATCGGTCAAAACGTTCAACCTCAAGAAAGGTTTGCCGATCCTGATTATGCAGGACATGGGTGACGGCTGCCGCATAACCCGCATCCCTCAATGTGTTTAGTGCCAAAGACTCTGCAATGAGTAAATCAGCCCAACGTTGCGCATTCGGGTTATCCTGCACGGCGGTAAACTTAACGATGACATAGGATGGAGAGGCTCCATCGTAGCCAGCATAGCAGGTAAATTTCGGTTGCTCCCCCCCTGCTGATGATCCCACCATTTCACCGGCGAGTGCCGTTTGAGACAATTCAGTGTAGCGGGATAGCTTATCTGCTGGCTCAATCGGTATCGCATCGGGTGCCGCCAGCCAACGTTGATAGCTTTGCTGCCCAATCAAGATATTGCCATTCATGTCATCCGCCTGACGAGATAACGCGAGTAAAATATGTTCTTCATTCCACAAACGAACATCATCTGTGAGCTGTAACTGGGCCGCGACTGACTTTCCCCAAATCCGCCCGAGGAATCCCTGAGGCCGCATATCAGTCAAATACCAAGGTAAGCTATCAAATTGCTGCCAGGTATCAGATTCCAATTGGTGCACACAGCACTTTTCAGTAGGATGGATAAGATAGAGTGTAGCGAAATGAGCAGCATGGCCCCGCTCATCGATACGATACAGAGGGAACTTCCCCGCCTCCCCGCTATCTCCGACACCAGACCGCCGTAAGGCATACTGCGTTGATCTCGCTTTACCTATTTTCAGCACTTTTTCTTTTAATCCGCTTAATTGCCGCGACACCGTGGGCTGACTGACCTTCATGGCATCGGCCAGATGAGCCGCCGTTGCTGGACCTTGACGTAATAGAGTTTCCAGAGTGAGCATATGAATAGATTCTTGAATAGAAAGAAGAATAGATAGGTGAATAGATATATAGCGCTAATTGGCTGATGTGTAAAGAGACTGATTTTTTATAGCGATTTTCATGAATAGATTCAGCAGCAGAAAAAGCTGCTGCTGAATAGAAAGCGCGGTGCGGTGTTAGGCTTTGTCGCCCAGCAACACAGACTCCAATGCAATTTCGATCATGTCATTGAAGGTGGTCTGGCGCTCGGCGGCGGTGGTTTGCTCGCCGGTACGGATATGGTCAGACACGGTGCAGATGGTCAGAGCTTTTGCACCGAATTCAGCGGCCACGCCATAGATACCAGCGGCTTCCATCTCCACACCCAGAATGCCGTATTTTTCCATCACATCAAACATTTGCGGATCTGGCGTGTAGAATAGATCAGCGGAGAAGATGTTGCCCACACGGACATCAATCCCTTTCGCTTTCGCGGCATCAACGGCATTGCGGGTCATTTCGAAATCAGCAATCGCCGCGTAGTCGTGATCTTTAAAACGCAGGCGGTTGACTTTGGAATCAGTACAAGCCCCCATGCCGATAACCACATCGCGCAATTTAACGTCAGCACGTACCGCGCCGCATGAACCCACGCGGATAATTTTCTTCACGCCGAAATCAGTGATCAGCTCTTTCGCGTAAATGGAGCAGGATGGGATACCCATCCCGTGGCCCATGACCGAGATTTTGCGGCCTTTATAAGTGCCGGTGAAACCCAACATGCCACGCACGTCATTCACTAGCTTCACATCTTGTAGGAAGGTTTCTGCGATAAACTTCGCACGCAGCGGATCCCCTGGCATCAATACAACGTCAGCGAAATCACCCATTTCAGCATTAATATGTGGCGTTGCCATAATCACTTTCCTTAAAAATCAGAGAATTAAAATTTTAATTACTGAACTGTTCGTATTTTGACGCAATTCCAATTCAGTAGAATTCGATCAATTAAAAAGGCGTAGATGAGCATAGACAGTTTGGGTGCGGCCAGCGCGCAAAAACCGGAGCGTACACGAAGTACGTGAGGATTTTTAGCACTGCCCAATCCCAAAATGGCACGCTCAGCTTAGCCTCGTGCCCTAAAACATATTCTTACCGTAATCCATTGGCGACAAATTAAAATATGTCGCCACTGTCTGCCCAATATCGGCAAAAGTCTCACGGTGCCCCAACGACCCCGGCTTCACTTTCGGGCCATAAACCAAGACCGGAATATGCTCACGAGTATGGTCGGTGCCCGGCCAGGTTGGGTCACAGCCGTGATCAGCAGTCAGAATCATCATGTCATCATCTTTTACCAGCGCCAGCAATTCTGGCAGGCGGCGGTCAAACAGTTCCAGTGCCGCGGCATAGCCCGCCACATCACGGCGGTGACCGTATGAGGAGTCAAAATCAACAAAGTTGGTGAACACGATGGTGTTATCACCCGCTTTTTTCATCTCTTCAATGGTGGCATCAAACAGCGCATCCAGACCGGTGGCTTTCACTTTTTGCGTGATCCCCACATGGGCGTAGATATCGGCGATTTTACCGATTGAAACCACTTCGCCGCCCTTCTCATCCACCAGTTTTTTCAGCATGGTCGGCGCTGGCGGTTCAACAGCCAGATCATGGCGGTTACCGGTGCGCTGGAAGTTCCCCGGCTTATCGCCGATGAACGGACGTGCAATCACGCGGCCAATATTGTAACCACCTTCGGTCAGCTCTTCACGGGCAATTTCGCACAGCTCATACAGGCGATCCAAGCCAAATGTCTCTTCATGACAAGCAATCTGGAATACCGAGTCAGCGGAAGTGTAGAAAATCGGCTTGCTGGTTTTCATATGCTCTTCACCCAGTTGATCAAGGATAACCGTGCCGCTGGAGTGGCAGTTACCCAGATAGCCCGGTAAATTGGCGCGTTTGACCAGTTTCTCCAGTAGTTCCGGCGGGAAGCTGTTCTCTACATCACTGAAGTAGCCCCAGTCGAACAATACCGGCACACCGGCAATTTCCCAGTGGCCTGATGGGGTGTCTTTACCGGAAGATAGCTCGCTGGCATAGCCATAAGCGCCAATGATATCGGCATCTTTATCCAGCCCGACCGGGAATTTACCCGTTGATTCTTCAGCCGCTTTACCCAGCCCTAAACGGCTCAGGTTCGGCAGTGTTAAGGGGCCGCTACGGCCCACGTTAGCTTCACCACGGGCGCAGACCTCAGCAATGTGGCCCAGTGTATCTGCCCCTTCGTCGCCAAATTTTTTGGCATCTGCACTCGCGCCGATACCAAATGAGTCTAATACCATAATAAATGTGCGTTTCATTATTCTCTCCTGCGAAGATTCACCCGCTGGGCGGGCATCATCAAAATGGGGCGGTTATTCAGTGATACGGCGATAGATGACCGGCGTCTCTTCCGGCGATTTATCACCCAATGTAATGGCCGTGCGCACAGCATCTGCCGCCTGCTGCCAATCATCTTCGTTATTGGCATGAATCACGGCTAATGGCAGTTGACCCTCCACACTGGCCCCTAAACGGGCCATATCAGTTAAACCGACACTGTAATCAATCGGATCTGTTGCACGGCGACGCCCCCCACCGAGGGCAACCACCGCCATCCCTAATGCGCGGGTATCCATGGCCGTGATAATACCGGGGCGCTCAGCAAAGACGGGTTTGCTCAGCATGGCAACCGGCAAGTAGCTGTCATAGCGCTCGACGAAATCACTTGGTCCTTTTTGCGCCGCCACCATCCGACCAAAAACCTCTGCCGCTTTGCCGTTATCCAGCACCGCTTGCAGCTTGGCTCTGGCCTCGGCCTCATCTTGCGCCAAGCCACCTGACAGCAGCATTTCAACACATAGCGCCATGGTCACTTCCAGCAGACGGGGATTGCGATACTCACCCGTCAGGAAGCGCACGGCTTCGCGCACTTCCACGCCATTGCCCGCACTGGAAGCCAAGACTTGATTCATATCGGTCAGTAGCGCCGTGGTTTTACAACCTGCGCCATTCGCTACGCCGACAATCGCCTGCGCCAAATCAGCAGATAGTTGGTACGTCGGCATAAAGGCACCAGAGCCGACTTTCACATCCATCACCAGCGCATCCAATCCCTCCGCCAATTTTTTGGCTAAAATGGAGGCGGTAATCAGCGGGATAGAGTCCACGGTGGCGGTGATATCGCGCGTGGCATAAAAGCGCTTATCCGCCGGTGCGAGTGAGCTGGTTTGGCCGATAATCGCCACGCCGACATCCTGAATGATTTTGCGGAACGCATTATCATCGGGGAAAATATCAAAACCGGGAATGGCTTCTAGTTTATCCAGTGTCCCACCGGTATGACCCAAGCCACGGCCTGAGATCATCGGTACATAGCCACCACAAGCGGCGACCATTGGGCCGAGCATCAGGGAGGTCACATCCCCGACGCCGCCTGTGGAGTGTTTATCCACAATCGGGCCATTGAGATTCAGGCTCTTCCAGTTCAGCACCGTGCCAGAATCGCGCATCGCCATGGTGAGGGCCACACGTTCAGGCATACTCATATCATGGAAGTAAATGGTCATCGCCAAAGCCGCAATCTGCCCTTCGGAAACTACGTTGTCGCGAATACCATTGATAAAGAAACGAATCTCTTCTTCGCTGAGTGGCTGGCCGTCGCGTTTTTTACGGATAATTTCTTGTGCGAGAAACAAGGCATCCCCCTGTTTATGGAATGAAAGCTGCACTGCGAGCAAATCAGCCCGCAGTGCATCTGCTAAATTCAGTTATTGGCTCAGCTCAAATCAGTGCGCAGACTTAGTAGCCGCTGCTTTTGCTGTCGCTCTGATGACCCAGTGTGGTTAATAAGCTGGCTAACAGACTGGACGCCCCAAAGCGGAAGTGGCGAGCATCTGCCCAGCCCTCCCCCATCAATTGATCAGCCAGTTGTAGGAATTGCGCGGCATCTTCCGCAGTGCGTACGCCTCCCGCTGGCTTGAAGCCCACGGTTTTGCCCACCCCCAAATCGCGAATGGTGCGCATCATAATGTCCGCACTTTCCAGCGTGGCATTAACCGGCACTTTACCGGTGGAGGTTTTGATAAAATCAGCACCCGCCTTGATAGCAATTTCAGACGCCTGACGAATCAAATGCTCTTGCTTTAACTCACCCGTCTCAATGATGACTTTCAGCAACACATTCGCGGCGGCGCAAGCCTCTTTGCACTGTTTCACCAATTCAAAGCCGACTTTATCGTTACCCGCCATTAAGGCGCGATAAGGGAAAACCACATCCACTTCATCAGCACCGTAGGCGATAGCGGCATGGGTTTCGGCCAGTGCAATGGCAATATCGTCATTGCCGTGGGGGAAGTTAGTCACAGTCGCAATGCGAATTTCAGGTGTCCCTTGCTCACGCAATGTTTTACGCGCAATAGGAATAAAGCGAGGATAAATACAGATTGCCGCCGTATTACCGGCAGGGCTTTTTGCCTGATGACACAACGCGATCACTTTATCATCGGTGTCGTCGTCATTCAGGGTGGTTAAATCCATCAAACTCAGCGCGCGTTTGGCATAATCGTGCAGATTCGCGCAGGCGGTTAATTCGGTCATAAAACTCTCCAACACTATTTCAGCCCCGGCACCTTGCCAAAACTGAGCATTTATTTATGAGCGAGCCAAGAGAGAGTATCGATATCTTTGGCTTTGAACTCAAGACGTTGGCGAGCGGACTTGGTTCCTTGAAGATAGCCCCGCGGGTCAGTCCCGTGGTTGCAATTGAGATCCTTCTCACCGCAATACTTTTCTGACAGGAAGCTCTCGCGATATTCGCGACTTCACTCAAAAAAGTTAATCATGTTATTTGAACACGTTCTCGACACCTGAGATGTGTTCAATTTCACACTAATCAATAGTAATTTGTAACGCCAAAATATTATATGTGATTGACGTCACAAAATACCCTGATTTATGGCTTACGGCACTATTATACCCACTCACATCAAGAATAGCTTATAACTGGTCTATTAGGCGTCAGCCGCAGTCAGTTTGAGTGCGGACAGCGCGCAAGAACCGGAGCATACACGCAGTATGTGACGGCAATGAGCACTGCCCAAGCTCAAAATGGCCAGTCAAGCTAGCCTAATCATAAAGCCAGGAAGAAACCGGCGATCGTCGCACTCATCAAATTAGATAAAGTCCCTGCGGCCACCGCCTTTAGGCCAAATCGCGCGATGTCATGGCGGCGATTTGGTGCCATGCTGCCCAACCCGCCCAGCAAGATGGCGACTGATGACAAGTTGGCAAACCCACAGAGCGCGAAGGAAATAATGGCTTTCGTGTGATCCGACAACACCTGCAAGCCCGCCGCTTTCACTAACTCTTCTGCCTGTAGATATTGGCCGAAATTCATAAATGCCACGAATTCGTTGACGATGATTTTTTGGCCGATAAAGGAGCCAGCCACCATCGCTTCACTCCACGGAATACCGATCAGGTAAGCAATTGGCGAGAAGACCCAGCCCAGAATCAGCTCTAGCGAAAGTTGCGGATAATCGAACCAGCCACCAATTCCGCCCAAAATACCATTCAGCAATGCAATCAATGCAATGAAGGCCAGCAACATTGCGCCGACATTCAGCGCCAGTTGCATACCCGAAGCCGCACCAGAAGCCGCCGCATCAATCACGTTAGCCGGGCGCTCATCTTCCGCAATTAGCGTTGTGGCATCTACCGTATCGTGGGTTTTTTCAGTTTCTGGCACCATCAATTTAGCAAAGAGTAACCCGCCCGGAGCCGCCATAAAGGAGGCGGCGATCAGGTATTCCAACGGCACCCCCATCTGCGCGTAACCGGCCAAGACGGAGCCCGCGACAGAGGCTAAACCGCCACACATCACAGCAAACAACTCCGATTGGGTCATGGT
The DNA here is from genome assembly GCF_013282725.1 of Yersinia mollaretii ATCC 43969. Taxonomy (NCBI): domain Bacteria; kingdom Pseudomonadati; phylum Pseudomonadota; class Gammaproteobacteria; order Enterobacterales; family Yersiniaceae; genus Yersinia; species Yersinia mollaretii. Next base: position 1,929,000 of record NZ_CP054043.1, on the reverse strand, counting down.
GGCAATATAAGGGCGCACCACCAGTGGGGCTTCAGTTTGCCCGACAAAAATGTTGGCGGTCGCGGAGAGGGATTCAGTGCGAGAGGTGCCCAGCAGCTTTTGTAAGCCGCCGCCTAATACCTTAATCACGATTTGCATGATGCCGAGATAATACAAAACCGCAATTAATGAGGAGAAGAAAACAATGACCGGTAATACGCGTAGGGCGAAGACAAAACCGCCCCCACCAAAGACTTCAAACATTTTGTCGGACACTAAACCGCCAAACATAAATGAGATACCGTCATTGCCGTAAGCGATAACATTCGCAACGCCAGCAGACATACCACCCAAGATACTGCGGCCAATTGGCACATATAATACCAGCGCCCCGATACCCACCTGAAGAATAAAAGCCCCTACTACAGTGCGGATATTAATCGCCCTAAAATTACTTGAAAGAAGTACGGCTATTAATATCAGTACTGCCATCCCGACCAAGCTCATAAGCATGTAAGATCATCCTGTTAATGATTTGTATAGAAATAATATGGGCGGGATTATACCGACATGAGCAGGCTATCAAACAATCTCTGTCACAAATAAACACAACTCAGAGCAACTCCAAGAGAGTTAATGTGACTAACATCACAGAAATTTCCGTGAGAAAATAATAGCCGGCTAACTATTAGTGCGATTTTAGTATGTCGGACAGAAGATTATCGCGTGGATTGATCAGCTGGGGGCAACTGAAATAAGCGCTGGCTATTCTCCAGCAGATGGGTGGCTATCTCTTGTGGTGCTTCTGGGCGCAATTCACACAAGGCCGCGAACACATTCGCCGCTCGTTCGGGCCGATTGGGTTGGCCTTGAAAACCGGCTAATGGCATATCCGGCGCATCGGTTTCCAGTAACAGGGCTGAGAGCGGTAATACTGCCATCACATTGCGAGTTTTCTGTGCCCGTTCATAAGTGATGGTGCCCCCAACGCCAATGTAATAACCCAAGCGAATGAATGCCTGCGCCTGCGCTAAGCTGCCAGCAAAACCATGCACCACACCCGTGCGCGACAACGCGACTTTGCGCAATGCGGCAGCGAGCTGATCATGGGAACGGCGGGAGTGTAGAATAACTGGGAGATCATGCTGTTTCGCCAGCTTAAGTTGTGCCTGTAGCAGCGCCAATTGCCGTGGAAACTGTGGCTCATCCATATAGAGATCCAGCCCAATCTCCCCTATCGCCACCAGTTTTTCCGGTTTATTCGCCAAATAAGAGGCCAGCGTCGCCAAATCAGCCTCTTGGTGCTCGGCAATATAGAGCGGGTGCAGGCCCAGTGCGGCAAACAGCGGCGGATAGCGCTCTGCCAAGGCTAAAATGCGGGGGAAGTAAACCGCACTGACGGCTGGGATAATCAGTTGCCTGACATTCGCCTGTGCCGCACTCACCAAACTGGCGGCTTCCACGCCGCTGAATGGGGAAAAGTCAAAGTGACAATGGGTGTCAACAAAATAGGGGGGATCGATGAGATGGGCCGTCGGCCCCGCTATCTGCACCATTAGGCTATATCACCTTTGGTTTCTGGCGCACTGGCAGGTGAAATGATCTCGCCCGCCAAGAGCTTAGTTTTACTGGGCGTTAAGGTGGGCACGATCAGCCCACTCCCTGCCACTGTCATCTGAGCTGGGAGAGGTTGATTCGCCACGGCGGATGAATCGACCGGGGTGATGATATCCGGCGTTTGAATGACATCAAATGAAAAATCATAGTCATCAATCAACTCGGCCATATCATCTGTCTGGTTAATATCTTGCGGTTGAATCATACGGCGAGATAGTGGAATGGTGGTTTTCTCGTCACCCATTTCGGCTTGATTCTGCGCGTCACGAGGCAAGAGCCAGTGCCCGACGGTCGCCAGAAAATAGCGGCCACAGCGGCGACCCAAATGGTAATCTTGATTCAGTGCCGCGACACGGCTCCCCAACGCATTGCTGGCAAGGGGCTTCGGCGGGAAAATCTCGAAAATCCGCAAGTCACCCGGCGGCTTCTCAATAAACTGCTGAATACGATGATAGCTCTGTTCATGCTGCTGCATAATACGCACCAGCTGCTGTAAGCTGCTTTCACTCAGCAGGTGCTCCATCCGCTTCATCCATTGTGGCGTACAGTAAGCTTGCGAAGGAACTGTACGGATAACCACAATAGTATCCGCGCCACGGCGGTAAGCTTCCTCAACTGGAATCGCATCGCTGATGCCACCATCTTGATAACTAATACCATCTAAATCAACACCCTGACGGTAAAAACCGGGAATAGCACTGGAGGCTTTGAGTGCCGACAACCAGCTTTCACGGGTGGGGGCGATATAGGTTGGCTCGAAATCATCACTGCGGCAGGCGCACATTAAGAATTCGCGGCCATTAAGCATGAGCTGTTCAGCGTGGTCGAGGGCCAGCGGCAGTTGCTGGGAGGTGATATCCACCAGCCAGTCGAGATCAATGAGGTGTCCACCACGAACAAAACGTAATGGATTGAAGAAATTAGCGGTGGTGGTGTAGCGGGTAATCACGCGGCGAGCATAGCCGGGTTGGCCGCAGATAAAAGCAGAGAGATTTTGTGCGCCAGCAGAGGTGCCGATCATCAGATCAAAAGGGTTAAAGCGGGCGCGCTGGAACTCATCCAGCACACCGGCTGTAAAAATTCCCCGCTGCCCGCCGCCCTCACAGACCAACGCCATTTTACCGGGTTGGTATGGTTTATAGGCGAGTGGCTCAATATTACCGAGCGTGATAGGTATTCTGTATCCCACCATCCATCCTTAATTCCGCTACAACAGGTGTCGAGGATACCCCTTCTTCACCCTGGCTGTAACCCTCTCGCACACTAAAGGCGCTTACGTCCTGTAAACAAACTGATGAGGAAGAGAACAATACCGACGACAAAGACGACTTTTGCGGCCCAAGCGGCCGTACCGGCTAGCCCACCAAAACCTAATGCCGCAGCGATTAAAGCAATAATTAGAAATATGATGCCCCAACGAAACATAAGCTTCTCCTTACCGTTTTAAAAAATATTCCGTGGGTTTATCGATAACCCACGAAACACCTGTCTGTCGGATAAAAAATTAAGGCTTGATGCTCAGATCATTTTTAACGCTTTTTACGCCATCAACCGCTTTGGCAATACTTTCAGCACGTTCGGACTGGGCTTTGTTCTCAACAGAACCAGACAACTGAACCACGCCCTCGGTGGTTTCAACTTTGACTTTACGTGACGGGACAATATCATCGGCCAGTAATTTGGCTTTGATAGAGCTGGTTGTCGCCGCATCGCCAGCATATTCACTGACTGATTGTGTTTTCTGATCTTTGACATGCAGCTTATCGCTAACGGATTTCACCCCTTCAACGTTTTTAGCAATGTCAACGGCGGTTTCAGCTTCTGCCTGAGAAGTGACGAAGCCACTCAGCGTCACCACGCCATGGCTGGTTTCGACTGAAATATCTGTGCTTTTGAGGGATTTCTCTTCCAACAGCGCACTTTTCACTTTCGCTGTTGCGGCGCTGTCGCCCATGTAGTTATCGACTTTCTTCATCGAGCTATCGAGTTTGGCACCAGTACTGTCCACAGCGTCGGAGGCTTTATTGAGCAACGTGTCTTCGGCCAGCACACTACCGCTGATAAGCGCAGTACCTAAAACAACAGCCATCACTGAACGGGCAAATTTTGTGTTTGTCATCGATTTCTTCCTTTATTGTTCTGAACCCCAAACTGGATAGATGCCCCAATTTACGGATTCTTATGCCACCGCAGATGGGTAGCTATTTGATGAATACTTTACGATTACTACAGATTGGTCGCCCCAAAGTGAATGCGACTCAAGTCTGCGCGTAGTTATAAAGATAGAGCATCTTGGCAGAAATACAGTCGGAATCGGCCTAAAGGTGGATATTTATGACTAAGTGAGAGTTATCTTAAGGGGATAATTATGAGGGAAATTAATGAATCGGGGTACAGAGTACCCCTATAGAATGCGGCTTGCGGCGTGATTAATGCTCGCGAGTTTTGCGGAAACGGACTTCTGGGTAACGCTCTTGCGTAATGTTGAGATTGACCATCGTTGGGGCGATATAGCTCAAGTTATCACCGCCATCGAGTGCCAAGTTAACTTCATTCTTACGTTTAAACTCTTCGAATTTCTTCACGTCGTCACATTCAACCCAACGGGCGGTCGAGACGTTAACGGACTCATATACTGCTTCCACGTTGTATTCGCTTTTCAGCCGTGATGAGACCACTTCGAATTGTAGAATACCGACCGCGCCGACAATCAAATCGTTGTTGGTCAGTGGGCGGAACACCTGCACTGCGCCCTCTTCTGACAACTGAACCAACCCCTTCAGCAGCTGTTTTTGCTTCAATGGGTCGCGCAGACGAATACGGCGGAACAATTCAGGGGCAAAGTTCGGAATACCGGTGAACTTCATATCTTCACCTTGGGTGAAGGTATCGCCGATTTGAATGGTACCGTGGTTATGCAGGCCGATAATGTCGCCAGCAAAGGCTTCTTCAATATGAGAGCGGTCACCAGCCATAAAGGTCAGCGCATCGGAAATCACCACATCTTTCTTGGTACGCACCTGACGCAGTTTCATGCCTTTTTCGTAACGCCCTGAAACCACACGCATAAAAGCAACACGGTCACGGTGTTTCGGGTCCATATTTGCCTGAATCTTGAACACAAAACCGGTGAATTTCTCTTCCGCCGCGACCACGACTCGGGTGTCGGTTTTACGCGGCATCGGAGCGGGCGCCCACTCGACCAAACCATCTAGCATATGATCAACACCGAAGTTACCCAGCGCAGTACCAAAGAACACCGGGGTTAAATCACCCGACAAGAAAGCCTCATGATCAAACTCATGGGAAGCGCCTTGAACCAGCTCCAGCTCCTGACGGAACTGTTTGGCGATCTCTTCACCCACCGCCACATCCAGATCCGGGTTATTTAGCCCTTTAATGATGCGCACTTCCTGAATGGTGTGCCCTTTGCCGGTCTGATAGAGGTAAGTTTCGTCTTTATAAAGGTGGTAAACCCCTTTAAATGACTTACCGCAGCTGATCGGCCAAGTGATTGGCGAGCAAGCAATTTTAAGCTCGCGTTCCACTTCATCCAGCACTTCCATAGGATCACGGATCTCGCGGTCCAATTTGTTCATAAAGGTCAGAATCGGCGTATCGCGCAGACGGGTCACTTCCATCAGTTTGCGTGTTCGATCTTCTACCCCTTTAGCCGCATCAATCACCATCAAGCAACAGTCAACAGCGGTCAGAGTACGATAGGTATCTTCGGAGAAGTCTTCATGCCCTGGGGTGTCGAGCAAGTTAACTAGACAGCCGCCATAGGGAAACTGCATCACAGAAGTGGTGATGGAGATACCGCGCTGCTTTTCCATCTCCATCCAGTCAGATTTGGCATGATGGCTGGAGCCACGGCCTTTTACTGTACCGGCGGTCTGGATGGCGTGTCCAAACAGCAACACTTTTTCGGTAATAGTGGTTTTACCGGCATCGGGGTGGGAAATGATGGCGAAAGTACGTCTTTTCGCCACTTCCAGTGCATATTCACTTGGAGACATAGTTTGAGATTTCTACTTTTAGGCCGCCCTGCTCTGGGCCGCACACCCTATTGATGTGTCGGTCAGGCAAAGCAAGGCATGGATTATGGCGCTATACCCTTCTTACTCGGCGTGGCTGCGTATTCAGCGGCAACGCCCATCACTTGGGGTATAAGTGGTTATAGCGCGGTATTTTCCCTGATTTATGCGAGATAGACAATTTATTCAAGACAGAATCATCGGCAAAACAGCGCTATCCCATCGGTAACGCCATCATGATGGCATCTTCACGCCCATTGGCACTCGGATAATAGTTGCGACGCACCGAAACCTCGCTAAAACCCAGACTCTCATACAGAGCAATAGCGCCTGCGTTTGAGGCCCGAACTTCGAGCCAGAGTGTCACGATATTGCGTGTTTCTAGCTCGGCGATCAGGTGCTCAAGCAGTAAGCGACCATAGCCCTGACGCTGATACTGCGGATCAATGGCAATATTAAACAGCGTGGCTTCATCCAATACGATTTGGGTGATGGCGAAACCGACCATTTTCTGCTCGACACTCAATTTAAGATTGAGGTAGCGCTCGCCCTGATTGCTGGCTAAGGTTTTTTCCGTCCACGGGAAAGCGTGGCTGGCTTGCTCAATTTGGTACGCTGTGGCCAGATCGGCTGGCGTCAGGATAGAAATCTGCTTCATGATGACAAATCTGCTGCCAAAGTGCGCGCTTCGCGCTCGCGTCTTGATAAAGTCCGGCCAATGCCGGGCTGTGTAACTGCGCACCCGCGACCGCAAGCGGTTCACTGATGCCCAATCGCCAACTGTTGCACTGCGTATCCGCTGGCAGCATGGCTACCTGATCCGGTGTCAGCACATAAGCCTGACGAGGAGTCAGCCCTAAGCTGCGCAACACATCGCACAACAGCGGGTCATCCTGCTCAGGGGGCGTCTGTGCCACGATCAACAGGCGAGTATCTTCAGGTAAACGCACTGCAATCTCACCCTGCAAGACGGCCGGGCGGCGCAATGTCCACTGCGTAATGCCAAGCTGTTGCAACAGCAAGTCTCGTCTCGATGCCATGCCATTTCCTGTCAGAGCGACCCGAATTTCGATGCTATGCTAGCAAACCCATCGTACATGCGCCAACAAACCTCTGTTTATCAGGCTCGCCTTAGGCATATTCATGCTAAATATATTTAGCTAATCAGTTTCAGGTCCACTTTACGTAAGCGCTTTTGCTCCTGATAAAAATTCTCATGGGAGCTGAGACTCAAAAGATACAGTTCAATTTTCTGTTCGACCCAACTGTAGCCCAACAAGGTCAGTTGATTATTGAGTTGGAACTTATGTACCCGAAGATAACTCAGGTCACCTCTTTTTAGTTCACCGATTTCTGGCTGGGTAATGATGAGCTCAATTTGATCTTCAACAGCAATAAGCTGCTGTTCAGAAAGCCGACTCAGCGCTTTAGCGAAACGGCTACTTTCATAGATATCAATCTTCTGTCCGTTTGGTTCTTCTGACATAACGTGACACCTTCTTATTCTCGACTTCGCTCTTCGCCAGTAAGGTTTCCAGAATAAAGCTGTAAGGCAGATCAGGGTTATCCTCAGCGATGCGACCAATCTTTGCCCAGTGCTCGATCTGCTTTGGCACGCTGCGGCTTGATGCTTCTGCGTGAATTTTAACGTCAGTGACAAAATCCTCATCCAGACGAATACTGATTGCCATCGTTTTACTCCTCTTTGCGCAATTTTTAACGTGCGTAGCTGCACTTTTCGTTGTGTAAACGCCCCCATTCACGGGCAGATAACACACAGCGCCATAATGTAGCACAAGAGCGCAAAATGCAACAATTTGTCGCGTTCGTATTATCTTTCTTTTGTTTAAAAAATACAAAAATAGAGGTTGAGCCAACAAACCTCTATAATCCCCGATCATATTATTGAGGAGCCAAAGACTGATGTCAGCATTAACCCCAGCCAGTGAAGTAATACTGCGCCATAGTGATGAATTTATAGCCCGCCATGTGTTGTTTGCCGGTGACTTGCAAGATGCGCTGCCAGCACAATTTGATGCCGCCGGGGTACGGGTTCACTCCAATCAATATCACCACTGGCAATTACTGAGCAATACGCTGGAAGAGAATGTGCAATTCGGGCTTTTGGCGACACCTGAAATCGTCGCGACCTGCGACACGCTGATCTATTACTGGCCCAAAAGTAAGCAGGAAGCCCAATTCCAACTGGCGAATCTGCTCTCCTTATTGCCTGTCGGCACCGATATCTTTGTGGTGGGTGAAAACCGCAGTGGTGTGCGCAGCGCAGAAGAGATGCTGTCTGATTTCGCGCAATTGACCAAGATAGACAGCGCTCGCCGTTGCGGGTTGTATCATGGCCGCCTAGATAAACAGCCCGAATTTGATGCCGACGCTTGGTGGGAAAGCTATCAGGTGGGCGATGTGACCGTGAAAACCTTGCCGGGCGTATTCAGCCGCGACTCACTGGATTCCGGCAGTCACTTGTTGCTGTCCACCTTCAGCGAGCCGTTTAAAGGCAGCGTGTTGGATGTCGGTTGTGGTGCGGGTGTGCTGGCCTCTGTTTTGGCGCAACAATCGCCAAAAATCAAATGGACCCTGAGTGATGTCTCTGCGGCAGCGATCGAAGCCAGCCGAGCAACACTGGCGGCGAATAATATCGAGGCGCAAGTGATTGCCAGCAATGTCTATTCCGACATCAAGGGCCGCTTCGAGATGATTATTTCGAACCCCCCTTTCCATGATGGGATTCAAACCAGCCTGACTGCGGCTGAAATGCTGATCCGTGGTGCAACCGCACACCTGCATGTGGGCGGTAAATTGCGTATCGTGGCGAACTCCTTCTTGCCTTACCCTGCTCTGCTGGATGCCGCATTTGGCAGCCATGAAGTGCTGGCGCAGAATGGCCGTTTTAAGGTGTATCAGGCAACCGTCGGTCGTGCGCCACGAGACGCGAAGAAAAAGCGTTAAGATCAGGCGTTAAGATAGACCATCCCTTCCGCGCCGTAGCGTTCACCTGCTGCGGCATGGAACGGGAACACTGCATCCAGTGCTGCCAACTCTTGCGGGCTGAGCACTACCGCTAATGCTGCCAGGTTCTCTTCCAAATAGGCGCGACGTTTGGTTCCTGGAATCGGCACAATATGTTTCCCCTGCGCCAATACCCACGCCAGTGCCAGTTGCGACGGTTTAACCCCCTTATCTTGCGCCATTTTTGTCACTGTATCGGCTAACGCCAGATTCAGTACAAAGTTATCGCCCTGAAAACGGGGATTATGGCGACGAAAATCATCGGTAGCCAAATCCTCTGGACTGCGAATCGCGCCCGTCAGGAAACCACGTCCTAATGGGCTGTAGGCGACAAACCCAACACCTAATCGTTCGCAGGCCGCCAAGACGGATGTTTCTGCATCTCGCGTCCACAATGAGTATTCACTCTGCACCGCAGTAATCGGGTGCACCTGATGCGCCCTTTCTAATGTCGCCGCCGACACCTCGCTCAGACCGATATAACGGATTTTACCCGCCGTGACCAAATCAGCCAGTGTGCCAATTACCTCTTCAACCGGCACCGTAGGGTCACCACGATGCTGGTAATAAAGGTCAATCACCTCAACACCCAGCCGCTTCAAACTGCCGTCAACCGACTGTCGGATATAGTCTGGCCGGCTGCTGACGCCACGCACTGTCGGATCTGCCGGGTCACGCACAATGCCGAACTTGGTGGCTAAAAAGACCTGATCTCGCTTGCCCTTAATCGCCCGCCCCACCAACTCCTCATTGGTAAAGGGGCCATACATATCCGCCGTATCAAGCAGGGTCACACCCAGCTCCAGCGCACGATGGAGGGTCGCGATGGACTCGTTACTGTCTTGATTGGTGGAGTAAAAATCGCTCATTCCCATGCAGCCAAGGCCCAGTGCCGAGACATGCGGGCCATTCAACCCTAATTGACGTTGTTGCATTGTGATACTCCCGATGAGTGATGTCGGAAGAAAGTGTGGTTGTTTCGCGGAGAAAGATAAATAATGCAGATTACTCATCACTGTTCAAAAAACACCAACAATAGGCGGGCCTCATCATGGATCAAATTCAAGCCATGCGGATTTTTGTCCGTATTGTTGAGTTGGGCAGTTTCAGCCGGGCAGCGGAAAAACTGCAATTGCCGCGTGCCACGGTCAGCCACACCTTAAAACGGCTGGAGCAACGACTCGGCGTGCGTTTACTGGTGCGCACCACCCGCCAAGTGAATATCACCGCCGAAGGCACGCTGTACTACCAGCGCTGCCTGCAATTGCTGTCGGCATTTGAAGAGGCGGACTCACTCTTTAGCCACCAGCGGCTACAACCCGAGGGGAAAGTGCGCATCGATATGCCCCACTCGCTGGCGCGCAATGTCGTAATTCCGGCACTGAGTGACTTTTATCAGCGCTATCCCAACATCACACTGATTCTTGGTGCCAATGACAGCACGATCGATTTGATGCGCGAAGGGGTTGATTGCGTGTTGCGAGCTTGGTTACCCCATGATGAACAATTAGCGGTGCGCAATATTGGTCAGCAACCCCAGATAACCTGCGCGTCACCGGCTTATTTGGCGAAATATGGCGTACCGGTATCACTGGACGATTTGGCGGGGCATCAGGCGGTGGGATATTTTTCGCAGCTAACTCAGCGTGACTATCCACTGGAATTTACTGTTCAAGGCAAGGTGGAAACGCGGGAGTTGCCCAGCATCTTGAGTGTCAATGGTGCTGATGCCTATATTGCCGCAGGGGTGGCGGGTTTGGGGCTGATTCAAGCGCCAACACAAGGTATTCAGTCTCAATTAGCGCAGGGGGAGCTGATTGAGGTCTTACCCCACTGCCCTCCGCCCGCGATGCCACTGTTTATTATGTTTCCGCCGGGTCGTTTTCTGGCCCCTAGAGTCAGAGTGCTGATCGACTGGCTGATCACGCTATTTGCCCATTACCCGCCACCGCCGAGCAAGCTGCCATGAAAGCGGTTGCTTAGGGCAACAAAACGAAAAACAAGCCAGAAATCAAATCAATTGAACAACATATGGTGCTTTTTACAACAAACGTCCCGCTAAGGGGAAATAAGTATTGACCTGAACGCGAAAATCTCTAGAATTCGCCCCCGTGGTTGCATCAAAAAAGTCATGTTTCCGGTACGCGATGGTGGCGGAATTGGTAGACGCGCTAGCTTCAGGTGTTAGTGTTCTTACGGACGTGAGGGTTCAAGTCCCTCCCTTCGCACCAAACATGATTTTCTTATACAGCCAGCAGTACAGATTTATATTGCACAGCACATGCGATGGTGGCGGAATTGGTAGACGCGCTAGCTTCAGGTGTTAGTGTTCTTACGGACGTGAGGGTTCAAGTCCCTCCCTTCGCACCAAGCTGGTGATATAAATCTAAAAATATCATGCTAGGCAAAATTAGCGGATAAGCAGTAAGAAATCATTTGGGCGATGGTGGCGGAATTGGTAGACGCGCTAGCTTCAGGTGTTAGTGTTCTTACGGACGTGAGGGTTCAAGTCCCTCCCTTCGCACCACGATGATTTCAAATTCTTCTCTCTTCATACTTCCCCCATCGTCATCTCGTTCTCTCTTATTCAAAAAATAACTCGTATTCAGAAAAACAGTTCGCTTATGCCATTGTGCATCATTATTGCGGCCATCCCCCCTAATAGCGCCAAACAAGAGGGCAGCAAAAGAAAATGCCGTAACCGAGCGTGATACAGCATGCTAACGGTTGCCAGCATCGCGAGCACTATCACGACTCGCAACTGACCGACAGTGATGTCAGCCCATTCCAGCAGCGGTAACAACGCAAAAGGGAGCAATATTCCCCAGCCACTGGACATGCCACGGCTCAATAACCCACGAATCTCCCACGAACGGTAAGCAGCTAATCTGGTGGTAATCATAATAACGGCCACTCAAGTGATAATGATAACTAATATCATATATCACTCTTTGCGAGTCTGCATCATGAAGTTGACATGCGCTAGCATGGCGATGACATCAGCGAAGAAACATCATGATGACAGGTGGAAACAAAAATGGTAATTTTACTTAAGAAAATTCCTAAAACGACATTAGAACGATTCAAACAAGAATAATTACTTAGAAAAACTATTTATCGTGATGCCTGAATAATAGGCCTCATGAGGATAGTGTTTATTTGTCTACTGACAGCACGACATTATGCAGAGTGAATTGAATATGAATAGCCACTCCTACGATCAGCTTCTGAAAAGTAAGCATCGGCTCTCTTTACTGCTTTTTCTATTTCTTAATGCGTCGTCAGCTATTTTTAGTATGATATTACCATCGCCTAAAACACCTGCGGTGACATTGCCGATTGTTATGATCACGGTGATCAGTCTCTGCGCCACCGCTTATTTGGTTTTTATTTCGAAGAAATATGCGGATAAACTGAATTTATTTTCAATTATCTTGGGCCTGTTATGGGCTTGGCAGATCATTCTAAAATATGAATATCTAGGTACTAATGAAAATAACTACTTATTGCTGAGTCTGTTTACCATTTTCTTTATCAGCACCATTGCGCTGTCTGATAACTTTATCGCTTTTTGCCTGCACACAGCCCCAGCGACATTAACCGTTATTTTTCTGGATGATTTTCAAAATATCTTCCGCATCATATTCACTCTTATGCTGCCGCTGATTGGCTTCTCTCTACATCATTTGATGTCGCGGCGCAGTGATGACTTTACCCGAAAACTTGTCGCACGCCTTTATAATGAAAGAGAAAAGTTCAGTGATTTAAGCATGATAGACCCCCTAACCAGTTTGTATAATCGCCGGGGTCTGGAGAACAAACTCGAGACACTATTAGCGCAGTCCCCAGGTAATCATTATGTGCTGCTGCTCGACATCGACCATTTTAAAGCCTATAACGACAACTATGGTCACACCATGGGCGATCAAGCGCTGGTGCGGGTTGCGGCGGCGATTCGTGACGCCGTGCGCTCACGAGATATTGTGGTGCGCTATGGTGGCGAGGAGTTTTTGGTGTTACTGACACATGTGAGTGAGGAGTATGCCAGCCAATTAGCGGAGCGTGTGCGCCAACGAGTGTTAGGGCTTGATATACCGCATGTTTTCAATCATAAAGTCTCCACAACGGTCACACTGAGTGCGGGCATTTCCCCTCTGCAAGCCTATGATTTGGCTTCCTCACTCAAAGCAGCAGATGAGGCACTCTACCGAGCTAAAAAAGATGGCCGAAATAAAGTCGCTTTTGCCGGGAAGAAATTCTCAAATGTTGAGTCGTCACCTTGACAAAATGGCATAGCACGTCGCTCAATTATTATTTCCACCGCTAATGGTTGAGCTTAATACTGCGGCATTATTTTTCGCTCTCATTATGTTATTAAGCCGTGCCATCGTATAGACAAAAATAAATTATTGGCTCATCCGTTTGCAGAAAACATCTATTTAAGCGAATCATTCTAATTCTCAGCGTGACATAATTCATTTTAGAATGGTCAGTGACGCTATTAATCCCATCCTAATACTCCCCCCACCATCCAGATAAATTTCAGCTATACCCTTGGCGCAGATCTTGAATAAAACTCACGTTCCAAAACACCCGTACAATAATGATTATCATTTATCTAAGAGCACGATAATTAAGGAAAAGGGGTAAGCGGGCGGGAAAGCATTTTGAATGACATATCGCGGCGGCGGCCATCAAACTGATCGAAGGGTCAGTTGATTGGAAAAGATGGGTAGCATATTGCGCGCTGGTCAGCTCGCCTGGCATACCGGCGTGCGCTTCGTAAATGATAATCCATATCTTTTCATAAATTGAATCATTGTCTTCGGTGTCGCGATTAAATATTTTTTAGGGTGGTATTTGCTGTTTCTATCGATAAATCATTATTCTGTTGCTTTGCTAAACCGATTCTTCTACTTTTAGCAGAAAGTAATATTGAAGAAAATAGGGGTTTATCATGGAAAACACCATTTGGGTTTTGGGCGATGCTGTCATTGATTTAGTCCCAGAAAATTCAAACAGTTACCTAAAGTGCCCTGGTGGGGCACCCGCGAATGTGGCTGTCGGCATTGCCAGATTAGGCGGCAAAAGCGCTTTTATTGGGCGAGTGGGGCAAGATAGCTTTGGCCGCTTTATGCAGCAGGTATTGCAGCAAGAGAATGTTGATACCCGCGCCATGATACTGGACCCCGCCCACCATACCTCCACAGTGGTAGTGGATTTGGATGAGCACGGCGAGCGCACCTTTACATTTATGGTGACGCCGAGCGCGGACCTGTTTCTGCAACTCGATGATTTACCGGAGTTTAAGCCGAATCAGTGGTTACATCTTTGCTCTATTGCCTTGAGCCAGGAACCCAGCCGTAGCACGGCATTTGAGGCGATGCGGCGCATGAAAACCGATGGCGGATGGGTCAGCTTTGATCCCAATATTCGTGCTGATATCTGGCGCGCACCACAAGAGCTACTCCCCTGCCTGCAACAGGCGTTGCAGTTGGCTGATGTAGTCAAATTATCGCTGGAAGAGCTGAACTTTATCTGCCCACATGCAGATATTGCCACCGCCATGGAGCAGGTAATGGCTGACTATGCCTGCAAATTACTGCTGGTGACACTGGGTGCTGAGGGCGTTTGGGTGCATAACCGCCGTGGCCTGAAAAAGTATCCAAGCCGCAGAATCACCCCCATAGATACCACTGGCGCGGGGGATGCTTTTGTGGCGGGGTTGCTGGCAGCCTTGGCCCAATGCCCGGATTGGCACTTGAGTCAGGATCTCACGCTGGCGATCGAAAGGGCGCAAGCCTGCGGCGCATTAGCCACCAGCGCCAAAGGGGCCATGACCGCACTGCCAAATGCGCAAGAGCTGGCGCGATTTCTACAACGCGAGCACTAACTGCCTAGAGAGAGTCGGATACCCACTTAGGGTCGGTATCCGCTCCCCTTTCTCACTCGACACATTTTTGCTAAACACCCAGCACGGAAATCTCACCAGACGCCGTTTTTTGATCTCGCTTATCTCTTCCATATGCTGACTCTCGCGCCATATCACTCAATTTGTAGAGCAGATCACAATAGCTGAATCGGGTTAGCAAAATGTTTTGCTAATCCCAAGGGATCGCCCGTATGTTAGCCATGAAAAACCGGTTTAGCTGTTTAGCATAAATACAATCAATCACATACCGAGTGATATAAAAAATGATGATAAAACCAAGCTATCTTGCTGTATCAATAGGACTTATTCTTTCCTGTGCAACGACTACCGCCTCAGCAGTCCCAAAGAGTGATATCGAAGCCCGCCTCAATGCATTAGAGCAGCGATTACAACAAGCCGAACAACGGGCGAAAAATGCAGAAACTCGCGCCGAAATTGCAGAAAAACAAGCACAAAAACTGGAAGTTCGCACACTTCAGGCAGAAGAAAAAACCGTTCAGGTCGCGAAACGTACCGAGAAGTTAGAGAGCAAAACCGCCAGTGACAATGGGTTTGAGTTCCACGGTTATGCCCGCTCTGGGCTATTGATGAACTCATCCGGCACCGGCACTCAGGGCGGCCCTTATGTCTCACCGGCCGGTAGCACTGGCGGCGCAATAGGCCGTTTAGGTAATGAGCCAGATACCTATGTTGAAGTCAATCTTGAGAAAAAACAGAAACTTGATAATGGGGCGACCACTCGCTACAAAGTGATGCTGGCCGATGGTCAGCGCAGCTATAACGACTGGACCGCCGACAGCAGCGACCTCAATGTGCGTCAGGCGTTTGTTGAACTGGGCACCCTACCGACCTTCAATGGCATTTTCAAAGACACGACCTTGTGGGCCGGTAAACGTTTTGATCGCGATAATTTCGATATCCACTGGCTGGATTCCGATGTCGTGTTTCTTGCCGGTACGGGGGGCGGTATTTATGACATCAAGTGGAATGAGAGTCTGAAGAGCAACTTCTCGTTGTATGGCCGCAATTATGGCGAGATCGAGAATGTTAACAGCGATATTCAGAGCTATATTTTCACCGCCAATAACTATTTCTCTCCCTATAGCGACGGCGGCCGATTCCAGTGGATGGTCAGCGGCTTGCGTGCCAAAGATAACGAAGCGCGCGAAAACAGTGGCGAAACCATCAATACCCATGCGGCGGATAAAGGCATCCACAGCATGTTGGCGTACCACGGCGACAGCTTCTATGGGCTGCGCGACGGGACATCAAAAACAGCACTGTTATATGGGCATGGCTTAGGCGCTGAAGTTAAATCCATTGGTGCCGATGGCAATTTGACCAGCGGCGCAGACACTTGGCGTTTCGCTACCTACGGGACAACTGCACTGAGCAAGAGCTGGAGTCTGGCTCCTGTTATCTTGGCGCAACAAAGTAAAGATCGTTATGTTGAGGGCGATAAATATCAGTGGGTCACCTTTAATGCCCGTCTGATTCAGGAAATCACTGAGAACTTTGCGCTGGCCTATGAAGGTAGCTATCAGTACATGAATCTGGACCCGCAGGGCTACAAGGATTACCACAAAGTGAGCGGTGGCTTCTATAAGCTGACCTTTGCACCGACCTTTAAAGCGGGTGATATCAGTAACTTCTTCAGCCGCCCGGAAATACGTCTCTTCGCCACCTACATGGATTGGAGCCAAGATCTGGATAATTACGCCAAGGATGATGCCTTCGGTAAAAATGATTTTGCGGCTGGCGGTCAATGGAACTTTGGTATCCAAATGGAAACCTGGTTCTGACCATCCCCCGCTGTAGGTAGAGGGTAGGCTGCCACAGCGGGAAACCTATTTGATAACCATCCGCTGACGACGATATTCTGCCATCAACACCCTACGGCAGGTAGAAAGCGGAATGAATATGCGAGGGATAGAATGAATATTAATGAGACCGTAAAGGCTCTGCTCCCGTTGCTTGGCGGCAAAGAGAATATTGTCAGTGCTGCGCACTGCGCTACCCGCCTGCGTTTGGTGCTGGCGGATGACTCTCTGGTGCAGAAATCGGCGGTGGAAAAACTTGATGGCGTTAAAGGCTGTTTCAGTAACGCTGGGCAATTGCAGGTGATTTTCGGCACGGGACTGGTGAATAAAGTCTATGCTGAGTTTATTCAAGTCGCGGGCATCAACGAATCCAGTAAATCAGAAGCTGCCGATGCAGCAGCCCGTAAACTGAATCCATTCCAGCGCATTGCTCGCCTGTTATCCAACATATTTGTCCCGATTATCCCGGCAATTGTAGCCTCAGGTCTGCTGATGGGCCTGCTCGGCATGGTGAAAACCTATGGCTGGGCAGACGCCAACAGTGCGCTATTTATTATGCTGGATATGTTCAGCTCCGCCGCCTTTATTATTTTGCCGATCTTGATTGGTTTCACCGCCGCGAAGGAGTTTGGCGGTAATCCCTATCTGGGCGCGACCTTAGGCGGCATTCTGACCCATCCCGCGCTGACCAATGCTTGGGGCGTTGCGGGCGGTTTCCATACCATGAATTTTTTTGGTATGGAGGTGGCGATGATCGGCTATCAGGGCACGGTGTTCCCGGTGTTGCTGGCGGTGTGGTTTATGAGCCTATTGGAAAAGCGCCTTCGCAAAGTGATCCCGGATGCGCTGGATTTGATCCTCACGCCATTCCTGACGGTCATTATCACCGGTTTTGTCGCACTGCTGTTTATCGGCCCCGCTGGACGCGTACTGGGTGACGGGATCTCATTGGTGCTTAGCACCCTGATTTCCCATGCTGGTTGGCTCGCCGGATTGCTGTTTGGCGGTCTATATTCAATTATCGTGATCACTGGTATCCACCATAGCTTCCATGCTATCGAAGCAGGCTTGCTAGGGAATCCCAATATCGGCGTTAACTTCTTGCTGCCGATTTGGTCCATGGCGAATGTCGCACAAGGGGGAGCCTGTTTGGCGGTTTACTTTAAAACTCGTGATACCAAGATTAAGGCCATTGTTATTCCGTCCGCCTTTTCTGCCATGCTGGGGATTACCGAAGCGGCCATTTTCGGGATTAACCTGCGCTTTATCAAACCCTTCCTCGCAGCACTGGCAGGCGGGGCGTTAGGGGGTGCATGGGTGGTGGCCAATCATGTCAATATGACGGCGGTGGGTTTAACCGGTATTCCTGGCATCGCCATCGTGCAAGGTAACTCCATCATTAACTATCTGATTGGATTGGTTATTGCCTTCGGCGCTGCATTTATTATTTCTCTGCTACTTAAATACAAAACGGACAGCGAATAATGCAAGAAGCCAGTTTACTGAAACACCTTACGCTGGCAGTGATGCGCGGTCAGATCCGCGCATCGCAAGACCCGCACCGCCCTAGCTGGCATCTGGCCCCCTGTGTCGGGTTGCTAAATGATCCCAATGGATTCATTTATCATGCTGGCTACTATCATCTGTTCTATCAATGGAATCCACTGGATTGCCGCCACGGCAGTAAGTATTGGGGTCACTGGCGCAGCCCTGATCTGGTGCATTGGGAGCATCAGCCAGTGGCGTTAGTTCCCAGTGAGGAGTACGAAAGTCACGGCTGCTACTCCGGTTCAGCGGTGATCGTTGATGATCTTATCACCTTGATTTACACCGGCAATGTGAAGTATCCCGACGGCTCCCGCACCGCTTTCCAGTGTCTGGCGCAGGAGAACGAACAGGGTGAATTCGACAAGCTGGGACCAGTTCTCTCTCTGCCTGCGGGTTACACTGGTCATGTTCGCGACCCTAAAGTGTGGCAACACAACGGCCAATGGTACATGGTACTGGGCGCGCAAGATAAGCAACGGCAAGGCAAAGTCCTGCTGTTGCGCTCCGATAATCTGCATGAATGGCAAAATCTGGGTGAGATCGCCGGTTCCGGGCTGGGGGGCTTGGGGTCATTCGGCTACATGTGGGAGTGCCCCGATCTCTTCACTTTGGGCGAGCAGGACGTTTTGATGTTCTGCCCGCAAGGGATACCCGCCGAAGCTGAGTGCTATCGTAATACCTTCCAAGCGGGCTATTTGCTAGGCAAATTGGATTATGCCAACGCCGTGCTCGGCCATCAGGATTTCCACGAAATGGATGCCGGATTTGAATTCTATGCGCCGCAAACCACACTGGCCGCAGATGGCCGTCGCCTGCTCTTCGGCTGGATGGGGATTCCAGATGACGATGAGCTGTACCACCCAACCGTTGCCTATGGCTGGATTCATACCATGACCTGCCCGCGCGAGTTGAGCTTGGATGAGGGCAAATTAATTCAGCGGCCCGCTCGTGAATTAACCGCCCTGCGCGGCGAACATCAACAATGGCAAGGCCGCGCGCAAGATGCCCCGGCACTGCCCATCAGCAGTGCTGAGATCATCGTCAACATCAGTGAACCTTTTGTCCTCGAATTGGGTGATGCTTTGATTTTGGTCTGGGATGGCGAACGCATCACCCTGAGCCGCCATAATCTGCGCACGGGATTGCAAGAATCTCGCTATTGGTGGGGGGAGTTGCAGCAGTTACAACTGCTTTGCGATCGTTGCAGCATCGAGATCTTTATCAATCACGGTGAAGCGGTCATGACCTCGTGCTACTTCCCGACAGAAGAGCCGATAGCCATTTTTAACGGAAATGCCGAACTGTGTCTGCGGCACTGGTTGTTGTCTTCGCCCATGTTAGAATGAGTTATCTTTCAAGATGGCAAATTCACCCAGCGAAAAACGATGATCCGTGAAAAACGATAACCTGTTAAAAAGCAAAAAACGCATCACCATCAACGATATCGCCAAACTGGCGGGTGTGTCGAAATCGACCACCAGTCTGGTGCTTAATGGGCGCAGCAAGGAGTATCGTGTTTCGGATGAAACGCGAGATCGTATTATTGCCCTCGCCAGCGAGCACAACTACCAGCCGAGCTTCCATGCCCGTTCGCTGCGGTCAACTCGCAGCCATACCATCGGGTTAGTTGTGCCAGAGATGACCAACCACGGTTTTGCGCTGATCTCCCGTGAGCTGGAGATGCTCTGTCGCGAAGCGGGTTTACAACTGCTGATCGCCTGTACCGATGAAAACCCCGGTCAGGAGATGATGGCGGTAAACAGCTTGGTACAGCGCCAAGTGGATGGTTTGATTGTCGCCTCTAGCCAGCTAAGTGATAGCGAATACCAAAAGATCAATGCCCGCCTACCTGTCGTGCAGATGGATCGGTTGATTGGTGAGTCAGACTTACCGCTGGTGATCACCGACTCTGTAGCCTCCACCTCCGCACTGGTTGAGAAGGTGGCTCGCCAACATCCCGATGAATTTTACTTTCTCGGCGGCCAGCCGCGCATCTCCCCTACCCGCGATCGTTTAGCCGGTTTTCAGCAAGGGCTGCAACAGGCAGGGGTTGAGTGTCGACCAGAATGGATACTCAGCGGCCATTATCTACCTAGCTCCGGCTATGAAATGATTGCCCAACTCTGCGCGCAATTGGGGCGACCACCCAAAGCGGTATTTACTGCGGCTTGTGGTCTGCTGGAAGGGGTGTTGCGCTATCTTAATCAGCATCAGCTCATGGAGAGCGACATCCATCTTTGCAGTTTTGACGATCACTATCTGTTCGACTGCTTACCCCTGAAAATAGACACCATCGCGCAGGACTGCCCAGGGCTGGCGCGCCATAGCTTTGAGATGATCACCGCCTTAATCGCCGAAACGCCACTGGCGCAAAATCATCTAATCCTACCGGGCCAGATCCATTGGCGTCATCCGGGTTCTAAGGCACTGAATGAGCCACAGTGAACCGGTTGATACACCTGCACTGATTAGCTCTTGGCAGCGCTGCAAAAAACTGATGCAAGCGCAGCAATGGCGCGAGCCACACCGCGCGGCGGGGGCCACCTTTCAGTCCATTTGTCAGCGCAAAAATGACTTATTAGTGCTAGGTCAGGCTGCACTGGAAGATGCCTATGAGTACATGGAATCACGCCACTGCGTGCTCTTAATTCTCGATGAAAGCGGCTGTACCTTGTGGCAATGCGGCCATCCGCAGACCATTAGCCAGTTGCGGGCGCTGGGCATTGATTGCGGCAGTTATTGGGCTGAAGGATTAATCGGCACCAATGCCCCTGCGCTGGCAATAGCCGAAGGGCATCCGGTACAGGTCAGCGGTCAACAACATTTTAAGCAAGCGCTGCATCCGTGGCGTTTTTGTGCCACTCCGGTGTATGACAACAGTGGCCGCCAGCGCGCGGTGATTGTGTTGGGGAGTTTGCTGGCCGATAACGCCGCCAGTGATTTGCCGCTCACCTTGGCGATCGCCCGCGAGATTGGCAATTATCTGCACGCCGACACCCTACTGGCGGAAACTAACCGCCATCTGAATGAGCTTAATGCCCTGCTGGATGGGGTTGAAGATGGGGTCATGGCATGGGACCAACGCGGCTATCTGCTCTATCTCAACCATCGTGCAGCCGCCATTTTGCAGCTAGATGAAACCAGTAGTCTCGGCAAGCCCGTCACGGACCTGCTGACCCTGCCCGCCTTGCTGACCCACGCTATTTTGCATCGCACCCCCCTCAGCCATGTGGAAGTGACCTTTGAAAATCAGCAGCAATTTATTCCCGCGCTGTTGACCCTCAAACCCATCCCTGATGGTGATCGCTGCGGTTATATCGCCTTGCTGCACCCACAAGAATTGCTGCGGCGTATGGTTTCCAGCCAATTAGGGCGAGCCAGTTATACGTTTGACGATATGCCTATTGCGTCGCTCGAAATGCGCCGCTTAGTGCGCTATGGCAAGCAAGCTGCCAAAGGCCATCACCCCATTTTGCTGCACGGAGAAGAGGGGGTAGGCAAACAGCAATTGGGGCAGGCCATTCATAATGCCAGCAATCAAGCCGATGGCCCTTATATCGTGCTGAATTGTCAGGCATTACCCCAAAATTTGATGGCGCGAGAGTTCCTGGGCAGTGATGCCAGCGAGGGGGAGTCCGGCCAGCCCAGCAAGTTTGAGCTGGCGAATGGTGGCACTCTCTATCTGGAGCAAGTCGAGTATCTGTCGCCCGAAATGCAGTCAGCACTGCTGCAAATTGTCAAAACTGGCATGGTGATGCGGATAAACTCCAATCGGGTCATCCCGGTAGATGTGAGAATTATTACCGCCACTGGCGCAGATCTACCACTGCTGGTGAAGCAAGGGCGCTTTCGCCGTCAGTTGTTTTATACCCTGCAAGCTTTCGAGTTACATATTCCTCCCCTGCGCCAGCGCCAACAGGATATCCCCCTACTGGTCCAGCATACGCTGGCCAGCCTTGGGCAACATTTCCACTGCCAATATCAACCTGATGAGAGTGTTATCCGCCAGCTAGGCCAATATCCTTGGCCGGGCAATGATCAGGAGTTGAAAAGTGTGGTCGAGCGGGCAGCGATGGCCTGTCACAATAACCGCATTATTCTCAATGACTTGCCTGAGCATTTACTGGGAGAGAAACTGGTATTAGAGCCAGATATGCCGCAACCTCAACCCGTATTATCACTACAAGAATTAGAAAGGCAGGCCATCATTCGTGCCGCACTGGTATGCCAAGGCCAACTCAATGAGATGGCGACCTTATTAGGGATAGGCCGCACAACATTATGGCGCAAAATTAAACTCCACCAGATGAATATTCAGCAATTTAAGAGCGCTGAATCCCCATCCACTTAATATCAATCCTTCTCAGCCTGAGAAATAGTTGATAAAACCAAAATATGATCTTACTTTTTCATGTTACTCATTTTTACTCTATATATTTTCATCAGCAGTCAATAAAGCCATCCATCATCGAGTGAAATATTATTTAACAGCATGATTAGCTTAATATCTTAAAGCACATGTAATTATAAATGCTTGCTGAAAAGAAATCTTTGAGATATAAAAAACATCCAAACAGAAACGGGCACGTATAATAAAAATATATAAATAGGTTAAATTCATTTTGGAACTTTATATCAGCGAGTATAAAACACAAATAACACCCATTAAAACAGGATATGTGATTCATGACATTGAAATATAAAATAATTAAGTTTAATACAAATGAATTTGGAATAAATATAGAGTCAATTAAAAATGAAATGCCATTTGAACTATTAACCTGGGATCTAAATGATATAAAAATATCTCAATTAAAACTATTAATTGACCTGTATCCTGAAGAGAAGAAGATCATCTTACAGGAGGCGCAGCACTACCTTGATGATGAATTAGCCCCCACAACAATTCACTCCACAATAATTCAACACTTGATATCAAGGTTACCGGATGAAGATAAAAAAACGTTTTACGCCTATAAGCCCTTTAGGAAAAGAAGTATGAGTCGATTTGTCGCTGAATACATTAATAATCGATGGATAGTGAATAATATTGAGTTGCCTGAACTAGCCAGTTTTACTCAGCGGGCTGACCATCCATTCGATTTAAGAAAACTCATCCGTAAATTTCCCCCCATGGCGTTGGCAACCCGACATTCGCCCATATTAAAAGTGCTCATTAGAAACTTCTTGGAGATATTGTGTGAATGTGAATCCCAGAAAAAACCTACAAAAATTGAAGTCACCTGCCATCAAATGTCTTTGCTTATTGATGGCTCAATACCATCAGCTTGTAACTCCCCCGAAGGTTTACATCAGGATGGCAGCGACTATATCGTATCGGCTCTGGTAATTGATAAATACAATATTGAGGGCGGCACCAGCCAACTCTACTGTGCTGAAAGAAAAGCCTTTATTCAGTCGCATACCTTATCGGCGGGTGAAGGGTTATTCCATATTGATAAGAACTCAACCATTTGGCACCAAGTCACACCAATAACATTAAAAGAGCCATCGATAAAAATTGGATACCGAAACATACTCGGTTTTGATTTTAACCTGATATCGTCACTATAATATTATACGACATTAACTTAATGAATATTGTAAGTCTGCAAAAAAAACAAAGTATTATATTATCACTTTTATTCTTCATTCATGGGGTGGTCTATGCCAGCTTAGTGCCTTGGCTTCCTGAAATAAAGGAGCGCTTTGAGCTTAATAACTCTATGGTGGGTATCATGGTATCGGCGATCCCAGCAGGCTCTATTACTTTTGGATTACTCTCGAAAAGAGTTATCCATTTCATTGGGTTATATTGGGCAACAAATATAACCTTTATACTTTTAATTACTTGCATATCAATAGTTCCTTTTTCATCATCATGGTATGGAATAACACTAACACTTTTTCTATTTGGTATTTTTGACTCTTGGGGCGATACTTGCATCAATGTACAAGCTATTAATGTACAAAAATCCTATGGTCAAAGCTTAATTAATCGATTCCATGGCGCGGGCAGTATTGGCACCATTTGGGGGGGAGTTATTGCGGTATCTGCTATTGGCGCAGGTCTTTCAATGGGTCAATTTAGCATTGCTATATTCTGTATAAACTTAGCCATGTTAATGGCTTATATTATTTTTTTCCAAAGCGGAAAAACGCAAAGTGAAATATTTATACGTGGAAATATTAAACAAAAAATGAGTTTCCCTGAAAAAGAACTGTATTTCATTGCCTTAATTATACTCGTATTCACCTGCGGCATAGAGGAAACAGCCAGTATATGGGGAGCAATCTATATGAAGGACAACTATGAAGTTTCATCTACGACGTCTGGTTTACCTTATTTAGCCTGTCAAATATGCATGGTGATTGGTCGTGTTTTTGGCGACGCCTTCACTAACAGATTTGGTAAGATAATCACATTAAAGTGTGGCGTGATCATCGCTGCATTCGGTGTGATCATCGTAGTCGGCATCCATTCATCTATTATTACAGTATTAGGATTCTCATTAATTGGACTGGGGATATCAGTTGTATTCCCATTAATAATTTCATTTATTGGTCAACTACCTAATATCAATGCCACTAACGGGATCACTTTCGCCACTTGGATGTCAAGAGTTGGCCTACTGCTCACTCCACCTTTACTCGGGATGCTGGCAGATATGACATCTTTAAGAGTTGCACTTATTGCAGTAATCATAAGTTGTTTGTTCATTTTAATATTAATTAATTACCTATCCAAAAAATTGATTAAATTAGACAATTAACCTCAGGAATTCGATAATGAGAAAAATGAAATGGGCTGTCATATCAGGAGATGGACTTCCAACCAGTGGCCTGCTAACCATATTTAGAAATGTCGTAGAAATAGCCATAAAAAATAATATTATCATTAATGAAATACCGGCAGACTTAGGATTTTCTTGGCGGCCAGACAAAAAACACTTCTTCCCAAACGGGAGTGAGAAATCACATTATCCAATCTGGATGAAAGTCAGCTCTATCCATCAACATTCAACATATAATGCTATTTGTAGTGATAGATTTTCCAGTATAAGAAGTCAGATTTCAAAATATGAATCATTAACAAGCACAGAGATTAATGATGTCAGGGCGGAGATGGCTTCAATTTCTGAAGCCTATGAAGAGTACTTTATTCATTGGTTTGAGAATAATGCTATTGACTGGGTATTCTCTTTAAATCTGACACTTTCTGATGCGGCCCCTGTTAGCCTTGCGCTTCATAACGCCGCGAAAAAGTATTGGGATAAAAAAGATAATGGCGGCATTATTTTTTGGGATCATGACCTCTTTGGCAGTTATGCCATTTATGAAAATGAAGCGAGGTTATACCCTAAAGAACCAAATCCGTTGACGCCAATACCCCAAGATAATACTTATACTAAATGGATAGTCGCCTCTGAAGCACTGGCAAATGAGAGCAGAAGCTACCCAACAACAATGAAGCCCGATGTCATCCCAAACATATTGCCAACCATTGAGCTATCGGCTCTCAAAGAGAGGCATAGTGAATTTTTAAACCAACATCATATCCCGACAGATTCTGCTGTTGTTATTGTTCCTGTCCGGGTGTTCAGAGTTAAAGGGATTGAAATATCAATCAGTGTATTTAGTGAGCTATTTAATATTTATCAAGAGAAAACATTAGCCACACCGAAATTACTCATATTTGGCAATATGGATGAAGATCCTGAGTATGCCTCTGAGTTAAAAGCGCAGGTAGAATATCTTAATCTTGATAATGAAATTATTTTCTTAAATGAGGTTCCGTTGCAGACATATAAAGATAACGAACATAGATGGTATTTAGATGAAATTGATCTGCTCAAGATTTGCCATGCTCTGTCTGGGGCGGTTTTATTTACACCGAATGTCGAAAATGTCGAAAGCGTTGGTTTAGGCCCAGCCCTTGCAGCTATTGCCGAACTCCCCTGCGCAGTGACGCACTATTCTGCTTTCACCGAGTTTTATGGTGCTGAATATCAACATATAAAAGTGATTCCCAATCACCCTCGAGATGCGGCACAACAGCTATTTGAGTGGATGCACCCGCATACCGCCGGAGAAGAAAAAATGAAAATGCGATTAGTCCGTAATAAGCGGCTTGTTCAAGAAAAATTCCCTCAAGGCCCGTGGGAAAGGTTTATACATCAATTGTTGTAACGCGGTATCACTTAAGTATCAATAATAATTTTCTCGGTAAGCCTCTGACGATAAAGGAAATAGCATGAATATTGTAGATGATAATACTCTCAAGAATAGCAATCATATTCCCTCTGAAATAAACATTTTGATCCTCGGGGCGGGAATGTCAGGTTTAGAGCTAGCCAAGCATTTACACCATCGAGCGGTTAAAAACGTGGTTGTTATTGATGTGGGGCCAATGGCCGATGGCTGCCATATCAATGCCGGTGACGAATATCAGCATGCTGATAAATTTTGGAAAAATGAAGAGTCAGATAAATACGCCTTCCGATCCTGGCGGTCATTAAGTGAACCCCACTTTTCGAAAGGGAGCTGCTTGCGTCGAAGAGTGGGTGGCAGATCACTCTATTGGCATGGCGTTATTCTGCCAATAGAAGCCGATGCCCTCAAATTCTGGCCTCCACAAATTGTCAGTGACCTCACTGAAACGTGGTTAGGTGGCCCACCACTTTACACCCAAGTAGAGTCTGAAATATTGGCATGGGCAGAGAAGAGTTATGACGCTGACCACTCATTCCAGCTTGCTGATTTTAAATTTAAAGTCACACCGCAGGCCACGCGTAATATCGATTCATCAGACCGCTGGGAAGCCTACTCACCCTTATCCTATTGGCGCGAAGCAGGCCAATCAGAAACTATTCTGCCCATCATTTCTGGCTATGAAGCTATCGCGATTATGATTAGCAATGGCCACTGTATTGGGGTGAAATTGCGAAATATTGAGTCAAATGAGGTACACCACATATTAGCCGATAAGTGTGTTCTCGCCTTGGGCACCATTGAGAACTCACGTTTAGCTGCACAGGCACTTTATGATTCCGGGCATTTGATTGAGAAGAAAATAACCGGTCTGGTTGATCATATCGTGCAAGGATTTAATGTGACGCTTGAGCATCACGCAGCACCTATGATGTTCAGGGAATTAATTGAAACTCATCCCGACACTATCTTTTTTAGTCACAGCCTATCAGGCGAACGATTCAACCTGTTCTTTACGCTCAGTCAATCCGACTTTGGTGTTGAATTAGAAGCATGGACTATGGGCGAGCAGATTCCATCAATTGATGGGTATATTAAGGTAGAGAGAGATGATAAAGAAGCAATTCCATTATCGATATCATCTCATTTAAGTAATGAGGATAATATATTAATTCATAAAGAACAGGATGAATTAAATATTTTCTGGCATGAGATATGCCAACAAATAAAAATACCTTTTTCGCCTTTAGCCTTTGATGGTGGTTTTAGTGTCCATGCCAGAACGATGGGCGATGTCTATGATGAGTTTCACTCTCCATTAAGAGCGGTTGATTATCATGTTCCTGCAACATGGATAAGCCCACTTGGAACAGAAAACCATGAAAGTAGCACTCTTCCTCTTGGCGAAATACTTAACGAAAGGAGTGAATTCAAAAACATCAATAAGTTATATGCCGTCGGCCCCTGTACATTCCCCCGTCCTGGCGCGGCGAACCCCTCGTTAACGACACTCGCTCTATCACGCCGGCTCGCTTATATTTTAGATTAATATGATAATAAATAAGGATATTAATTATGTGCAAACCTATTTACATTCTCGGCACGGCTTTATCTCATGATGGCTCTACCTGCTTAATGAAAGACGGTGAAATTATATTTGCCATCGAGAAAGAGAGATTATCCAGAGTAAAGCATGATGGTTTTAATGATAATAAAACTATCCAATACTGTTTAGATGCAGCAGGTATTGAATATCATGACCTCTCACTGATAGTAGAGCAAAACTCTTACAGCCCATTATTTAGCGAACAATTAGAAGAGCGTAAAAATAGGATTTTGCCATCAATGGTTCCCATTGTGACAATTTCTCATCACTTAGCCCATGCTTATAGCGCAGTAGGTACATCACCTTTTGATGATATGGGCGTGGTCGTGATTGATGGACATGGCGGCAGTTTAGATAGTTGTAATGATGCTGTTGAACATATTTACGGCGTAAACAACATTCATGTTAATAATCGCTACCGCTATTGGGAGACTTGTAGCTACTACGTTTATCAAGATGGCAAGATGACGCCTGTATTCAAAGACTTTTCCCGCTGGGTTAATCGAAAGAATCGCAGAGACTACCCTGTTTCGACATGGGAAATTGAGAATTCCATTGGCGAGTTCTACGAAGGAATTGCATTGTATATTTTTGGCGAGTTGGATTGTGCCGGTAAATTGATGGGACTGGCCCCTTACGGTAGGCCCAATATGATTCATTGGGAGCCTTTCTTTTTCGACGCTGGCAAAATTACACTCCGTAACGATTGGTGGGCGAATATAGATCCCCTGCTCAATACCCGTCCGACGCATTTTAAAGATAATTTCCAATACTATTCAGATCTGGCTTATTGGGCGCAATCTAAACTTGAGGAGGCACTATTCTATCTGTTTGATTATTATTACCATCTTCATCCGATGAAGTACTTCGCTTATGCCGGTGGCGTGGCTTTAAATGCCACGGCAAATGAAAAGCTGATTAAAGGGTGCGAGTTTGACGATCTCTATATTCAACCGGCGGCAGGTGACAATGGGCTTTCTATTGGTTGTTGTTATTATGGTTGGTTAGAGGTACTGAAAAAAGAGCGAGTAAAACATTCGGGTTCAACCTATTTTGGTAAAACTTACAGCGATATGAGTGTCGAGCAAGAACTTGAGAAACATACCGAGAGCCTCGAGTACAGCTATTATGATGACATTGAAACTATGGCAGCAAAATCCATTGCGGCTGGCCATGTGATAGCTTGGTTTCAGGGCGCGTCTGAATTTGGGCCTCGTGCTTTAGGCAATAGAAGTATTTTGGCCGATCCCCGCAACTCTGACATGAGAGATCATATTAATGCGAATGTGAAGTATCGAGAGGATTTTCGGCCTTTTGCGCCAGCGGTGCTACACGAAAAAGTGCATGACTATTTCGAATTGAATCATGACAGTGACTACATGCTATTTATTGCCTATGTCAAAGCGCAATACCAATCTGATTTGCCCTCAATTGTCCATGTCGATGGGAGTGCTCGAGTACAAACCGTTAAAAA
Source organism: Yersinia mollaretii ATCC 43969 (assembly GCF_013282725.1). NCBI lineage: Bacteria > Pseudomonadati > Pseudomonadota > Gammaproteobacteria > Enterobacterales > Yersiniaceae > Yersinia > Yersinia mollaretii. Next base: position 1,899,749 of record NZ_CP054043.1, on the reverse strand, counting down.
GGAAATCAATAAAAAGTTCCATAAATTGATAACCTCTTTTTATGAGGAGACTAGAATACCCATTCTACTAAATACTTCGTTGAACACCAAAGGAATGCCGATCGTTGAAACCCCCAGTGACGCCATTAACTTATTCCTAAATTGCGGTTTAGATTTATTGTTTATCAATAACTACCGGGTATCCAAGAAAAAACCCGTTTAGTGGCGCGGGATAAATCAAATTATTCATCCTATGACATTATAAAAACATGAGGTTTTTATGTCGAAAAACAGATCGCCGAATAACGAAGAAAAAAAACTGAAAGTCGGTGTTATTCATTTAGCCACGGAAGGTATTCAACTGTTTGTAGGTGGCGTGGGTTCTTATATCCGAGGGCAGATCCAAGCACTGCCTGAGGTGATTAATCTGTTAGCAGATAACAATATTATTCTGGAGGCTCATTTTATTGAGATTGCATGCAGCAGGTACCATGCTTTCTATGATAACGAGTGCCGCACCCACTATATAAGTCAAATTCACCATATGGGGGGCACTTTTTCAACGGTGCCCAATATGACTCAAGGGAGAGGTGCGGGGTGTTCATGGCCCTATGGTGATAATTTTCTGGGTAATATACAAAACTGGCAAGTCTCTTCAGCCGCAGGGGCAGCAAAAATCATGGATATCAGTGCAGATTATGATATCACCTTGGCTTTTTGTCATGAACTGCCCTTCTCATTTACCCCTTTAATTGCGCGTCTCCATGCGGCGATGGAGGGGGTTAATTTAAAGATTATCTATATCTCTCATGGCACCGCATTTAATCATGAAATGCCATTGCCTAATCCTGAACGTCTGATGGCAGAATCATTACCCATCCATTGGGCCAAGATTGATTCAAATATTAAATTGGGGAGTATCAGCCAATTTATGGCGGCCCATTTAGTAAAAGAGTATGGCGCAGATCCAACCTCTTTCGTCCCTGTACCGGCAGGGATTAATTTCAACGATCCTTGGTTTCGGATTCGCAGTGATCAGGAGATCAGTGACACACTTTCACAATATGAAATACCACTGGAGCGCCCATTGGCAATCACTCTCGGTAGAGGGGTGCGCTACAAACGTCATGATTTATTACTCAAAGCGAGCTGTTATCTGGATAATGATATTCATCCAGTTATCGTCAGTGATCCTATTTTGCCCGAATTATCGGCATTAGCCCGCCAGCTCCCGATACAGTCCTCAATAATAAATTCATTTGATCGAGAACTCATGGCGTGCCTTATTCAATGGCGCAATACTCAGGTTTGCGTGCTTTCTGCTGAGAATGAACCCAATGGCTTAATCCCCATGGAAGCGCGCTGGTTAGCCAGAGGACAGGGGGCGTTATTAGTCGTCGCTGACTCAGGGGGGTTAAGTGAGCAAGTCGAGCAAGGTATTGATGGGTTCCGGTATCGAGCCGGGGATGCAGAAAATCTGGCAGCAGTGATACGTCAGGTTTACCCATTATCTGAAGTGGAAAGAGATAAGATTCGGCGGGCAGGGGCAACACGAATAAAAACACATCATCAATGGGATAAACAAATTTTGGCCCCACTGGCCTGCCTGATTCCTCAAATAGCAGCCCTTGATTGATGCTGGGCTGCCTATTAAAGTGACAATTTTGGCGGTAATGAGTTACTGGAGTTTCAATACCCCAAGTGCCGTATCTAACAAAGCAGTTTGCCCATTACGGCTCGCCTCAAGGCAGCCCATAGCACCGACTAACATGGGAATATCCAGCTCTTTCGCCAAAATAGCGCTATGAGACATAATATGCCCTTGGCTTAAACAGATGCCTTTAACCTGTTGGTGATTCAACCCAACCATCTGTGACGGCAGCAGCTCTTCAGCTAATAATATGATTTCACCGTCAACTGAAAGCGGAACCGGGGGCAGCCCCGTTAGATGGCCTAATGTGCGATTCAGAATATCGCGGATATCCAGTTCGCGGACACGTAAATATTCATCATCCAGCGCGAGATAATCCGCCACCATCGCCATCAGTTCATCCTGCACCGCAGATTCAGCACAGACGAGCTGCCCCGCGATTCGTGCCTCCATCGCCTGATGTAACTCTTCATCATCAATCAACATCTCGTGAGCACTGAAAATGGCCGCCGCCTCGGCGCTTATCTGCTGTTCGGCTTGCTGCTTCAATTGCTGTAAATCGGCTGTTGTTTGCGCCAGTGCCAGATGTAACCGCTGCTGTTCGCGGGCAATCTGTTCGGCATTGATGGTGCGCGGCAGAAAAACCGGGATCGCGGGCTGCCACTGCAACAGGGGGGCGCGAATCGCTCCGCGAGGAACCATTACGCCAGTGAATCCACTGTCACCGGTTGTCGTCACCGACTCACCAAAGTGCTGTTGAGCCAGTTGCATAAAGGCATCCAGTGCTTCACCGGCCTGCAGACCACTGGCGAGCAAACGGATGGTGTCGCCCTTGCGCACTTGTAAAATCGCCAGTTGATTCAGGCTACGTGGGTTGACGCACTGCCCATTTTTTTCCAGCAACAGATCGGCGGCGAAGGGGGCCAAGACTTCGACCAATTTAGCCGCCGGCCGTACATGCAAACCGTTGGGATTGCGCACCACCCAACTGACACTCTGGGCATCAGGGGCTGATTGAGTCACCGCGCGACTGACCGACTCCGCGACATCTTCCCCTAGCTGAGCGGCTTTGGCAGCCAGCGCCCCCATGGCTTCAGCGCGAACATCCACCAATGAAGCGCCGGATGATGCCGCCACCACCGCCGCTAGTGTCCCTTCTACCAGCGGCGCGGCGCAGAGTTGCACGTGCTGAGCGATGTCGGGATCCAACAGCTCAAGGGCGGTTTCCGCGCTGAGCAAAGCGCTGCCTAAATCCATCAATACCAGTACACCCGATGGGGTATACACCGATTCAATAGCTTCCATCACTTTAATGGCATCCGTGCCGATCGGATGATCCAGGTCGTCTACACCGGCGGCAACCGCTAACTGGCAGCCCCCTTGTGTCATTTGCTGTGCCAGTTCGGCCACACCCTGAGCCAGCAGCGCGCTATGAGAAACTACAACGAGATTGACCATCTTTCCTCCTGATTAAGGTGTCGGTTGAGCCACATTAATGGCTGGCAACCTGCCATAGCGCCTGCATCATTAGCATGGCGGATGTCGCCCCGGGATCCTGATGGCCAATGCTGCGTTCGCCAAGATAGCTGGCGCGTCCCTTACGGGCCTGCATGGTGATCGTCCCTGCCAGCGCTTGTTGGGCGCGATCAACCGTCTGCTGCAAGGCCTCCACCAGTGGCACCCCCTGCTGATTCGCCTGCTCAAGTTGCGCCACGACCGCCCACCAAACATCACACATGGTTTTATCACCCGGCTCTGCTTTACCGCGCATCACCACCCCTTCAACTCCGTCTTTGAACATCTGGCACACTGCCGCCAGATCCAAGCTTTGCTTAGCATTGGTGCTCTGCGCGGCGCGGATAAAGAAGGTGCCAAACAGCGGGCCACTGGCCCCCCCGACACTGGAGAGCAGGGTCATACCGGTATTTTTCAGAATGAAACCAATGTCTTTATCGGCAAAAGAGGGTAACTTTTCGACCACCTTATTAAAGCCGCGATTCATATTCAGGCCGTGGTCGCCGTCGCCGATTTCGGTATCCAACTGCGTCAAAAAATCGCGCTGTTCACTAAAAACCTCAGCACAAAGCTGTAACCAACTGACAATTTGTTGTTTGGTGAGTCCCATGGTCTTCTCCAGGCACATTGTTGTTTTATAAGTGAAGGGCAGGAGTATTTGCTGGCGCATCCCATAACGACAACAACTCATCATCCACTTTCAGCACTGTAATCGACATCCCCTGCATATCCAGTGACGTGCAATACGAGCCAATTAGCTTGCGTTCAATGATCAAACCAAAATCGGCGCAGCAGGCGGCCAGTCGATGCCAAACACCATAAAGCTCTGACAGAGGGGTGGCTCCCAGATTATTCACCAGCACCATCACCCGATCACCTTTTGCGAGTGGCTGCTTACTTTGACGGGTTTCGCGCCAGTCACCAGCTTCTCGATCCCAATGGCGTAACGTGCGTTGGTAGCTGCCGTGCTCAATCAGGGTCTGGAACATGGCATCAACGGTGTCATTCAACGAGGTAAATGGCCGCCGTTCGATGCCGGGTTCGCCATGAATCCCAACACCAAATTCCATCTCGTTTTCAGCCAGCGTAAATGAGGGTTTACCCGCCGCAGGCACGGTACAAGCGCCAAGTGCGATACCGATAGAGTGGCCCTGATTATTTATTTTCTGGCCGAGTGCCGCGCATTCATCCAGTGAATCCCCACGAACGGCCGCTGCACCGAGTAACTTCTCGATAATGACGGTATTCGCCACCCCACGCCGCCCGGCGGTATAGAGGCTATCTTTAACCGCGACATCATCGTCAATCACTAAGGTCGCGACCGCCGTGCCATCGGCATGCAGCAATTCTGCGGCAGTTTCAAAGTTAAGAATGTCGCCAGTATAATTCTTAATCAGCATTAACACGCCCTGCCCGCCATCAATGGCTTGGCCGCATTCATACATTTGATCTGGGGTTGGCGAGGTAAAAATCTCGCCGGGGCAGGCACCATCCAGCATACCTTCGCCAATAAAACCGCAATGCATCGGCTCGTGACCACTGCCACCGCCGGACATCAAGGCCACTTTGCCCATAACGGGTGCATCGGCACGGGTAATAAAAAGCGGTTCCTGATGTAATTTCAGCTCAGGATGGGCCTCAACCAGCCCTTGAATTTGCTCCTGTAACACACTCTCTACGCTGTTAATTAATTTTTTCATCTTATGCTCCGCGAACGGGAATGCTGGAGAACTGAGCTGCCGATGATGAGGGCCATCGGCAAACTCAGTCAGTTAGCTTGTCTGTCGATCAACTGCTCGTCGAACCCTTTAGTTAAGAAACGCCTCGCCCAAACTGTCAGCCACGATGATCGCGGCATAAACACTGTCGGGTGTCACGGCAAACGGCATGTTGTGGATGGTTTCACCTTCAGCGCAACTCGCCTGTGCTACTGCACGAATTTTGCGCTCGATATCCTGTGTCACCCCCATTTCAGCCAATGTAATTGGCAGACCCAGTTGCTGGCAGAATGAGAGCACGGTTTCGATCTCTTCCATGCTGCTGTTTTGTAACACCAATTGTGTCAGTGTACCGAAAGCCACTTTTTCACCGTGGTACAGATGGTGGCACTCCTCCAACACCGTGAAACCGTTGTGAATGGCGTGAGCCGCTGCCAGACCGCTACTTTCAAAACCAATACCACTTAGATAAGTATTGGCTTCAATGATGCGTTCTACCGCTTCAGTGACGACACCCGCTTCTACTGCCAGTTTGGCTTTGTAGCCTTCTGCCAGCAGGGTTTCATAGCATAAACGGGCCAAGGTGACCGCTGCCAAGGTGGACGCGCCCCCCGCCATGCTAATGGCTTTGGCATCAAAACAAGCTTGCGCTTCGAAGTAAGTGGATAGGGCATCCCCCATCCCTGAAACCAACAAACGCACGGGGGCTTTGGCGATAATGGCTGAATCCATCAGCACGATATCCGGGTTTTTCGGGTAAATTAGGTACTCGGCAAACTCACCCTGCTCGGTATAAATTACTGACAGCGCACTGGTTGGCGCATCAGTAGAAGCAATGGTTGGCACCACAATCACGGGGATATGCTGATAGTGAGCAATCGCTTTAGCCGTATCGAGGGTTTTACCGCCGCCAATACCAATCACCCCATTACAGTGGTGTTTTTTCAGCTCAACCGTCAGGCGTTCGATTTCCTGACGAGAGCACTCGCCGTTAAAGCGGCTAAAGTGATTTTCCAGCTCACTGCCATGCAGACTAGAGCTGACCGTATCCGCCGTCAACTTCATGACAAAATCGTCAGCGATAATAAAATAGTTATTAGCCAGTAACTTAGCGAACTCACCAATGGACTGTAGCGCATTGGCACCTTGGATATATTTAGACGGAGATTGAATGACTTTCAGCATATCTTGCTCCTGTAGCGTAAGAGTTAAGGCAATAATGAATTATTTTTAGACTAATTAATGAAGCTATCATTACTATAAGCGTAAAAAATAGGCTGAGAATCGTTAGTAAAAACGTTCCATTATGGAACGCCGTTGTCAGTTTGACGTTTCAGATTGGAACGTTAGGAGTGCCGCGAAGGGGCAGGAAGAGAAGTGGTGCACAGAATGAAGAATGTGCTTATTGAAAATGATGGGTATCTATCTAATAGGGGTGACTTGCTTAAGTTTGCAGGGCAGGATTTCAGTCCTTAAAAAAGATGTCAGCCACTGATTATCGTCGTACGTGACACCTTGAGAACCATCCCCATTGAGTTCTTGAACATGGAGATAAAGTGCTAATATTTTGTCATTTTAGAGTGTTTATATAAATAATATTAGCACTAATTTTCGTATGATGATCCTCCCCCCTACCATCTGTGATAGTATGCTAATATTATGGCTTTCCAAGATATTAAAAGATAAAATATTGACACTATGGCGAAGAAAACAGCACCTTTACTTCCTAACACAAACCAGTTGCTTGCTGATTTTGGTGAGAGGCTGAAGCTGGCTCGTTTACGGCGTAAATTGACGGCGAAACAGGTTGCAGAGCGAGCGGGTATGACGCCAATGACGTTGCGCTCACTTGAAGCTGGGGGGGCGGGAGTCACGATAGGCGCTTACCTGTCTGTCATGCAGGTGTTAGGGCTTGAAAACGATCTCAATAAGTTAGCCGCCGAAGATGAGCTGGGACGCCAGCTTCAGGATTATCGCCTGATAAAGAACGAAAACATTTTTCCTTCTAAGGTTACATCGCCTCGTAAAACCCCTGTGGCTGAAAACTCACGCGCAGGGGCCATCGTCATACATGAAGTGTCCGGCAAACGGATAACAACAACTGAAAAAGCCCCCCTCCCCTCAAACAACCCCCACCGAAAAGTGACAGGAACCTCCTCGGCGGATCTGGCTTCCCTGCTGAAACCGTTGAAGAAACCAACAAAAGGTAGCTAACAATGGCAATGATCGGTGTGTACGCAGACTGGGATGGAATGCCCGGACCAAAACGAGTTGGCTTCTTGCATAGCAGACAAACTCGTACACGAGAGCTATTCGAGTTTGAGTATGACCCACTGGCGTTAATCGATCCCGATCTCAATCGTTTGCAGCTAGATCCGGAGATTCTGTTGTTCGAAGGTGCTCAGTATCCAACTCATCCACGGGATAAGTTCGGGGTGTTCGGCGACTCAAGCCCTGACCGCTGGGGTCGGTTGCTGATGAAACGCCGCCTTGAACGGGATATTCGCTCAGGTATTAAGGCTGAGGGCACCAGACTATATGAGTTAGATTATCTATTGGGTGTGCATGACCTTTATCGGGTAGGTGCTCTACGTTATAAACTTGAAGATGATGGTGAATTCCTCGATAACCGAGCTGATGTGGCGGCTCCGCCTTTTACCGAAATTCATGCTTTAGAAAGAGCAAGCTACGCACTGGAAGAGGACCCAGACAATACATCCCAGCAAGGCCAAGAGTGGTTACGTATGCTCATTGCTCCAGGGGGTTCACTCGGTGGCGCAAGGCCAAAAGCCAGTGTTGCGAATGAGCATGGTCATCTCTACATAGCAAAATTTCCAAGTACCAAGGACGATTACGATGTTGGCGGTTGGGAGCTGGTCGTCAATGCGCTTGCTGTTGGCTGTGGACTGAATGTCGCGACAGCCGAAGCGCACAAATTTGCCAGTCATTATCACTGTTTTATGGTTCGTCGGTTTGACCGGACAGAATCTGGAAAGCGTCTCCATTTTGCCTCCGCCATGACAATGACCAGACATCAGGATGGTGATGATGCCTCGTCAGGTGTTAGCTATCTGGAACTTGCCGAGGTGCTAATAAGGCACGGTGCGCAAACCAATGCTGACCTGCGGGAACTCTGGTCCAGAATCGTGTTCAATATTCTCGTGTCCAACACCGATGATCACTTACGCAATCACGGATTTATTTTGGTCCCCGGTAAGGGTTGGCGGCTTTCTGAAGCCTACGATATGAATCCTACTCCTTGGTCTGACGGCCTGAAACTTAATATCACCGAGGCGGATAATGCACTGGATCTCGAACTGGCACGAGAAGTCGCTGAATACTTTCGTCTGAGCCTGTCAGAGGCGGATGAAATCATTGAAAACTTTATTGGGATCGTTAGCCAATGGAGAACCATTGCGAATGGGCTGGGGCTTCCTCTGCGGGAACAAGAGTATATGACTGAAGCCTTTAAACTTGCGGTGACTTAATGCCAAACCATCAACACTCCTAACAAATGCCGCCAAGATGTATCACCATGCCCGGCGCGCATAAAAAACACCCTGTAAACTTACCGCTCACAGGGTGGGAGTGACCCTCTCATTAGCGGCCCCGAAGAACAGCTTTTGCTGGTGCTAACGCGATGCTAGCCGTTATTCGCTAACCGGCTCATCATGCGTTTTTGCTTTAGGTTCTGGGTTCATCGAGCTGTAAATCACTGGCAGCACCAGTAATGTCAGCACCGTCGCGAAGCCCAGACCGAACATAATGACCACTGCCATACTTTGGAAGAAGGCATCGCTCAGCAGCGGGGCCAGCCCCAGTACCGTGGTAAATGCGGTCAGCATGATGGGTCGCAGACGGGCGGTAGAAGCATCAATAATCGCCTCACGTAGCGGTTTTTCCTGCCGCTGTAAGCCAATCTCTTCCACCAGTACAATGCCGTTACGTATCAACATCCCACTCAGACTGAGCAGCCCCAGCAGGGCCATAAAGCCAAACGGAATACCGGTGAGCAAGAAGCCAAAAGTCACGCCAATTAATGCCAGCGGCACCGTCAGCCAGATAGCCAGCGCGTTTCGCACTGAGCTAAACATCAGCACCGTCACCACAAACATAATCAGGAAAGCTATCGGTAAACTGATAAAAATACCCCGCTGTGCTTCCTTGGTACTCTCGTAGTCACCGCCCCATTCGAGTTCATAGCCGCGTGGCAGTTGAATGGCGTCAACTCCCGGTTTGATGCGCTGCAACAATTCGGAAGAGGTTTCGCCGCCCTGTTGAGTCGGGTCAGTCTGAACCGTCAGTGTGCGCTTACGATCCAGACGCATAATCAGCGGATCTTCCCACTCGGTTTCAAAGCTGGTGACCACATTGTCGATCGGGATAAAGGCTTGTCGCGCCTGACTCCACACCATCACGTCGTTGAGCCGTTCAGCATTGAGCCGCTCTGAATCTGGCGTGCGCAGCACAATCGGCATCAAGCGCGTACCATCACGGTACAATCCGACCGGTAAGCCACCAAAACTCATGCGCAGTGTGCCATCGACCTCACGTTTATCCACACCCAGCTCGCGGCCCAGATAATCGGAGAATTGTGGCCGGATCATTTTGCTACGATCTTGCCAGTCATGCCGTGCCCCATCCGCCATCGGATCAGCAATGATCGCTTTCTCCGCTTGGGCTGCCAGACCGCGCAGCACATCAGGGTCCGGTCCAATAAAGCGCGCTTCGATGGAGCTGTTGTTTGACGGCCCGAACATGATGCGCTTGATCTGCGCGTCAACCTGCGGGTATTCGTCATGCATGTAGGACTCGATTTCACTCACCAAGCCCGGTATTTGGTCCAACTGCTCGGCACGAACCATCACCTGCGCGTAGTTAGGGTAGTGGCGCTGGGCGTTGTAGGTCAGCATAAAGCGCATCGCACCCTGACCAATGGTCGCCATGGTGTCCTCAACACCTTTTTGCTGCTTGATGTATTGCTCAACTTTCGCCGCAACATCTTCGGTATAGCCGATATCGGTGCCGTAAGGCAGCCAGATATCCACGAAGAAGATAGGTGTGTTCGATGGCGGGAAGAAGCTTTGGCGAACATTACCAAAACCGACCACCGAGGCCACCAATAGCGCCGCCAGCAGGACTAGGGTGATGCTGCGATGTTGCAGTAATTTATTCAGGATGACGCGGTAGTAGCGGAATAACCAACCATCATAAGGTTGCTTGGCGGGTTTGTCGGCCTCCTCTTTCGCTGGCTTCTGGCCCTGAAATGCCCATTTGGAGAAGACAGGCGTCAGTGTCAGCGCAGTAATCCAACTCAGCATCAGCGAGATCAACAGCACTTGGAATAGCGATTTACAATATTCGCCAGTCGCATCATTCGACAGGCCAATAGGCGCAAAGGCCAGAATCGCGATGACGGTCGCGCCTAACAGCGGCATCATCGAGCGCTTCACCACATTGCCGATGGCTGTCGAGAGGCTTTCACCTCGCTGGCGGCCCACCACCACACCTTCCACCACCACAATGGCATTATCCACCAACATACTAAGCGCGATGATCAGCGCCCCTAGTGACACCCGCTGTAGCTCGATATTGAACAGCCACATAATGAGCAAGGTGCCGAGCACATTCAGCGCCAGCGAGATAGCAATCACCACCCCACTGCGCACCCCCATGAAGATCAGCAGGGTGACGATGACAATCAGCAGCGCCAGCAGGAAGTTAAGGATAAAGCCATTAACCGCCCCTTCCACTTCATGAGACTGGTCGTAGAAGACATTGATGTGCATACCTGACGGGCGCTCACCTTCAAGCTGCGCCAGTCGTGCCTTGATGGCGTTACCCACATTCACCACGTTGACGTTCGGGGCAAATGAGATCCCCAAGGCCAGCGCGGGCTTACCATTAGCGCGATAGATATTGGTCGGCGAATGACCAAAGCCCTGCGTCACCGTCGCGATATCGCGCAGATAGACACTTTTCGGGCTACCCGGCTGGCTGACTAATAGATTCCCCAGCTCTTGTACGCTTTGGAATTCACCTGTCGGATGCAAACGAATCGACTCACTGCCGACCTGTAGCTGGCCTGCATCGGATACCACGTTCTGGCGAGCCAGTAGATCGGATAGTTGCTGTGGCGTGATACCCGCGGCGGTCATCTGAGCGCGGGAGATCTCCACCTGCACCTCTTCCGGCAGAATCCCCACGATGCCCACTTTACCGACACCCGGCACCAGAACCAGTTCACGGCGCAGTTGTTCAGCAAAGTTGCGCAGATCCTGATTGCTGTAACCATCGCCCGTGAGCGAGAAGAAAAAGCCGTAGACATCGCCGAAGTCGTCGTTGACCATCGGAGCACTGGCTCCGGGGGGTAAACGCACACTGTTATCATTAATTTTTCGCCGCAATTCATCCCAGATTTGCGGTAACTCATTCGCGCCGTATTGTGCGCGAATATTGATGGTGATTTGCGATAAGCCCGCACTGGAAATTGACGTCACATCATCCACATAGGAGAGTTCCTGAATGGCATTCTCCAGCGGCAGTGTGACCTCTTCCTCGACCTGTTGCGCTGAGGCACCATCATAGCGGGTGACAACTACCGCCGTTTTGATGGTAAAAGCCGGGTCTTCTAGCCTACCGATATTGAGATAGGCAATAACACCGCCAATACCCAGCAACAGAATCGTTAGCCAGATACGGGTGCTATTGCTGATAAAATTATCAAGCGCTTTCATCAGAGACCTCGCTCACGAACCCAAGCCCGAACCACTTGATTTGGACGAAGCTCACCGGTGCCTGCGGCGACGATTTGTTCGCCATCAACTAAGCCGGAGGTCACTTGAATGCCGTTCTCTGTCAGTTGGCCCACCTGCACTTTGCGCTCTTCAACGTGCATCTGGCCGTCATCATTTTTGATAACCCATACCCGCGCATCATTTAACTGGGTATTGTCAGGGTTAAACACCGCTTCCACCGGCACCACAATGGTCGGGTGGTCAGTGCCAGACAGGTTGCCGGAGTTGATTCTTACCCGACCACTGATACCCGAAAGCAGGGGCATATCCGCCGGGCGCTTCATGGTCAGAGTGACTTGGAAAGTCTGCGAAGCAGAGCTGGTCGAGGTGGTATGTTCTTTATATTCAGCAATAAATTCGCGCCCCGGCAGGTGGTTGAGTAGCACCGTTGGCTTGTAGTTGCGATTGCTGATGTCCAGTGTGGTAAACAGGCGCTCTGGCACACTGAACACCACATCTAAGGTATCCAGCGCACTTAATGTCGCCACCGCCTGACCGGGGGCCATGACTTGATGGTTACGCGCACTCACATTGGCGATGATGCCATCAAAGGGGGCGGTGATGGTCGCATCACTGAGCTCTTTTTGCGCAATTTCCAGACCCGCACGGGCGGACTCCATCTCAGCGCGGCGAACATCTAATTCGGCACGGGAGACCGCACGTTGGCCTTGCAACGTATTGAATCGGTTGAATTGATCGCGGGCCAGATTAAAGGTTGATTGGCGATCGCGAACACGTAAGTTCAGATCAGTGTCGTTGAGCTTGGCGATAGTCTGGCCTTTTTTCACCTGCTCGCCTTCACGCACCAACAACTGTTGCAGTTGCCCACTGCGCTTAAAGGAGAGTTGGGTTTCATCGCCAGCTTGTAAGCGCGCGGGGAAATAACGCGTCCCATTTTGCCCGCTGTCTTCGACGATAAATATTTTTACCGGACGTACACTTTCTACGACTTCAGGGGGAGTTCTGTCGCAGGCTGCGAGTAGAAACGTGACTAGCAGAGTGACTATTGTTTTTATCTTCACTATAAGATCTCATTGAGTCAGATTTTAATAATTATTGTAGATTAGTTATCTCACACTTTTTTTATCTGTTTTCTGCGCCAGATTGCGCACCAGCGCTCTTATTAGTGTGATTAATAATCCCCCAGTAAACATTCCCAAAAAGTAGATCAGCACAATTAGCACCGAAATGGGTAGTGTTATTTGCGTGAAAAGTAAAGATAAGTTCACCGCACCGCTATTTTGGAAGGCAAAGAGTGTCGTCAATGTCACGATCAGCAAAAAACACACACCATAAACATATTTCACTCGATAATCCTTTTCGTTTCAGTCCATCACATTTCAGCATTAAAACGCCGATAGCAAGATAGCGCTACGCAGCGGCTACTCACTATCGGCAATTTTTTTAAGAGCAGTTATGTTAATCAATCCAATCGATGCCCAAAGCCATTGATGTTGCAGGTAGGCAGCCAGCAAACGCATCCCGATGAGCTGACTCAAGTCAGTGATTCGGGTAAGTGCGCGCAGCTAACAACCCTGCAGCGTCAAGGGCAAAGGGCAAGGCCGAAGCCATTGGCGTTGCAGGTAGGCAGCCAGCAAACGCACCCCGATGAGCTGACTCAAGTAAGTGATTCGGGTAAGTGAGCGCAGCTAACACCCCTGCAGCGTCAAGGGCAAAGGCATTAGTAGTCGACGGCATCCCGAATAATAGGACAAGTCATACAGTGACCGCCCCCGCGCCCACGGCCTAATTCACTGCCCACAATCTCAATCACTTCCACCCCTTCTTTACGTAACTGGGTGTTAGTTTTGGTATTGCGGTCATAGGCCAGCACCACACCCGGAGAGAGTGCAACCATATTGTTACCACTGTCCCACTGCTGACGTTCGGTGTCGTAGTCGTTACCTTCCGTCTCCACCACACGCAGTTTTTTCAGGTTCAATGCCCCAGCAACCGCCTCAACAAAGGTGCCTTTATCGCGGCTTAATTTAATGCCGGTCGGGCCATTATCTGGGCGCAGTGAGAAGGTTTGAATCTGGTTCACAATCGCCGGATACAGTGTCACCACATCGCGGTCGCAGAAAGTGAACACCGTATCCAAATGCATGGCAGCACGCAGTTTAGGCATGGCGGCAATCATGACGCGCTCCACCTGCCCTTCACTCTGTTTAAACAGCGATTGGGCCAACTGGGTGATCGCCTGATGCGAGGTGCGCTCACTCATGCCGATCAACACCGTTTTGTTGCCAATCGGCATCACATCGCCGCCTTCCAGTGTCGCGGAACCATGATGCTGTGTCGGGTCACCCCACCACACCTTCACATTGGCGTCGCCAAAGTCAGGGTGGAATTTGTAGATAGCCGTGGTCAGGATGGTCTCTTCATGACGCGCCGGCCAATACAGTGGGTTCAGTGTGACGCCGCCGTAGATCCAGCAGGTGGTGTCGCGGGTGTAGAGGGTATTGGGCAGCGGCGGCAACAGATATTCAGTGATGCCAACGGCTTCGCGAATCAGCTTAAGTTCTTCTTTGTCGCATTTGCCGTCATTATGCAGTTCAGTAGTCGATAAGCCGCCAATCAGCACTTCAGCTAACACGCGCGGTTCCAGACTTTCCAGATAGCTGCGCGTTTCATGCAGGATGCCCAGTGACACCTCATTGGGCACAATTTGCTGATCCAGAATCCATTTTTTCGCGGCGGGAATGGCGACTGTTTCGGCCAGCAGATTGTGCATCTCAACCACGTCGACACCACGTTCGCGCATTTTAGTCATAAAATCGAAGTGGTCTCGCTTGGCTCTTTCTACCCACAGCACGTCATCAAATAATAATTCATCGCAATTACTGGGAGTCAGGCGGTTATGGGCGCGACCGGGGGCGCAAACCATCACTTTATGCAGTTGCCCGACTTCAGAGTGAACGCCAAACTTGGTCTTGGCGTGAGTTTTCTTAGCTTTATCTGACATAAGAACTCCAATAAATTATATGGTGATAATTCCAGTGGCGATGCTATATATCGCAGCAACCGCAGCAACAATCAGAACAATAAACAGTATTCTTTCGTAGCTATTAAAGGCTTTTTGATGCTGTTCACGTTTGGCAATGAGATACAAAATTGTGCCTGGGCCGTAAATAATGGCCGACAGCAACAGGTATTTCATGCCACCGGCGTAGATCATCAGTGCAGAGTAGAAAGTCGCAATCAGGGCAAAAATGAGATCTTTTCTGTGACCTTGTTTGTTGGTTTCGTAAGTTTCACCGGTCCATGCCAGTTTTAACCCGTAAGCCCCCACCAACAAATAAGGAATCAAGGTGAGTGAGCTGGTTAACTCCAAGGCCAATTGGAAAGCATAATCAGTAAACAGTGTCAGAATTAAGAACACTTGAATAAAGATATTGGTCAGCCAAACCGCCGCAGAAGGGACAGCATTGCTGTTTTCCGTGCCGAAGACTTTGGGCATGCTTTTACTCTTGGCGGCAGAGAACAACACTTCCGCAGCCAACAGTGACCAGGATAAATAAGCCCCCAATACCGAGATAATCAGGCCAATACTGATGAAGATCGCCCCCCAGCGGCCGACGATAGCTTCCAGTACACCCGCCATGGATGGCTGACGTAATGCCGCCAGATCAGGGCGCAGCAGCACGCCGTAAGACAACATGGTAATCAGCACCAACAGACAGAGCACACCGATGAAACCCAGCACGGTAGCGATACCCACATGGCTGCGCTCTTTGGCATAACGTGAATAGACACTCGCCCCTTCGATGCCTAAGAAGACAAAGACGGTGACCAGCATAGTGCTACGGACTTGGGAGAAGAGAGACTCAGGTTCAGCTACCACCGGCATGACTGCCGCCGCATGACCAACATAGCCGTAATCATTTAGGTGTGAGAGATCAACACTCTTCACCACATCAGGTGTACCCCAGAAGTTCAGTGCGAACACATCGCCTTTAAAGGCAAAGATCAGCACGATGACGAAAATGAAGATGGGAATTATTTTTGCGAAGGTGGCAATGGTATTAATGGCAGCGGCTTCTTTAACCCCCCGCAATATCAGGATATGGAATCCCCATAAAATAACGGAGGCGACTAATACCGCGGGAATAGTATTGCCATCACCAAATATTGGGAAGAATGCCCCGAGCGTTGATTTGATCAGCACGAAGTAAGAGACGTTACCAATACAGGTCCCGGCCCAAAAACCTAATGCCGAGGCAAAACCAAGATAATCTCCGAAGCCCTCTTTGGCGTAAATGAATACACCGGAATCAAGATTAGGTTTGCGCTGCGCCAATGTTTGAAAAACAAAAGCCAGCATTAACATCCCACCGCCGGCGATACACCAGGCAATAAGTGCGCCAAATCCCCCCGTCGCTCGTCCAAATGTCGCGGGTAATGAAAATATACCCGCCCCGATCATTGACCCAACCACTAATGAGGTTAGGGCCGGTAAAGATAATTTATTCGCAGATGAATTGGCCATGATGATCTCAGTGACGTTGGATAAATTACGTTAAATGTAAATTCTGTTTATCCCACAAACAGATTCGCCCACACCCACTTATCAATATAAATACATAGTTATCATAGCGTCCTTTAAAATTATTGCATAATGTCGAGAAAGTAGACCAAAGATTAAAATCTGTAAATTATTGAAAAAATTATTACATACATCAGAATTTCTTAATAGTGATCGAAATCATGATTTTATCTATTCATAAAACAGTTCATTGGCTTAATTCACTGCGCTAGTGGCACTCCGTTAGCATAGAATTCTGTTTTAATGCAAATTGTTATTTGAGAACATTCTTGCCTGCCGATTTGGTCAATAATAGCTAAGTCCGTCAGAGTGAAACTCACTTGCCCTCCATAAATTCTTGGTCTAGGCTTAACAGTTAAGCCTTAACAATCAAAAATAAAATATCTATTATTTTCAATTAATTAAAAAGCAATCAGCCTTATCGAAAAATAGGCCATATCTTATTAAAACTCTCTATTAGCTCACATTGATGGGTCTTCATTTAGCCATTTCTCGTTCGCCATAATCAGATCATGACAGCATTTACCCTCTGCATTTTTCTTTTTATAAAATGGAGTAATATGTCCTCTGATAATTGTGACATTAGAGATATTGATATTGCATGTTGAAATATCTGACAAGATGTAGGAATTTAATGTTGGGATTTATGTGTGAATTATCTTAGCCGGCTTAATACTCATGACATAAAAAAGAATCCAACGAAAAACGGCTCCCATTAAGAGAGCCGTTATTTAGCATATTATATTTCGCGAGAAGTATGCGCTATTTCGTCAGCCGCTTATCCGATACTGGCTGAGAACCCGCGACGGAATAACCCGCCAGAATCGCCACGAAAATCATAAACAGATGGCCTTCAGATGAATCCAGCAGGAATGAGTTGAAGAAGTTACACGCCATATAGCTGGTCAATACCGCCAGTAGCACATTACGTAACAGCGGGGTTTGTTGCCAAATGACGCGATAGCAACAAACAATCCACGCCAGGAATATCAACAGACCAATGACTCCTGAATGAATTGTTTCGATAAGATATTCATTATGTGGGTTATTCACTGAATAGCCAGTTTCCGGGTTTCCATAATAAAATCCCCCCGCACCATGACCTAAAATAGGGGCTTCCTTAATTAACCGGCTGGCCTCAATGGCAAAAGCGGAACGCTGCCCCATTGAGGAGCTGCAAGCCTCATAGGCATCACCTGATGACGCGGCAACACAGACTTTTATTTCATTCACGCCCTGCACGATACGGTCAGTTGCTTTATTGGGGATAAAGACCAAGGCGGTGAAAGCCACGATACCGAGCACCACTAAGGTCAACCGCTGCCGATTGCCCAGCGAGAAGAAGAGCCACACACCTAACCCTACTACCAGCGCCACATAACCGGTTCTGCCCAGTATCAAGAACAGAATGCTGTAACTGGCCGCGACCACCAGTAGGCCATAACCCCAGCGCTTCCAGCCCTGACTGTTGAACGCTAGCGCCAACCAAAGTAAAGCCGCCAGTGCCATAAAGAAGTTTTGGGTAATTTGCAGTTTAAAGATGGTGGGATTGGTCGGATCGACGCCGCTCAGCGGAATATGCAACACCCCAACCATTAATGTTCCGGCCAATATCACCGCATTGGCGACCAGAAAACCGGCACAAAACCGTTTAATCAACTGTGGCTGGTGCACAAAGAACAGAGCCAATGGCAGCACATAGAGCAGTTTTTTATATTTCCCTACCATATCAGGGCCATAGCTGTTGTGCTGATACAGCAACGAGAGCGCCAGCAGGGCAAACATCACCGCCGGTAGATAGACCAGTGGACTGGTGAGGAATGATTTAATATCCAGTGTTTTTCTATTAATAATCAGGCTGATAACAATCAGCACCAATGAAATATTCATCAGCTGATTATTTGTTGCTAAACCAATACCCAACAGGAGTGCCGCGAAACGACTCAGCATCTCACTGCGATGATTGACCGGATGTGCCGGTGATAAAGTTGTCATAATTCTCTCAGCTCAGGCTGGTTAGGGGAAAACAAAACGACTGATACATCAATGGCCTTTGGCGACTCGCCAGGCATCCACTGCTTCTATCACCTCATTCACCGGAATGGCGTTCAGATAACGATCGGTGGTATCGGTGTCTATCTCATTGGGGTGTGGCAAAGTTCGGTAGTGCCCAGCCCATAACAGGGTGTGCGGGGCCTGCCACGGATGCCACTGGTTAAGGTTACTGGGGCCAAAGAGCACCACGGCGGGGGTTTGTAAGGCCGCGGCCATATGCATTGCGACTGAATCGACACCAATAAATAGCTTAGCGTTATCAATCAATACCGCCAGTTCTGGCAGCGCCAACAGGCCCGCCAAATTGATCACTTTTTCGGGTTGCGCGCATCCAGCAATAATCTCGGCGATATAGTCCAGTTCAGTCTGATCTTTACCCCCCGTCAGCAATACCGTTTCACCTTGTTCAGTGAGATGGTTGATCAGTTGACTGAATGACTCACTGGCCCACGTTTTGAACTTCCAGCGGGCAGAGGGCTGAATCAAGAGATAATCGTGGATATTGCGCTGTAGGCATAGCTGTTTTACCCGCTCAATATCCTGTGGGCCATAGGACATGGTGACATCCGTGATGATGTCAGTCAGTTGCAGTGGCGCGAGGATATCGAGATTATTGAGCACCGTGTGCCGTTCGGCAGCATGGGGGATCTCAACTAAGGTGGAGTGGCAGTAGCGCCATAGCCAAGTGTCCCGCTTTGGGTAGTGAAAACCGATACTGAAGCCCGGTTTGAGTAAGCGGCAATAGGCGGCGGCGCGCCACTGATCAGATAAATTGAGAATGAGATCATAATGGTGCGCTTTCAATGCGGTAAACAGGGCTTTTTCGCCGCTGATTTGTGCGGTAAAGCCCGCATGTTTGAGGCCACGATCAACTATAAACGCATGATTGACGGCGCTATTCTCCCGCAGCATCTCCTGCGTACCGCCATACAGCAGAACATCAATTTTTGCCTGTGGGTAGTTGGCTTTTAGTGTGCTCAGGAGAGGCGTCATTAAGAGAACATCGCCGAAATGGCGTAATTTAATCACTAAAATGCGCTTAACATTCTCTTTCTCCCGCAATATCTCGGGTAAGTGGATACCGGAGTGAGCAGGAGCCGAAAGTTGCCCGGCAGGCGATTCTGTCTTATTTGATGTATTCATCATAGATGCGCCATCATCGGCAACGATAAAGGGGTAATAATGCTATACAAGGGTTTGTTGCATAGCAATGCTTTATTTAACCCCCGGAGCCTTCCATAGCGACGTCGTTAACCCGCTGTCCACCAGCGTCAACTGGTCGGTATACACCGCTTGCCAATTGGTTTTGGCCGCCTGATAGAGCGCTCGATGTTCGGTGTTGGGCGTATACTCCCGCTCCCAGCGCACCAGCCGCTCACCGGTCGTATCCAGCGCCTCATACAGCCCGACCCCCACCCCTGCCGCAATCGCACAGCCCAAGGCAGTGGCCTCTTTCACCACTGGCACGCGGACGGGAATACCCGTCACATCAGCCAAAATCTGGCTCCACAGTTTGCCTTTTGAGCCACCGCCCGCAAACACCACCGAGGAGGCTTTGACCCCAGAGAATTCAGCAATTTGCGCCAAATTGCAGGCCGAGACTATCGCCGCATTCTCCTCTAATGCGCGGAACAGGGTGGCTTTGTTACACTTTTCAGGGTCGAGTGAGAGGTTAATAAAGGAGGGCGCGGCGTGATACCAAGATTTAAAGCGCATCACATCAGAGAAAATTGGCATGACGCCATAAGCGCCCGCAGGAACTCTGGCCGCCATATCTTCCAGCAAACTGTAGGTATCAATGCCCAGCCGCTGCGCCAGCAACTTCTCTTCCGCGCAAAAAGCATCACGGAACCAGCGCATGGTCAGGCCGGTAAAGAAGCTGATGGATTCGGCTTGCACCATGCCGGGAATGACATGAGGGTTAATCCGCGTGTTCATATTGGGGTCAGTCATCGGCTGAGGCAAGTTCACCACCTGCTGCCAAAAAGTGCCGCCCAACACTGCCGTCTGCCCCGGTTTCACCACCCCTAACCCTAAGCAGCCGAGTTGTACATCACCGCCGCCCATCACCACTGGTGTTCCCACCCGCAAACCACACTCTTCGGCGGCTTGCGCCGTGACATGGCCGAGCAACGTCCCCGTCTCTTTGACCGGCGATAAGATATCGGCACGTAATCCCGCCATCTCCAGCAAGTTAGGCTGCCAGTTGCGGGTAACTAAATCCAGCATGCCCGTGGTACCCGCATTGGAGGGATCAACCGCCAGTTCGCCACTGAGCATATTGGCCAGCCAGTCGCTAATCATGGTCAGTGTCCCCGCCTGACGATAGATATCGGGCCGATAATGAGCCAACCACAATAGCCGTGGCATGGCGCTCAGCGCCAGTGTCTGGCCAGAGCACTGATAAACCTCAAATTCAAAGCCGTTATCATGCAGCTCTTTCAACTCGCTGACTTCGCGGCTGGCGCGTGCATCCACATTGGCGCAGGCCCAGATGGGTTTGCCGCTGCGGTCATAGAGCACAATCCCCTCGCGCATTGAGCACGCGGCCACTGCGCGGATAGCGCTGGCGGGCAATCCTGCCAGATGCAGTGCCTGACGGATACACTGACAGGTTAGCTTCCAGTTGGTGGTTAAATCAAACTCCATCGACCCCGGCACATCCGGCACGGGCAGATGCAGCCACTCCGCCTGCCCAGCGGCAATCTGATTGCCATGAAGGTCAAAGATGACCGCCCGAACACTGCCCGTGCCCGCATCCAAAGCCATCAGATAATCACCCAATGGGGAAGTCGTAGAGAATTGATTCATTACGCTATCCTCTGTTTTATATGAATTAATGTATAAACCTGCCCTCTACTGCCTTTTTCTCGAAAAAATAAAAACCATTGGCGTTATTGTCGCAGTCAGATTGAGTGCGGCCAGCGCGCAGGGGGCCGGAGCATACACGTAGTATGTGACGGTCACGAGCACTGTCCAATCTCAAGCTGACAAGTAAAATAGCCAATTAAATCAGTTTGATGATTGATCTGGCGGTCAACTCATCGGTCACTAATGCATTCACATACTTTCCTTTCAATGCGGCCACTATCGCTTCTGATTTCTCAACCCCGCCCGCGACACCAATGACCGTCGGGATCTGGGTCAGCTCCGCCAGTGAAATACCGATCAACTCCTGATGAATCTGCATATCGGCGGCCAGCGCCCCATCCGCCTGCATAAAGTAGCCGAGGATATCGCCAACCGCCCCTTTGCGGCTAAACATCAACTGCTCGCCTTCACTGATATAGCCGGAGCGCAAAATGGTGGCTTCTCGTTGCTGATTCACCGAGCCAATACCCACCACCGCCACATCAGCGGCACAGGCTGCCAGCATCACATCGCGGACACTGTTCTCCTGCCGGAAAGTGTCGGCCACCTTGGCGCTAGACGCGCGCAATGGCGCAGGAATAATGCTGACCTGACACGCCGCATCCAACTGACCAATGCCGGTCATATAAGAGCCAACGCCGCCGGAGAGTGTCACCAGCCGAATCTGCTGTGAAGCAATAAAGCCACTCAAATGCTGCAATGCACACATGGTGGTTTCACCAAACCCCACCGCCAAGAGTTGCTGCGGTTGTATCAGCGCCATCAATAAATGTGCCGCACCAATCCCCAATCGGCTACTGATGCTAAGATCCGCCAGCGAAGGCAGAATGCGGATATGCTTGAGGCCAAAATGCTGTTGTAGCTGATTTTCCAGTTCCAGACACCCTTCATAACGCGAATTGATCTGTACCCGGATGACCCCTGACTGACGGCCTTTCTCCAGCAA
The DNA here is from genome assembly GCF_013282725.1 of Yersinia mollaretii ATCC 43969. Classification (NCBI taxonomy): domain Bacteria; kingdom Pseudomonadati; phylum Pseudomonadota; class Gammaproteobacteria; order Enterobacterales; family Yersiniaceae; genus Yersinia; species Yersinia mollaretii. The sequence goes on along the minus strand of NZ_CP054043.1, from coordinate 1,877,671 downwards.
TCTGGAGACCTTCAATCGGGTCAGCCCCAGCAGTTCGCCAATATCCCCTTGTGTTAAGCCATCGTGATAATAAAACCACGCAATGCGAGCGAGCAGTTCCTCTTCACTCATGCTATTACCCGGATATTTGTATTCATCATTGGACGACAAAGGTTTCTCTTTTGTGACTGATTTTTCTTTCATCATTGCTGGCTGTTCTCTTCTTACTGCTGATCGACTTAAACAACTTATCGACTCAAATGTCTACGTCATGAATGTGAGATCTTGATTGATAACTACGCTAACAGCTTAGCCAATACATTTGAACACATTTTAATTTAAATTTTTTTATTCACGAAAATGTGATCTTCGTTACGCCACAAATGGGAATATGCAGCTATCTTTTTTGAACACTTTTAATTTTAAATTATTTTTGTTCACATTGGGAGCTACTGATGCCGCACACTGTTACCCCCCCGCCACCACTGCTCCAAGTCCGTGGCATCAGCAAGCAGTTTTCCGGCGTCGTGGTATTGAAAAGTATCGACTTTACTCTGCAACCCGGTCAGGTCCACGCCCTGCTGGGGGGCAATGGGGCGGGCAAATCGACACTGATGAAAATCATCGCCGGGGTTCTGCCACCCGATAGCGGCACCATCGAGATCCATGGGCAGCCCTGCCTCAATCTCACTCCGGCAAAAGCCCATCAATTAGGCATTTATCTGGTGCCACAAGAACCCATGCTGTTTGCCAATCTCTCGGTGCAAGAAAATATTCTGTTTCGCCTGCCCAAGCATCAGGCCGACAAAAAGAAGATGGCGCAGTTGCTCAACGATTTGGGCTGCCACTTGGACCTGTCGGTCAGTGCTGGCTCGCTGGATGTGGCCGATCAGCAGCTTGTTGAGATCATGCGCGGCTTGATGCGTGACTCCCGAATTTTGATTCTGGATGAACCCACCGCCTCGCTCACACCCGCAGAAACCCACCGCTTATTCAGCCAAATCAAAATGTTATTGCAGCAAGGGGTTGGCGTGGTGTTTATCTCCCACAAACTGCCGGAAATTCGCCAACTGGCGGATTGGGTCAGCGTGATGCGCGATGGCGGCATTGCCCTGAGCGGTGCCACCGCCGATTTCTCGACCGAGGCCATTATTCAGGCGATTACGCCGCAAGCCAAAAACAGCACATTATCCGATACCCAGAAACTCTGGTTGGAGCTGCCCGGTAACCGCCGCTCTCAAGCCCGCGCTCAATCGAATCAACCGGTGATTCAAGTCAGCGACCTGAGCGGCGAAGGTTTTGCCCACCTCTCTTTTGAGGTGCACGCGGGTGAAATTCTCGGGCTGGCGGGGGTGGTGGGTGCAGGCCGAACCGAGCTGGCCGAAACCCTGTATGGCTTGCGCCCTGCCAGCGGCGGCAGTGTCTGGCTAGAAGAGCACGACATCACCGCGATGAAAACCGTGCACCGCTTAGCGTCGGGGCTGGTTTATCTGCCGGAAGACCGCCAAGCCTCCGGCCTCTATCTGGATGCTCCATTGAGCTGGAATGTCTGCTCGCTGACGCAAGGCAGTCAGGGGATTTGGACCCATCCGGCACAGGAGGCAGCAATTTTGGAGCGCTATCGCCGCGCCCTGAACATTAAATTCAGCCATCAGGAACAACCGGTGCGCACCCTCTCCGGCGGTAATCAGCAAAAGCTGCTGATTGCCAAATGTCTGGAAGCCAACCCATTGCTACTGATTATTGATGAGCCGACCCGTGGTGTGGATGTCGCGGCCCGCAGTGATATCTACCAATTGATCCGCAGCATTGCGGCGCAGCATGTGGCGATCATTTTTATCTCTTCGGATCTGGAAGAGGTGGTGCAGATGGTGGATCGCGTCTTGGTCATGCATCAGGGGGAGGTCAGTGGCGAGCTAAGTGGCAGCGCGATGAATGTCGATACCATTATGCATCTGGCCTTCGGCGAGCATCATTATGCCAACGCCCCTCCATCCACCGAAAATGAGGGCGCATCATGTTGAAATTTATTCAGAACAATCGCGAAGGCACCGCGCTGCTGGCGATCCTCGCCCTGTTTGCCCTACTCGGGGTGATCGACCGCAACTACTTCAGTATGCAAACCTTCACCATGATTTTCAGCAGTGCGCAGATCCTGATCCTGCTGGCGATCGGCGCGACGATGGTGATGCTCACCCGCAATATTGATGTCTCCGTCGGCTCGATTACTGGCCTCTGTGCGGTGACTGTCGGCATGGCGCTCAATGCCGGTTTTGGGCTGGCACTCTCCTGCCTATTCGCCCTATTGGTCGGCATGGTGGCGGGCTGCTTTAACGGCATTCTGGTCACTTGGCTGCGCATTCCGGCGATTGTCGCCACCCTGGGGACTTTGGGGCTATATCGCGGCCTGATGCTGTTGTTGACGGGCGGTAAATGGATCGAAGGGTTACCGGCAGATCTGAAAAGCTTATCAACGCCGATTCTGTTTTCTATCTCACCCATTGGCTGGCTGATTATGTTGTTGATCCTCGCCATGGCCGGGCTGCTGGGTAAAACCGCCTTTGGCCGCAGCTTCTACGCCACTGGCGATAACTTGCAGGGCGCGCGCCAACTGGGTATCCGCACCGACAGCATTCGCATTTTTGCCTTCTCAATGAATGGCGTGATGGCGGCACTGGCGGGGATCGTCTTCGCCTCACAAATTGGTTTCATCCCCAATCAAACGGGCAGCGGGCTAGAGATGAAAGCCATTGCCGCCTGTGTGCTCGGCGGGATCAGCCTACTGGGCGGCACGGGCACCATCATCGGTGCCATTCTCGGCGCTTATCTGTTGACCCAAATTGATAGCGTGCTCGTGCTGCTGCGCCTGCCCGCCTGGTGGAATGACTTTATCGCCGGATTGGTGTTGCTGGGGGTGCTGGTGTTCGATGGCCGCTTGCGCTGCGCCGTCGAGCGCAATATCCGTCAGCAAAAATATGCCCGCTTTACTGCCCGACCGGCAGTGACCGATAAAAATATGAAAAAGGTGGCGTGATGAATAATATTTATCGCCGTTATGGATGGGAACTGACTCTGGCAGCCCTGTTGGTGCTGGAGATCCTGCTGTTTGGCTTATCAAACTCGCGCATGTTGGACATCAATGTGCTGCTGTTCAGCACCAGTGATTTTATCTGTATCGGCATCGTCGCCCTACCGCTGACCATGGTGATCGTCAGTGGTGGCATCGACATCTCATTTGGCTCCACTATCGGATTGTGCGCCATATTCCTTGGTGTGATGTTTCAGGCGGGCGTGCCGATGAGTGTGGCGATCCCGCTGACCCTGATGGTCGGGGCGCTGTGCGGCTTGATCAATGCTGGATTGATTCTCTATACCGGCGTCAACCCGCTGGTCATCACCTTGGGCACCATGTACCTGTTCGGCGGCAGCGCCCTGTTGCTGTCGGGTATCTCGGGGGCGACCGGCTACGAAGGGATTGGCGGCTTCCCCACCGCGTTTACCGATTTTGCCAACCAAACATTGTTCGGCCTGCCTATCCCGCTGGTGATCTTTATGGTGTGCGTGCTGCTGTTCTGGCTCTTGATGCACCGCACCCACAGTGGCCGTCATGTTTTTCTGATTGGGCAAAACAGCCGCGTCGCCCGCTACAGCGCCCTGCCCGTCGCCCGCACCTTGTGCCTGCTCTATGCCTTGACGGGCATGGCCTCCGCCATTGCCGCCGTGCTGCTGGTCTCTTACTTCGGCTCTGCGCGTTCTGATTTGGGAGCCTCATTCTTGATGCCCGCCATCACCGCCGTGGTGCTGGGTGGGGCCAATATTTATGGCGGCTCCGGTTCGATCCTCGGCACGGCACTAGCGGTCTTACTGGTGGGTTACTTGCAGCAAGGACTGCAAATGATCGGCACCCCCAACCAGATATCCAGTGCGCTCTCCGGCGCGCTACTGATTTTAGTGGTGGTCGGGCGCTCCATCAGCCTCCATCGACATTTGATTCAAGAATGGCTTCAACGCCGTCGCAGTAGAAATACCGTGGTTTAACCTGCTCTTTTTATCAAAAATTGCCAACACCTCTCTACCCATATCGGAGATAGCCATGAAAACACCAAGATTAAAAAAACTGGCGCTGGTTTGTGCCCTCGGATTTGCCTGTATCACTATTGGCTCTATACATGCCGCGCAAGCGGCGGAGCGCATCGCATTTATCCCGAAATTGGTCGGGGTAGGCTTCTTCACCAGTGGCGGTAAAGGGGCCGTCGATGCCGGCAAAGAGCTGGAGGTGGATGTCACCTATGATGGCCCGACAGAGCCGAGTGTTTCCGGCCAAGTCCAACTGATCAATAACTTTGTCAATCAAGGCTATAACGCCATTGTGGTTTCCGCCGTCTCGCCTGATGGCCTCTGTCCGGCGTTAAAACGCGCCATGCAACGGGGGGTCAAAATCCTGACGTGGGACTCTGACACCAAACCGGAGTGCCGCTCGATTTATATCAACCAAGGCACCCCGAATCAGTTGGGTTCAATGCTGGTGGATATGGCGGCGAATCAGGTGAAAAAAGAGAAAGCCAAGGTAGCCTTCTTCTACTCCAGCCCGACAGTGACCGACCAGAATCAGTGGGTGAATGAAGCGAAGAAAAAAATCCAGCAAGAGCACCCCGGCTGGGAGATTGTCACCACCCAATTCGGCTATAACGACGCCACTAAATCACTGCAAACCGCCGAGGGCATCTTAAAAGCCTATGGCGATCTGGACGCTATTATCGCGCCAGATGCCAATGCCCTGCCCGCTGCGGCACAAGCTGCAGAAAACCTGAAACGCGACAATGTGGCGATCGTCGGTTTCAGTACTCCGAATGTGATGCGCCCCTATGTTGAGCGCGGCACGGTGAAGGAGTTTGGTCTGTGGGATGTGGTTAACCAAGGCAAAATCTCGGTGTATGTCGCCAATGAAATGCTGAAAAAAGGCGATCTGAACGTCGGCGATAAGCTGGAAATCCCGAACATTGGCGTGGTGGAAGTGGCACCGAACCGTGTTCAAGGCTATGACCATGAAGCGAAAGGCAGCGGCATTGTGTTACTGCCACAGCGGGTCATTTTCACCAAAGAGAATATCGACAAATACGATTTCTAATCTCAGCGGCCCGTCCCAGCGGCGGGCCATACCCAGAGTAAATGGAGTGATGACAGATGGCTGATTTAGACGATATCAAAGACGGTAAAGATTTCGGCATTGGTGTACCCCAGCAAAACCCGGCGTTTACACTAAAAGGCTCCGGCTCACTGGATTGGGGGATGCAATCTCGTCTGGCGCGGATTTTCAATCCGAAAACCAATCGCACCGTGATGCTGGCATTTGACCACGGCTATTTTCAGGGGCCGACCACCGGACTGGAGCGCATTGATATCAATATCGCCCCCCTATTTGAGTACGCCGATGTCTTAATGTGCACCCGTGGCATTTTGCGCAGTGTGGTTCCCGCTGCCGCCAATCGCCCAGTAGTACTTCGGGCGTCCGGTGCCAACTCGATCCTGACTGATCTCTCCAACGAGGCGGTCGCCGTGGCGATGGAAGATGCTTTACGGCTTAACTCATGCGCTGTGGCCGCGCAGGTCTATATCGGTACCGAGCATGAGCATCAATCGATTAAAAATATCATTCAATTGGTCGATCAGGGGATGCGCTACGGTATGCCCACCATGGCGGTGACTGGGGTCGGCAAAGATATGGTTCGCGACCAGCGCTACTTCTCTCTCGCCACTCGAATCGCCGCCGAAATGGGCGCGCAGGTGATCAAAACCTATTATGTAGACAGTGGTTTTGAGCGCATTGCCGCCGGTTGCCCAGTGCCCATCGTGATTGCCGGTGGTAAAAAACTGCCGGAACGTGAGGCGCTAGAGATGTGCTATCAAGCCATTGATCAGGGCGCATCGGGCGTGGACATGGGCCGCAATATCTTCCAGTCCGAAGCGCCGATTGCCATGTTGAAGGCAGTTCATGCGGTGGTGCATCAAAATGAGAGTGCAGAAGCGGCTTACCAGTTGTTCCTACACGAAAAAGGTTAAGCAGTGACAAGGAGGAAGTTATGCATGTGACTCTGGTCGAAATTAATGTGAAAGATGACAAAGTGGACCAATTTATTGACGTTTTTCGCGCCAATCACCTCGGTTCTATCCGCGAAGCGGGCAATTTACGGTTTGATGTTTTGCGGGATGAAAACCTGCCGACGCGCTTCTACATCTATGAAGCCTATACCGATGAAGAGGCGGTTGCCGCCCATAAAAAGACCCCCCACTACCTCGCGTGTGTCGAGCAACTGGAGGGGTTGATGAGCGGCCCGCGTAAAAAAACCGTCTTTATCGGCCTGATGCCTTAGCCAACACGGGCAGCCGAAACACTCTCGCTGCCCGTTCTGTTTCTCCTACAACAGCACGTTAATTCCATATTTTTGTACAATTGAAAGCAGTTTAAGTGATAAGCCATTGGGGTGCTTTGCACCATTTTCCCATTTCTGAATAGTGGAAACACTGGTATTCAAATAGCGGGCAAAAATGGGTTGGCTAATATTAAATCTCTCGCGTAATTGTTTTATTTCACCCGGCTTAAATGGATGAACTTTAGCAACACAGCGCTCGTCAAAGTTTCGCATTGTCTCTTGTGGGATTGCGCCGACAGAAAATAGCCCCGATGCAGCACTATGGATAGCTTCAAAAGCGGGACTTTTAAATTTATTCTTTGCCGTCATGACATATCTCCATTAATTCTTTTCTTGCGATTAAAGCAGCCACTGTGACCCCAGATAGCTCACCGTAAGATTTCGCCAATATCCTAAAACTGGCTAACTCAGAACTATCAATATTGCTCATATCCTGTTTAGCGAATAAGAAAGCATATACCCAACGCATTCCACCTTTGGCTAGAATAATCGAGCGATCCCGATTTTGGTTGAGCCGTTTTTTGTAAACCCCACCACCGAGATCTTCTACTTTCCCCTGCATTACTGCCTGCATAGCCAAGCATAACTCGGCATCCGTAATACCATGAGATTTTGCTGCCTTATTAAACCACTTAGTTTTAAATGCTCTCACTATGGTTGATATCCTATCATCGAAAGTATAGCACTAAGTGTTATATTTAGTTGTTTTCTATATTCGGAGACACGACAAAAATTCTTTTGTTTACTTACTAGTGAAATCCACGAGAGCGGTACGTTCAAATAAATCCAATAAAACAATAATATGAAACCATGACAATGAACCGACTCAGATCTCATGCCAACTGACCTATGACGATAAAAACTTCCGTAATCAGACAACACCTATCAGCAAAACGTATACAGTGCGGTATTATGAGCGCTGAAGAAATGATTGGCAGCCTTTTAGCCGTCTCGCGCCTCATCTGCTGTGTCCACACTGTAAACAGGAGTTTCTATGCACACCACTCATCGCTTGGTATTGGCTTTGGCTCTCTCCACCCCACTTCTGACTGGTGCGGCTAGTGCGAACAGCTTATTGGACTCCGTCAAAAGCGCCGCTGACCAGTACAGTAAATCAGGGGATAGCTCATCTTCATTGTCGTCGCTGACTGGCTTACTGAATGGAGGCGATAAAGGTTTGAGTGCTAGCACCATGACCAATGCGGCGGGTATCCTGCAATATTGCGTCCAAAATAATGTGCTGTCAGCCGATGGCACCTCCGCCGTGAAAGACCAATTAATGAGTAAATTGGGGATCACCAGCACCGAGAATGCCAAGAGTCAGGATTACCAAGAGGGATTGGGCGGTTTGCTCAAAACCGGCGAAGGCAAAAGCTTGAACCTGAATGATTTGGGTAGCGAGCAAATCACCGAAAAAATCAAAACCAAAGCCTGCGACTTAGTGCTAAAACAGGGCCAGTCATTCTTGTTGAAGTAGCAGATTAGATAAGCCAATTCAGACAGATATCCACTCAAAAGGAGCATGACGTGACGATGCAGCAACAGGCAATAATCGCAGGTTTGGCGAAGCTGCATCTGTATCTCGAACGCTGGCAACTCATTGGGGATGGCCCGGCATTTCATACTGCATCAAGTTGGCTGCAACCCGTACAGCATCGTGGGCAACCCGCCATGCTAAAGATTGCGATGACGGCCCAAGAGTGTCTGGGCGCACAACTGATGGTGTGGTGGCAAGGCGATGGCGCGGCTCGAGTGATAGCTCAGGAAGAAGATGCCATTCTGCTTGAACGCATTGCGGGACAACAGTCATTATCGGAGATGGCCCGCAATGGTCAGGATGACGAAGCCAGCCAGATAATTTGCCATGTTGTCGCCCGCCTTCATGGGCATTCCAAGCCAAAATCACCCAAGCTCCCTCTCTTATCAAGCCAGTTTGGCGCACTTGAATTAGCCGCTAAAATGCATGGCGGAATTTTTGTCGATGCCGCGTCTATCGCAACAAAATTACTTGCCGAACCACAAGATATCACTCTGCTCCATGGTGATATTCATCATGGCAATATTCTTAATGCTGGCCCCGGAGACTGGCTGGCCATTGACCCAAAAGGTCTGATAGGAGAACGCGGCTTCGATTTTGCCAATATTTTTTGTAACCCTGATTTCACTGTAGCAACATCACCGGGGCGACTGACCCGACAAGCAGATATCATTGCCGAATCTGCTGGCCTTGACCGACATCGCCTTATCTCGTGGATCGTCGCGTGGGCGGGACTGTCAGCGGCGTGGCATCTTGAAAGTCGGAGCAATGCAGACACCGCATTAACCGTTGCCAATATCGCATTCAACTCACTGCATCGTTATGATTAACCTAGCCTATCTTCTCTAAGACATCTTCCAGCCTAACTCCCAATAATCTTGCTATATGCACAAACTCCACAACATCCAAGCGCCTTTCGCCATTTTCTACTTTCGCAATAAAGGATTGGGGACGACCAAGCGCAGTGGCGAGACTCTCTTGAGTGATACCTTTAGCAATACGCTGCTTGCGTAACGCTTTGATAACCGATTGATATTCATCTGAATAAATAGAAACCATCTGTCCAATTCCTTTTAGAACGTTGGAATTGAATATCTGCCACCACTCCAACTATCCCAAAAAAGGATAATCATATATTGCCTACCTTATCGGTACTATTGAACTAATAATTTTGCTAATTAATAGCGACTCATCGATTGAGAGCAAGCGGGCAATATGAATAAGCTCCACAAAATCTAACCTCCTTTCGCCATTCTCGACTTTAGCCACAAATGACTGAGGGCGATTTAGTGCCTCGGCGAGGCGCTGCTGGCTGATTCCTTGCTCAATACGGGCCTGTCGAAGTGTTTTTACCACCTGCTGATATTCTTCGGAATAAATGGAAGCCATCTGAGTAACCTTGATTAATATCCTAAAATCGAATATCAGGTATTTCCTTTTTTATCCCAAAATAGGATAATCAAACGAATACATCACATGGAGAGGTAAAGGGTATGGATAAGCACGATTGGCATCCGGCAGACATTGTGGCGGGCTTGAGAAAACGTGGCACAAGCATGTCGGCGGTTTCCAGAAAGGCTGGGCTGGCTTCTTCAACACTAGCCAACGCGCTGCAACGCCACTGGCCGAAAGGTGAAAAATTGATTGCAGAAGTGCTGGGACTTGATCCCGCAGAGATCTGGCCTTCCCGCTATCTAAAACCCCAAAAGCCACAAAAAATATTGCCCGACAAAGTGAATTAGAGTGGATGGATTCCGCTTCCCTAGGTGATAAGGAAGCGGAATAATTCAGCTTAGGGTTACAGTTAATACCTTCACTGGATTCGTAATTGCAGTCGCTAATCACCTATCAATCAACGATGACGCGACCATTGAGTGGCTGCACGGGGCGATTATTGGTGTGGTGAACAGCAGAACGAAATTGAGTGATTTGTTCAGCGGACGCACTGACCGGTTGATCAAGTACCAACCAGCTCACCCCTTCAGAACAAGGAGGTGTGGTCAGTGAGCCACTGAAGCGGTAAAAATTAAACTGCTTTGGCAACAATGCCTTAATGTCAATCGGCTTATTCAACACCGCCATTTGATCAACAGCAGTGGGCATCTGCTGCCAAGCATTCGCCAACTGAGCATCCGCTTTACCTTCTTGGAACATCAGCGCCAATACGACCAGCGCGCCCTCTTTATCTTTATACACAAAGTGGGCTTCCAACGGGAACTGCTTGCCATCAATCTCATTTTCACTTGGGGCGTGGAAGTGGAATTGTTGCAACGTAAAGGTATCGTCATCCAACTTCAGCGTATTACCCGCACTGACATTGACCTGAATGGTATGACCATTATTCACAATTTGTTGTTTACCGGGCTGGAAGGCCAACTCAAGTTGCCCGTGATGCGTTTTCAGGGCGCCCTGAATATTGACCGGAGACTGATTTTTACCGGTTTCACATAATGAGAAATCTGGCGAGAGTTTGCCCCAATGTGCCGGATCTTCCTGTCCCTCATATCCCCAATGCGCATGTTCTGCGGCACTGGCAGTAAAGCTGGCAGCCAACATCGCTGTCAGTAATAATTTTCTTTTCATTTCAAATCCCTATCAAATAATAACCCAAATGGGTCACTGCCATTTCGCGCAAGAGAGTAAGCCCATTTTTTATAAGGATAAATCAGCCACTTCCTACAGTGATGAAGGAACCACCGTAACTAATTAAATTTATTCAATTTTTAATTGGGGGAGCAAATGTAACTGTTTGCGTTTTGAAGTGGGGTAACTCAGATTGACGTCGGTTGACTCAAAAGAGAGAAAAAGCCTTGCGGGGATTGGATTGTAGGCATAAAAAAGACGACCTTAGACGTCTCTTTACATGCTAATGGTGCGAAGGCCGGACTTTCTTCATGGTTAACAATATGATTTGTATTGATTAAAATTTTAAAATCAATTTATACCAACACATAAATTCATTTATTTCCGGCATCGAACCTGCGCGAGTAAAACTTGGACAAGATAGCAATCCTGTCACTGATCATCATCCTCGACAGGCTCTAATACATTGAGAGCGATTCGAACCATCGCAATGGAGCCTATGCGAATAAAAGCATCCTCGCCATCCATGTCCGTTATCATGTAGCGTTCGGTGGTCTCTGGATCAGATTCAAGCATATCGAAAAAGCCATTTAACTGACCAATATCCCCGAACTCTTCATCTTCCAGTTCATCTGATTCACAACACAGTTCTATGGCTGGGCCACCATTCTCAAGTATAATATGGACAGTAAAACCATCATCTTCCTTATGATTCTCGCCAACAAAAACGCGTCCTAGTGGTTCAAACAAGAATTGATGAAATGCAACCTCACGTGAGTTAAGTGCATATCGGTGTTCATCTGAATCAAAGACAAAGAAGTGCTCAATATCTGGGGAAGCTTTTTCCTGAAAATACGCATAAAAGCGTCTTTGATCGGCTGGTGAAATAGGGAGTAACAGGTAGTCCTGATGGCCTCTTAACCAAAGTTTTACTGACCAAGCACACCCATCCATTTCGATTCCATTCTTAGCCATTTCCCCAAGATCATCATCGCAGCTACTTCGCTTATCACTTAGCCTTCTCAGCATGTGGTCGCCATTGGGAAATACAACATTCAGAGGTTTCTTTAACACTGAACAGATCGCCTGCGCAACTTCCAGTCTTGCTGCAACCTTCCCTGTTTCGATACGCTGAATTTGTTGCTGGCTAGTGCCCACAGCTGCAGCTAGTTCACGTTGTGTAATTGATAACTGTATGCGAAGTTGCTTGATATTGTTCTGTACCATGACACAGTTCTCCTGATGGCTTTCACAGTAAACATTAAAACACATAAAAGAGTTAAAAACACCAAGCGGAGTTAGCAATTAAAATTACAGTCATTCTCCTTCTGGAAATACCCAATAAAGCAATATGCCATTACTCAGATATTGGAGATTCATCAACTTTCTGAATCTACTTTTCTATCTGGCTCAGCACAGTATCCTCAATGGCGCGAGAAATAACATTGAACACCTGAATATGGCCTTCATTGCTGGCAAACCAAGTCATTAGGCACAAGGTTACGAACGCTAACTATTACCTTGAGAACTAAAAAACTCACCTAATCACGAAATTTTTGAGTTGACCTGAAAAAATGTTCGGTAAGCCTAAAAAGCCGTATAGTGTTCTGATAGCCATTAACACGTTTGCATAGCAGGACAATAATGATCCGTGGCTATCTCGCCCGACTAATGGGTAAGCATAAATACACATCGCTAATGTAGTTAAAGAAACTAGCATCAGCCGCAATGCAATAACGCTGATATACAAAGAAACTGTTCAGAAGGTTGATTGGGAGGCGGTAGACAAACTTTGTGCTCTCTTCCAATACGACATAAGCAAATTGCTTGAGAGGACACCTGAGGAATGATAGCTACTAACAAAATAGGGAAATTTACTGAAGATACTCGTGTAAAGATTCCAACGATTCTTCACCTCATTAGATTGGGTTATACCTATCTATCACTCAAAGGACAAAATTGGGACAAAGGAACTAATATTTTCCCTGAAATCTTTAAAGCCGCTATTGCCAAGATCAATCCCAGTACAACCCCAGATGATGTCGAGCGTTTTCTGAAAGAGATAACACTCTTACTTGATAATGAAGATTTAGGACGCGCATTTTTCGAAAAGCTCACTGACCGTTCTAATATAAAACTTATCGATTTTGAGAATTTCAATAATAATAGCTTCCATGTTGTTACCGAGCTAACTTGTGTCAATGGCGATGAAGAATTCCGTCCTGATATCACTTTGCTAATTAATGGCATGCCATTGGTCTTCATCGAAGTTAAAAAGCCAAATAACCGGGAAGGCATTATTGATGAACGAAATCGCATCAATGAACGTTTTCAAAACCTGAAATTTAGGCGTTTTGCCAACATCACCCAGTTTATGATTTTCTCCAACAACATGGAGTATGACGACAGTGATCTGGAACCGATTCAGGGAGCGTTCTACGCCAGCAGTTCATACCATAAGCCCATGTTCAACTATTTCCGTGAAGAGGAGATTTTTGATCTGACAGCAATGTTAAATCCGTTGTCTGAAGAAACTGAACGGGTTGTTTTGAAAGACAATAACCTCGAAGTGATTCGCAACAGCCCTGAGTTCCAGACCAACAAAGATCATAATCGACCAACTAATCGTATTTGTACCTCACTCCTGAGCCGTGGCCGCTTGGCATTTATTCTGCGTTATGCACTGGTTTATGTTACAGAGTCTCTAGGGCTTGAAAAACACATCATGCGCTACCCACAGTTGTTTGCTACAAAGGCAATAGCACGTAAACTAGATGCAGGAATCAAAAAAGGGATCATTTGGCATACTCAAGGTAGCGGCAAAACGGCACTGGCCTATTACAATGTGAGTTTCTTGACGAATTATTTTCAACAAAAACAGGTGATCCCCAAATTCTATTTTATTATCGATCGGCTGGATTTATTACAACAGGCACATCATGAATTTACCGCCCGAGGATTAACGGTACATCTTATCGATTCTCGTGAAGACTTTTCTCGCGACATTAAAGCCAGTGGTTTGCTCCAAGGCCTTTATTATTGCTTGAACGCTTTTCATCGATACGACGGCAAAGCAATTCCTCTTCCTCAGAAAGGTAATCAATCAAAAGTGGGTAAAGGGCATGCTCAGAAAAACTTACAGTCTCAGCAGATGGAGTCGGTGCAATATCAAAAGATGACTCTTGTTGCAAACCATCATCAATTTCCTTACCCCAGTAGAATAGTCTAGGCCGAGGCTTGTCACGCGTCATAACCTGAAGACACATTGCTTTAGCCTGAACAGTTCTGCTCCCACCGACTTCAGCTGCTATTTGACTCAAGAAATCTTCATCGCTGGCAAAACGAGGGTTTTGGCGCTTGTCTGCAAGCTCTGCACCATAGTGATCTATGATCTTTTGAGCAAGCTGACGAGCGGTGAATTGTTCATCAGGATTAGCCTGAAGAACATTAATAATCATCTGCGGGCGACTAGTCATGGCTCCTGCCTTAGGTATAACAGTAAGGACCCTACTTTCTTAGGGGATGAATTTTTGGTTGCTGCTTTTTAAAGATGACACAGTGTAAAACCCTTGATTACTGGAACCAAGCTCGCAGTTAAAATTTTTGCATTAAATAACGGATAATCTCTCTTAAATGAGCAATCCATCAGCACCTGAACCATACAAATTATCCCGCTGGTATATCCACCCTTTGATTCCCACCATTAATAATGATGGCATTTTTAATATCTGGAAGAATAATTCCCATTTTAAAACAATATATTAAAAAACAAGGTGCGCAAGATACGTGCCTTATAGGATTTTTTACTCAGCCCGTATTCAACGTAGCAAAATCAAACAGACATGTAGTCCCCCCTTTTTTTAGTACCACCGCCAACGAGGATTTGGTCAGCCGTGTACGGCAATGCGGAATTATTCAGGCGGCCAGAGAGATTTCCCGCTTAATCGGTTTAACCCCAACAGCTCCCGCCAGAGAAAAAACGGGATTCTGCTGCTCGCCGGACATGATGCAAAAAGTTGAGGTCCTGCTAGCGACCTGTTCTCGGGGGAGCAGTGATTACCTTTTGTGTAAGGGCTTGGATCAGCCGGTACTATAACTGGCTCACTGCATTATTTACTTTTAAAATCACCATTTGCATCCATAATTGTATCCCACTGTTTGAATTCATCATTACCGAGAACTACACAACCTTTAGTCATAGATTTGAAATGCTCAACAAGATACTTATCCTGCTTTGGAGGGAACTCATCAAAGCTTGAAACTAATGTTTTTTTTCTGAGATTTTCCACATATGTAGGGCAAATAAGATTTACCCCATTAAGTGAAAACATATTAACAGCCTTAATAAAAAAATCTTCCTTTCCACTCAGAGAGCGGGTATCCCATATTGATTGAGGAAAAAGCTCCTTATAATACTTATCAGATGTCACATTATAATAATGGACTCTTTTATCTAGTACCCCTATCGCACTGAAAACATTAGAACCCATAAATAGAAACCCATTAGGCCAAATTAAAACAATAAAAAACAGTGAGACCATAACAGAAAAAACAAATTCTTTTAATTTTTTAGCATCAAGAAGACCCTTACTACTTGTTGAGTAATTTCTTGAATAAAAAACCATAGCGGGAAACAATGAAAGTAATGAATAAAAAGATAGAAATAAAAAGGCATATATGAAAGAAGAAAGGGTATGACCATCAATACTCATAATAACAATAGATATAGACATAATTATCGAGAGAGATGAAACAAAACATATAAACGAGGTAATAATAATGGAACCTGTTACTTTTACGACTTTAATAAAACCAGTGTGTATGTTATTATGGCTATTCTTTACTTTCAACCTAATACAGGTAATAACCACAGAAACAAAGAAAGACAAAAGCAACGAGCGAAACGGCTCTCCTATATAAGATACAACACTGTCTATATAACTATGTCTACTTAAAAAAGAAGAGAATGAATCGGAAGAGAAAATAAAGATAAAACCCAACATTGACATTGATGTTAACAATGTGATTAGTGGCATTCTTTTTGTGCTAGTTATATAGCTTTCATGAGTAAAATAAGAAAGTGACATCAAGTTAATGCTTGGGAGCATAATTATAATTGAAATAAACACCGACACAAAGACAAACGAAAAAAATATTGAAAGAAGAGTCGTATTATTACCTACAGAACCCATTAACAAGTCTAGACGTGAAAAATGCCCTAAATACCCCCAAACAACTAGAACAGAAAAAACAACACACAAAGGTGATAATTTTAATACATAATAAAAATATTTTTTTAAGTTATTTGCAATAGACCCAAACTCATTTACTTTTCCCATATTAGTCTCCGTATTAATCATAATAATTAATTAAAATGGTACTGCCACAACCAATTAATGTCATAAGATTAAGTAATGTTATTATTTAAACCCATAAGGCACCACATACCCATCCCGACACTTATCTAAATAATCAGCCCACCATTGCACCATGAGCCTTCTTTCATCCATATGTTCGGCTTTATGAATATAGGCCGCACGAACATTGTTGCGTTCCTGATGGCTCATCTGCCGTTCTACTGCATCACGCGACCACATACCTGATTCAACCAAAGCACTACAGGCCATTGTTCTGAAACCATGACCACAGATTTCTGTTTTGGTATCGTATCCCATGCGGCGTAACGCATTATTAATCGTATTTTCACTCATCGGGCGGTTGGGATGATGATCACCTGGAAAAACCAGATTATCATCTTGGGTTAATGCTTTAATCTGCTCAAGCACAGTAATCGCTTGCCCGGATAATGGCACCAGATGAGGGGTTTTCATTTTCGAGCCTCGGTGCGAATACCTGACCTTATCAATCACTTCCCTCTCTGCCGGCAGTGTCCATAAGGCTCTATCCAAATCAATTTCATCCCATCTGGCAAACCGTAGTTCACTTGAGCGAATAAATACCAGCAGACAAAGCCTTACCGCCATGCGAGTCAATGGTCTGCCACAGTAGTCATCCATGCGCAGTAAAAGCTCTGGGAGGCGTTCTAGAGGGAGAGCCGCACGATGAGTTGCCTTGCGGGTGACTAAAGCGCCAGCAAGGTCTTGTGCGGGGTTATATTCGATTAAACCGTTCTGTACCGCGTAACGCATCACACAGGTAATTCGTTGTTGCAGCCGTGCGGCCACATCCAATTTTCCCGTTTGCTCAACCACTCTTAAGGGAGTAAGCAGGTCGCGGATTTTCAGCTCATCGATATTTCGCTTACCAATAGCCGGAAACAAATACATTTCGAAGTAACGCAGCACACGCTCAGAGTGTTGCACAGACCATTTTTTGTTACTGGCATGCCAGTCGCGGGCAACCAACTCAAAGGTATGCGTGTTTTGTATAATTTCTTTTTCTTGTTCGCGCCTATTTGTTGGGCTGATCCCTTGTGCAATAAGCGCTTTCGCTTTATCTCGCTCAGCACGAGCCTGCCCTAAACTAACCGCAGGATAGCCACCAAAAGCAATGCGACTTTCTTTTCCATCAACACGAAATTTAAGATACCAGAGCTTGCCACCTCCGGGCTGTATCTGTAGATAGAGTCCTTGAGCATCGGTGAGTTTATAAGCTTTGGTACGGGGTTTGGCATTTCGAATTGCCATATCGGTCAGCGCCATAGGGGGTCACATCCATATAGATCCCAGAAGGCGCTCACTATGCTATTGGAGCGTTATAGCTGTCAACGGATGATAAGGAGAGAGATTAAACAAAAACACCCACAATATTATGATGTTAATCAGTAACTTTACAGTAAACACCAATGCCAAATTATCGCTGCACAAAGGACACCCCAAAATGTCCTTTGTGCAGCGATAACCCCCGATACTACAACCTAACTCTGCTAATAACTTCGCGAAAGCAGATATCACCTGCATTTAGCGCATATTTGGGGGTCACGACTTTTCCACACCGAGCTGACCCCCAATTTGACCCCCAGGAGTATTGGCTGTCAGTGGACGTAAAAATACCAGAATGGAGAAGTGGCAAAAATCACCAGAAGGTTAGATACTGTTTTATATGGATTTTTACGGAAGATAATGGACTTGACTGAACGACAGGCAAAAAAAAAGCCACCTTGCGGTGACTTAATTTTCATACTAATGGTGCCGAAGGCCGGAATCGAACCGGCATGCCTCGCGGCGGTTGATTTTGAATCAACTGCGTCTACCGATTTCGCCACTTCGGCACTGAAGTAGTATGCGGAGAACGAGGTGAATTATACCTACCAATGATCCGCATGCAACTGTTATCCAATCAAGTTTAGTCTAAGTGTTGAAAAAACCGCCATCAACGCCGTTTTAGTAGCAAATAAACACTGATTAGGAGGAAAAGTATACTCGGCAACAGTGCACCAATGACGGGCGGGATGTTGTAGACCAAGCTCAATGGGCCAAAAATTTGATCCAAAACGTAGAATACGAAGCCAAAGAAGATGCCGGTGACGACTCGGACACCCATCGCCACACTTCGTAGTGGGCCAAAAATAAATGACAGCGCCATCAGCATCATCACCGCCACCGAGAATGGTGCAAATATCTTACCCCACATGTTCAGTTCGTAGCGGCTTGACTCCTGACCACTTTGCCGCAGGTATTTGCTGTAATCATGCAGCCCGCTGATGGAGAGTGAATCTGGATTCATGGCAACCACACCCAGCTTCTCTGGCGTCAGATTGGTCTTCCACTCACCCGTTAACGTCTGCGAACCCGTCACCTGAATGGGGTTGCTTAAATCAGATTCATCAACCTGCGATAAGCGCCAGATTTTATTGTCTTTTTCATAGGTCGCCGTCGCCGCATACCGCACCGAAAGCAGACGATCTTGTTTATCAAAGTGATAGATATTGACGCCCGTCAGCTCGTTGTCACCCGACACCCGCTGAATATAGATAAAATCAGAGCCATCTTTTGCCCACAAGCCAGATTGCGTCGAGAGCAATGAACCCCCGTACATCTGTTGTGCGCGGAAGTTACGTGCCATCTGCTCGCCTTGCGGTGCTACCCACTCACCAATTGCCATGGTCAGCAACACCAATGGAATGGCGGTTTTCATCACTGAAGCAGCGATTTGCATACGAGTGAATCCTGATGCCTGCATGACCACCAGCTCACTGCGCGTCGCTAGTGAACCAAGACCCAGCAATGCGCCTAACAGCGCCGCCATCGGGAAGAATATCTCGATATCCTTAGGGACACTGAGCAAGGTGTACATGCCAGCGGATGCCGCTGAGTAATCGCCCTGCCCGACTTTACGTAACTGATCGACAAACTTGATGATGCCGGACAACGATACCAGCATGAATAGTGTCATCAGGATGGTATTGAGGATAGTCCGTCCGATATAACGGTCTAATACACCAAACATCAGGCAGCACCTCTCAATCGAGCACGTAACTTACGAGCCGGCAGGCCATCCCACAGGTTCAATATCACCGCAATCGCCAAATAAGTACCGTTCACGGTCCACATCCAGAGTAGCGGGTCTAGCTTGCCGTTACCTGCATTTGAGCGCAGGGAGCTTTGCAATAGGAAGAAAATTAAATAGAGCAACATCGCGGGCAGCATACTCAGGACGCGGCCTTGGCGCGGGTTGACCGCACTTAGCGGCACGACCAGCAGCGCCATGATAACCACCGACACAATCAGTGTCAGACGCCAGTGAAACTCTGCGCGGGCGTCTGCTTCATTCGAGCGCCACAGTTGTTTCATGGTCATCTGCTCAGCCACATTGCTGTTTTGCTGCACTTCCTGATGCCCAATAATGGCCTGATAGTCGACAAAATCGGTGATGCGGAAATCGCGCAGCAGCGCGGTACCCTCATAGCGAGTGCCTTTGTTTAGGATAACCACTTGCGAACCGTCAGGCCGCTCGGTCATGTGGCCGCTGTCGGCCACGACCACGGAAGGGCGTTGATTACCGTTTGGCCGCAATTGTGCTAAAAACACGCGGTTGAACTCTTTGCCCGTCACATTACCGATAAATAAGGCTGAATTGCCATCGGTTGAGGATTTAAACTGCCCGCCTGCCAATGCGGCGAGGCTAGGGTTAGCTCTGGCGTCATTCAGCACTTCGTCTTGATGTTTGGACGACCAAGGACCAAGCCAGATGGTATTGACCGCCGCCAGTGCCGAGGTCCCTAGTGCCAGAATCAAGGCCGCCATAATCAGGGATTTTTTGCCCATGCCGCAGGCGTGCATCACGGTGATTTCACTCTCCGTATACAATTTGCCCAAAGTCATCAACAAGCCAAGGAATAGGCTTAATGGCAAGATAAGTTGTGCCATTTCCGGCACACCGAGCCCCAAAAGGGATAAAACCAGATTTGTTGGGATTTCACCGTCAACCGCAGCGCCTAATATCCGTACTAACTTCTGGCTAAAGAAGATTAATAGCAGGATGAACAGAATCGCAATTTGGCTCTTAAGTGTTTCCCGTACCAGATATCTAATGATGATCACGCTAATACGCCTGTGAAAACTTGTCTTTTTGCAGGAAAATCGATAGTTTCATCGTTAATCCGCCATTTATTCTCATCATATGGCAACCTTCACGGCTAAAATAGTATTACAGCATCTAGCGTTTAGGTGTCCTATAGGAACATGCTTATAGTCGCCAAAACAAAACAACTTATACCGTTAAGGTTAACACACGTCGTTAACACAACGGAGTAGAGATCGTTGCGGAGCGCTACATTCTAGCGAGTGCACCCGCCTTTGTCTTTAAGATTCAGGAGAGTACATGGAGTTCAGTGTAAAGAGCGGCAGCCCGGAAAAACAGCGCAGTGCCTGTATTGTAGTCGGCGTTTTCGAACCACGTCGTCTATCTCCCATTGCCGAACAACTCGACAAAATTAGTGATGGCTACATCAGCGCTTTATTGCGCCGTGGTGAACTTGAAGGCAAAGTCGGGCAGACGCTGTTACTGCACCATGTGCCGAATATTCTCTCCGAGCGCATCTTGTTAATTGGCTGTGGCAAAGAGCGCGAGCTTGATGAACGCCAGTACAAGCAAGTGATCCAGAAGACCATCAATACCCTTAATGATACCGGCTCAATGGAAGCGGTCTGCTTCTTGACTGAGCTGCATGTCAAAGGCCGCAATACTTACTGGAAGGTACGTCAAGCGATAGAAACCGCTAAAGAGACGCTTTACACCTTCGATCAGCTTAAAAGTAATAAAACTGAACCTCGCCGTCCGCTGCGTAAAATGGTGTTCAATGTGCCAACACGCCGCGAACTGACCAGCGGTGAGCGCGCCATCCAGCATGGTCTGGCAGTAGCATCCGGGATCAAAGCCGCCAAAGACTTGGGCAATATGCCGCCCAATATCTGTAACGCCGCGTATTTGGCGTCACAGGCGCGTCAACTGGCCGATGCGTTCAGCACCAATATCGTCACTCGCGTCATTGGCGAACAGCAGATGAAAGAGCTGGGTATGCACTCTTATCTGGCGGTTGGCCATGGTTCGCAGAACGAATCATTGATGTCGGTGATAGAATATAAGGGTAATCCGAACCCTGACGCTAAGCCAATTGTGCTGGTCGGCAAAGGGCTGACCTTCGACTCCGGTGGTATCTCCATCAAACCTGCCGAAGGCATGGATGAGATGAAATATGATATGTGCGGTGCGGCGACAGTCTATGGCGTGATGCGCGTCGTGGCTGAGTTGCAACTGCCATTGAATGTGATTGGCGTGCTGGCGGGCTGTGAAAACATGCCGGGTGGCCGCGCTTATCGCCCGGGTGATGTTCTGACCACCATGTCTGGCCAGACCGTGGAAGTGCTGAATACTGATGCGGAAGGCCGTCTGGTGCTGTGTGACGCACTGACCTACGTTGAGCGCTTCGACCCTGAACTGGTGATTGATATCGCGACACTGACCGGCGCGTGCGTAGTGGCGTTAGGCCATCACATCACCGGGCTGATGTCGAACCATAACCCATTGGCTCACGAGCTGATTGGGGCATCAGAGCAGGCGGGTGACCGTGCATGGCGCTTGCCATTAGGCGATGAATACGCCGAGCAACTGGACTCCAATTTTGCTGATATGGCCAATATTGGTGGCCGTGCCGGTGGGGCCATTACTGCGGGCTGTTTCTTGTCGCGCTTTACCCGTAAATATAGCTGGGCGCACTTGGATATCGCTGGGACGGCGTGGCGCTCAGGCAAGAACAAAGGCGCAACAGGCCGTCCGGTCGCATTGTTGTCTCAGTTCCTGCTTAACCGCGCAGGGCTAAACGGCGACGATTAATCGTTTGATATACATCATGCTATTCTAAGGGCACACTTTTGTGCCCTTTTACGTCGTAGAGAACCTATGAAAAACGCCACTTTTTATTTGCTCGAACACGACACGCCTGCCGGTGAGCTGCGCGCTCATGAAGCCTTGGCCTGCGAAGTTGCGGCTGAACGTTGGCGGGCGGGAAAACGGGTGCTGATCGCCTGTGAGAGTGAGGAGCAGGCCCAGCGGCTTGATGAAGCCCTGTGGCAGCGCACACCTGACCAATTTGTGCCGCACAATCTGGCCGGTGAAGGGCCAAAATATGGCGCACCCGTTGAATTGGCTTGGCCAGAACGGCGTGGGAATTCCCCTCGCGACCTGCTTATCAGCCTGCTGCCAGAGTTCGCAGGTTTTGCCACCGCTTTCCATGAAGTGGTAGACTTCGTGCCTTACGAAGAAAATTTGAAACAGTTGGCGCGCGACCGATATAAGTCTTATCGCAGCGTCGGCTTCCACTTGACCACGGCAACGCCGCCAACTCATTGAAATAAAAAGAAAATGGAAAACACACCTTCTAGCATCGACAAAACTGAGCCGTCCCTCGATAAGACATACAGCCCGCAAGAGATTGAACAGCCGCTGTATGAACACTGGGAAAAACAGGGTTATTTCAAGCCGAACGGCGATACCAGCAAAGAAAGCTACTGCATCATGATCCCGCCGCCGAATGTGACCGGTAGCCTGCATATGGGCCATGCTTTCCAGCAGACCATCATGGATACCTTGATTCGCTACCAGCGGATGCAGGGGAAAAATACCCTATGGCAAGCGGGGACTGACCACGCCGGTATCGCAACCCAAATGGTCGTTGAGCGCAAAATTGCTGCCGAAGAAGGCAAGACTCGCCACGATTATGGCCGTGAAGCTTTTATCGATAAAATCTGGCAGTGGAAAGGCGAATCGGGCGGCACTATCACTCGTCAGATGCGCCGTTTAGGCAACTCCGTGGATTGGGAACGCGAACGTTTCACCATGGATGATGGCCTGTCCAATGCAGTGAAAGAAGTGTTTGTCCGTCTACATAAAGAGGACCTGATTTACCGTGGCAAACGTCTGGTGAACTGGGACCCGAAACTGCGCACGGCGATCTCTGATCTGGAAGTAGAAAACCGCGAATCCAAAGGCTCGATGTGGCATCTGCGTTACCCGCTGGCCGATGGAGCCAAAACCGCTGAAGGCAAAGATTATCTGGTCGTGGCTACCACCCGTCCGGAGACCGTGCTGGGCGACACCGGTGTTGCCGTGAATCCAGAAGATCCGCGTTATAAGGATCTGATCGGTAAAGAAGTGATCCTGCCACTGGTTGGCCGCCGCATTCCGATCCTCGGTGACGAACACGCCGATATGGAAAAAGGCACTGGCTGCGTGAAAATTACGCCAGCCCACGACTTTAATGACTATGAAGTTGGTAAGCGCCACGCCCTGCCGATGATTAACATTCTGACTTTCGACGGTGATATCCGCGCAGAAGCAGAAGTGTTTGATACAAATGGCGAAGCAACCGATGCATGCAGTGGTGCTATTCCAGAGCAGTTCCAAGGCCTTGAGCGCTTTGCTGCCCGTAAAGCGGTGGTGGCAGAATTCGATAAGCTCGGCCTACTGGAAGAGGTTAAACCACACGACCTGACGGTGCCTTATGGCGACCGTGGTGGCGTGGTGATTGAGCCGATGCTGACCGACCAATGGTATGTCCGCACTGCCCCGCTAGCGAAAGTGGCGATTGAAGCAGTGGAAAATGGCGAGATCCAATTCGTGCCCAAGCAGTACGAAAACATGTATTACTCATGGATGCGCGACATTCAGGACTGGTGTATCTCCCGTCAGTTGTGGTGGGGCCACCGTATCCCCGCTTGGTATGACGAGCAGGGTAAAGTGTACGTTGGCCGCGATGAAGCTGAAGTTCGCCGTGAAAACAACCTCGGCCCTGAAGTCGCCTTACGCCAAGACGAAGATGTGCTGGATACTTGGTTCTCATCTGGCCTGTGGACCTTCTCCACTTTGGGCTGGCCTGAGCAGACCGAAGCGCTGAAAACTTTCCATCCGACCAGTGTCGTGGTCAGTGGTTTTGACATTATTTTCTTCTGGATTGCCCGCATGATCATGATGACCATGCACTTTATGAAAGATGAAAATGGTAAGCCGCAGGTGCCATTCAAAACCGTGTACATGACGGGCCTGATCCGCGATGACGAAGGGCAGAAAATGTCTAAGTCTAAAGGTAACGTCATCGACCCACTGGATATGGTTGACGGTATCTCACTGGAGGCGTTGCTGGAGAAACGTACTGGTAACATGATGCAGCCGCAGTTGGCGGAGAAAATCCGTAAGCGCACCGAGAAGCAGTTCCCGAACGGCATTGAGCCACACGGTACTGATGCCCTGCGCTTCACGCTGGCAGCGCTGGCCTCCACCGGCCGCGATATCAACTGGGACATGAAGCGTCTGGAAGGATATCGCAACTTCTGTAACAAGCTGTGGAACGCCAGCCGTTTCGTGCTGATGAACACCGAAGGGCAAGATTGTGGGCAGAATGGCGGCGAAATGGTGCTGTCACTGGCTGATCGCTGGATTCTGGCTGAATTCAATCAGACCATCAAAGCCTACCGCGAAGCGATGGACACTTACCGCTTCGATCTGGCGGCCGGTATTCTGTATGAGTTCACTTGGAACCAGTTCTGTGACTGGTATCTGGAGCTGACCAAACCGGTCATGAACAGTGGTTCAGAAGCTGAACTGCGCGGCACTCGCCATACGCTGATTGAGGTACTGGAAGCGCTGCTACGTCTGGCGCACCCTATCATGCCTTACATCACTGAAACTATCTGGCAGCGGGTTAAGACCCTGAAAGGCATTACTGCAGACACCATTATGTTGCAGCCTTTCCCTGAATACGATGCCAGTCAGGTTGATGAAAAAGCCCTGAGTGATCTGGAGTGGATCAAGCAGACGATTATTGCCGTGCGTAATATCCGCGCAGAAATGAACATCGCGCCGGGTAAACCGCTGGATGTGATGCTGCGTGGCGCGAGTGCTGAAGCTCAACGCCGTGTGCTGGAAAACCAGAGCTTCATTCAGTCGCTGGCTCGTTTGTCCTCTCTCAGCCTGTTAGCTGAAGGTGATAAAGGCCCAGTCTCAGTGACCAAGCTGGTTGAAGGTGCAGAGGTGCTGATCCCAATGGCTGGCTTAATTGATAAAGCCACCGAGTTGGATCGTCTGGCAAAAGAAGTGGCGAAGCTGGAAGCGGAAATTGAGCGCATCGAAAGCAAATTGAGTAACGAAGGTTTTGTGGCGCGCGCGCCAGAAGCCGTGGTTGCCAAAGAGCGCGAGAGAATGGCCGCCTGTGCTGAAGCCAAACAGAAGTTAATTGAGCAGCAAGCGACTATCGCCGCACTGTAATTCAATCTGACATGAAGTAAGCACTCACTGGGGGCCATGACAATCTGGCCCCCAGTTTTTTATGGCCTTAATTCAGTGTCATATTCTGGCGAGTGAGTGCAACCATCGCACATACAGCTTGAAGTATGACGGGTATAGATGGTATTACAGATTATTACTAAGATATTACCTTTGGGTTTATAGAGCATGACTATAGCCACACCTATCCGTCTGCTGGTGCGCCCTATCACCGCAGCAGACAATCTCGCTATCGCCAATGTTATCCGCGACGTCTCGGCTGAGTTTGGCCTGAGCGCAGATAAGGGCTATACCGTGTCTGACCCGAATCTGGATCACTTATATGAGCTGTATAGCCAGCCGCGTAGCGCTTACTGGGTGATTGAAATCGACGGTAATATTGCCGGTGGTGGTGGTGTTGCCCCCTTATCGGGTGGTGAAACCGATCTGTGTGAGTTGCAAAAGATGTACTTCTTGCCAATCTTGCGCGGTAAAGGTTTAGCGAAGCAATTGGCATTACAGGCGCTAGAGTTTGCTCGCCAGCAGGGCTTTGGCCGCTGCTATCTGGAAACCACCGCCAGCCTAACCAGCGCTGTGGGCTTATATGAAAGATTGGGTTTTGAGCATATCGACGGGCCGATGGGCAACACCGGTCATGTGGATTGTGAAGTCACGATGCTGAAAGCGCTTTAGTCTCTGCACCCTGAAGTTAATGACAATGTGCCCATAGCGGAGAGAACAGCCAGATCGTAAAGACGCCGTAAAATCGTCCCTGATGGCTCGAGCCGCGCCATCCTTGGCGCGGACGCTTTACTCTTCTGCCTATCCTCTTCACTCCAGATCGAGTTCTCGGGTTTTGTCAGCAGTCTGAGCTGCATTACTCCCTAATAAATTCCCCAAAGTCATTGGTGTTACAGCAAGGCAGCAAACGAGTAAATCCCGATGAGCTGACTCAAGTCAGTGATTCGGGTAAGCGAGTGCCGCTAACACAGCTGTAGCGTCAAGGACGACGGGGATATTAGTGGCGCTTACCGTCGTCGTCTTCATCAACCAACTCTTCGTCGTCGAACTCGCCGTCTTCATCATCTTCTGCGTTAGGATCTTCGTAGTAAGTACCCCAGCCGTCGTAATTTACGCCACAGGTTTCAGCCAGTGCAATAAGCTGCTCAACCTGCGCATCAATGATTTCAGCATTCAGAGCCACTTCACTGATCACATCACAGCACATCACCAGAGAGCCATCTTCCACTTCCAGCTCTTCTGCATCGGTCACTTCGTAACCTAGCTTGAAGGCTTCAACAGCGGCCTTTTCCAACACTTCGAACTTTTCAGCAGAAAGGTGGTGTTCAATCGTGTACAGCGCATCGGGATCGCTACCATCGTCCAGCAGTTCTTCGATGATTAGGCGGGTCTCGTCACGTTGTTCGTCTAGCATTTCGCGGTTTGCCATGCCTTTATCCTCAGTCAATGGGCTTAGTATGGCGCTATTTTCCCACACCCACGCGGTTGCCTCCACTATAAACGAGAAAGATTTATTGATGGGGGTTGTGTTTGCATATTTATACGTATAAATTGAATTTAAATTCAATTAGACTATTCAGGATGCAAGCTATGAGCACTATGAGTCAGTTCTACAAACGTCACTTTCTAAGGTTACTAGATTTTACCCCCACCGAGATTACGGCCCTGCTGGATTTGGCGGCTGAGCTAAAGCAAGCCAAGAAATCCGGCTGTGAGCAGCAAAAACTGGTAGGTAAGAATATCGCGCTCATCTTCGAAAAAGACTCGACCCGTACTCGATGCTCTTTCGAAGTTGCCGCATATGATCAAGGTGCGCGCGTGACTTACCTCGGCCCAGGAGGGAGCCAAATTGGGCATAAAGAGTCAATTAAGGATACCGCCCGTGTATTAGGTCGCATGTATGACGGTATCCAGTATCGGGGTCACGGCCAGCAAGTGGTTGAAACATTGGCTGAATATGCGGGGGTGCCAGTGTGGAATGGACTGACCAATGAATTCCACCCGACTCAGCTACTGGCGGATTTATTAACCATGCAGGAGCACCTGCCGAGTAAGCCGTTGAGTGAAATGAAATTTGCCTATCTCGGCGATGCACGCAACAACATGGGTAACAGTATGTTAGAAGCCGCCGCACTGGTGGGGATGGATTTACGTCTGGTCGCACCAAAAGCGTGCTGGCCGGAGGCCCAACTGGTGGCAGATTGTCAGGCGCAGGCGAAAAAAACGGGCGGAAAAATCACCCTGACAGAAGATATTGCCGAAGGCGTGAAAGGCGCTGATTTCCTCTACACCGACGTTTGGGTCTCGATGGGGGAGCCAAAAACCGTCTGGCACGAACGCGTGGCACTGCTAAAACCTTATCAGGTCAATATGAATGTGGTGAAGCTAACGGGCAACCCGCAGGTCAAGTTCCTGCACTGCCTGCCCGCATTCCACGATGACCAAACTCTGCTGGGTAAACAGATGGCAGAGCAGTACAACTTACCGGACGGGATGGAAGTCACCAACGAAGTGTTTGAATCCGCTCACAGCATCGTGTTTGATCAGGCCGAAAACCGCCTACACACCATCAAAGCGGTAATGGTTGCCACCCTCAGCCAAGCATAAAAATACGCGATTTTTTGCATGACCCAAGGGCCGATTCATTATTGGCCCTTAATCCTTTCCCACCCAATCGATAGGCGTTATTGGCGCAGATAGTTTGGACGCAACCAGCGCGGAGAAAACGGAGCGTACACGTAGTACGTGAGTATTTCGAGCACTGCTTGCGTCCAAAATAGCAAGTAAAATAGCCTATTTAACAAACACCTTAACGACGGCCTTACGCACATGTGCCGGCTCACCAACGGCACACAATGGTTTATGCACTTCACCGGGATAGAACACCACAAAATCACCAGCTTGCAGTACAATTTGCTTCTCATCGACACCCGCTGGTAAAAAAGCAATATCTTTGTCCGCCAACCAGTCAGTATCGGGCTTGCCCGCAGGCTGATTACTGAAGGTCATCCCCTCAATACCAGCCAAAATAATCTGGATATCCAGATACTTGGCATGATATTCCGCTCGACGATTCTCCAGATAATCCGTGCTGTCATTGGAAATCAGCACGAACAGATTATTGCCATCAATATCATGCTTACCCAAAGGGGTTTCTGCGGTGATATGGCTTTTCACATATTCAATGGCGTCTTTCAATTGCGTAGGCAAATAAGGCAACAATTCCAAATGATGAATATTTCCGGTAATCATGGCTTTCCCTTTCGTGTCAGTAAAATGAAATAACGTTCCATTATAACCATTTCACTGTTCAAGGCGTGGAAAGATTTCGCCAAAAAAATAGCCGGTTTCGACTCCCAATCCAAAATGCCCTCATAATTATTACGTTTCTGTAATACTTCTTTATCACTTATTGTTATAACAAATAACTGTTGAGACTTTGACCACAGACAGCAAAGCCACTATCGTGAGAAACTGCGATGAAATAGTCGAAAAAACAATAATTTCCTAGCAATGTTAACGGTATCTACTTGCCATCAATGCGAAAAGCATGGGTGGCCGAATCCATTTCAGGGAGTCTCAATGAAAGCTAAAATTCTGTCATTATTGGTTTTGACAGCACTATCTGGCAGCGCACTAGCAGCAACGCCGCCGGATACGCTGGTTGTCGTGCAATCCCTGGATGATATCGTCAGTCTGGACCCAGCAGAAAGTAATGAGCTGTCTAGCATTCAGACCGTGCCAAGTCTCTATCAACGCCTGATACAAGCCGATCGTGATAACCCGGAAAAAATTGTGCCGATTCTGGCTGAGAGCTGGCAAGGCGACGCCGCTGCCAAAACCCTCACCGTGAAATTGCGCCCAGACGCTGTGTTTTCATCCGGCAATCCGGTACAAGCCGATGACGTAATTTTCTCCTTCACTCGCGCCATCAAAATGAACCGCTCACCGGCCTTTATTCTTAACGTGCTGGGTTGGGATGCGAGCAATATCGATCAACACCTGAAAAAGATCGACAAAAATACCGTGCAACTGAGCTGGAGCGCCGATGTCAGCCCCGCCGTTGCCCTGAATATCTTATCAACGCCAATCGCCTCCATTGTGGATAAAAAAGCGGTGACCGCGAATGTGAAAGAGAACGATTACGGCAATGCTTGGCTGAAAATGCATTCAGCGGGCAGCGGCCCATTTAAAATGCGTGTTTATCAGCCGCATCAGGCCATCGTGTTGGATGCCAACCCAACATCGCCGGGTGATAAGCCGCTGATTAAAAATATCATTATCAAAAACGTGCCGGATCCAAGCGCTCGCCGCCTACTGATCCAGCAAGGTGATGCCGATATCGCCCGTGAGTTAGGGCCAGACCAGACTGCCGCGCTGAAAACAGAAGCGGGCGTCAAAGTGGTTGAGATCCCCTCTGCGGAGCAAAACTACTTGGTCTTTAACACCGCAAACCCAGCCAACCCGCTGCTGAGCAAACCCGAATTCTGGCAGGCTGCACGCTATTTGGTTGATTATCAGGGCATTACCAAAGATCTGCTGAAAGGCCAATATTTCGTGCATCAAAGCTTCCTGCCAGTCGGTTTACCGGGCGCGCTAGAGAGCAATCCGTTTACCTTTGATCCCGCTAAAGCCAAAGAGATTCTGACCAAAGCGGGCATTAAAGATGCGACTTTGACGCTGGATGTTGAGAACAAACCGCCGTTTATCACCATCGCCCAATCACTACAGGCCAGCTTTGCCCAAGGTGGCGTGAAACTGGTGTTACTGCCTGCCGCGGGCAGTCAGGTCTATGGCCGAGTCCGTGCCAAACAACATCAGTCCGCTATCCGCTTATGGATTCCGGATTACTTTGATGCGCACTCCAATGCCAGCGCCTTTGCCTATAATGATGGTAAGAGCAGCACCGTGGCGGGCTTAAATGGCTGGGTCATTCCTGAGCTGAATAAGCAGACATTGGCCGCCGTGGCGGAAGCGGACCCGGCGAAGCGCACCGCGCTCTACACCCAGTTGCAACAAGAGCTGCAACAGAACTCGCCTTACATCTTTATTGATCAAGCCAAAGCACAAGTTGTGCTGCGAGATAATGTTAAGGGCTATCAACAGGGGCTGAATGCAGATATGGTCTACTATGACCGTGTCAGTAAATAAGGTATTCCCTGCGTGCTTGAAGTTGCAGGGGTGTGAGTTACGCGCACCTGCAACACCAATAACTTTGGATATAGCCTCGCTGACTTATCAATAAAGTTTTATGAAATATAAGTAGGTTGGTAGTCGATGTCTGTCGCACTAAATCAAACGCCGGGAACCCTATCCCGGCGTCGTCTTTGGGGGTTTTTACAGGGATTATTGACTCTGGCCCTAACCCTATTCGGTCTACTGGTGATCACCTTCTTCCTGTCGGCCATGTCGCCCGTGGATCGGGTGCTGCAAATCGTCGGCGACCACGCCAGTGAAGCCACTTATCAGCAGGTAAAGCACCAGCTCGGGCTGGATCAACCATTAGCGGTGCAGTTCTGGCACTATTTGGTGCAGTTAGCCCATGGCGATTTGGGGCTTGCCAGCGCCAGCGGTCAGCCGGTACTGCAAGATTTGCTCACCGTTTTCCCCGCGACACTGGAACTGGCGACACTATCGCTAATTATTGGTGCCACCCTCGGGGTTATCCTCGGCTTATTGTGCGCCCGCTGGGCAGGCAGCAAGCTGGATGCCACGATTCGCTTTATCACCTTGCTGGGTAACTCGGTGCCTATCTTCTGGCTTGGCTTGCTGATGCTATTGCTGTTTTATGCCCGGCTGCAATGGAGCCCCGGCCCCGGTCGCCTCGATGATATTTATCAATATACCGTGGAAGCGAAAACCGGTTTTGCCCTGATCGACACTTGGCGTTCTGGCGATAGCGGAGCTTTTGGCAATGCCCTCGCCCACTTGATTTTGCCAGTTGCCCTACTCTCTTACTATGCGCTAGCCAGCATCACCCGCCTGACCCGTTCGGCCTGCTTGAGTGAACTGAATAAAGAGTACATCACACTGGCGAGAGCCAAAGGTGCGGGTGAGATGCGCATTCTACTGATGCATGTGCTGCCGAATATCCGTGGCACCCTGCTCACTGTGATTGCGCTGGCCTACACCAGCATGTTAGAGGGCGCGGTGTTAACCGAAACAGTCTTTGCCTGGCCGGGGATTGGCCGCTACCTGACCAGCGCCCTGTTTGCCGGAGACACTACCGCCATTATGGGGGGAACCTTGCTGCTCGGCATGTGCTTTATTTTGATTAACAATGTAACGGATCTGCTGGTCCGCTTGCTGGACCCGAGAACGCGCTGATATGTCGATAACACTTATTATGCCTCTAACAAAAATCCGCCACGCGCTAAAGCGCTCCCCCTCCACCAGCATTGGGCTATTTATTCTCTCCTTGCTGGTGATTATTGCGATTTTCGCGCCGTGGCTTGCCCCCCAAGATCCTAACTGGCAAAACGCCGCTGACCGATTGTTGCCGCCCGGTGCCGCTGGGCACTGGCTGGGGACTGACAGCTATGGCCGCGATATGCTGTCGCGCCTGATTTATGGCACCCGGCCAACACTGGGTTTGGTGCTGTTGGTCACAGTGATCACACTGCCGCTCGGGCTGCTGGTTGGGGTGCTTTCCGGCTATTACGGCGGCTGGCTCGAACGTATTCTGATGCGCGTCACGGATGTAGTGATGTCGATGCCACGGCTGATTCTGGCCTTTGCTTTTGTGGCGATGCTCGGCCCCGGTTTAATTAATGGCGCATTGGCATTGGCACTGACCACATGGCCAGCCTATGCCCGTCAAGCGCGCGCCGAGATTCAACTATTGCGCCAAAGTGACTATCTGGCGGCGGCAGAGATGATGGGTATCAAGGGGTTACGCCTGCTGTGGGGCCATATTTTACCCCTGTGCCTCCCCTCAGCAGTGGTACGGCTAGCATTGGATCTGGCCGGGATTATCTTGGCTGCGGCGGGGTTAGGTTTCCTCGGTTTGGGTGCTCGGCCGCCCATGTCCGAATGGGGTTCGATGGTTGCTGACGGTATGCAGGTTATCTTCGACCAATGGTGGATCGCCGCCATTCCGGGCTGTGCTATCTTGCTCAGCAGCATGGCATTTAATCTGTTAGGCGATGGCCTGCGCGATATTTTGGACCCTCACCATGACTGATAAAATTTTTGCCGTAGAGAATTTGTGTGTCGATTTTCAGCAACAGCGGGTGGTGGATAATATCTCCTTCCACCTCGGCCACGAGCGGGTGGCGTTAGTGGGCGAATCAGGCTCCGGCAAATCCATTACCGCCAGAGCGCTAATGGGGTTAGTCCGCTCTCCGGGGAGAGTCAGCGCCAAAAAACTGAGCTATTTCGCCGATAATACCGATGATCAGGGAGAACCCGGTCAGGTTATCGAGCACGATTTATTACAGTTGAAGCCGAAACAGTGGGGCGCACTGCGCGGTAAAGAGATCGCGATGGTGCTGCAAGATCCCCGCTATGCCTTGAATCCGGTACGCACGGTGGGCAAACAGATCGAAGAGTCCCTGCTGCTGCACAATTCACTTTCCGGTGCTGACACCCGTGAGCGGGTCTTAAATGCGCTGGCCTCCGTCGGATTAAATGAGAGCGCCTACGACCAATACCCCGGCCAACTCTCTGGTGGCATGGGGCAGCGGGCGATGTTAGCCATTGCGTTGGTGAATAACCCCCGCGTATTGATTGCTGACGAGCCAACATCGGCCTTGGATGCCAAGCTCCGTAACCAAATCCTTGAGTTGATCGTCGAGCAGACCGAGCAGCGCAATATGAGTTTGCTGCTGATCAGCCATGACCTGCCATTGGTCTCAGAGCATTGCCACCGCGTGTTAGTGATGTATCAGGGGAAATTGGTGGATCAAGGGCTGGCCGCCGAGCTGCCGCACTCGGCCCACCCCTATACCCATACCCTGTGGGCTTGCCGCCCGAATGCCAGCACCTATGGCACTGACCTGCCGGTATTGGATCGCAGCGCGGATTTTTCTGGAGGCTCCCGTGGCACTGATTGAAGTCAATAACCTACGGGTCAGTTTTGCCCAGAAGAATCAGGTGAAAACTGCCGTTGAATCGGTCAGCTTTGCGGTTGAAGAGGGCGAGACTTTCAGCCTGATCGGCGCATCCGGCTGTGGCAAATCCACCGTGCTACGCACACTGGCGGGGTTGCAGCGGGAGTGGCAAGGCGAGATTACCTTGCTGGGTAAGCCGTTGCAGCCGGGGCAGCGCTTCACCGGACTACTGCGCAAAGAGGTGCAGATGGTGTTTCAAGACCCCTATGCCTCACTCCACCCCCAGCATAATATTCAGCGCACACTGGGTGAGCCGTTAAAAATTCACGGCGAGAAACATATTCAGCAGCGGATTGATCAAGCCTTGGCGCAAGTGGGCCTGCCCGCCTCTGCGGCGCTGCGTTATCCCCATCAGTTCTCCGGCGGTCAGCGCCAGCGCATTGCCATCGCCCGCGCCCTGCTATTGCGGCCAAAACTGCTGCTGCTCGATGAACCCACCTCGGCGCTAGATATGTCGGTTCAGGCTGAGATCCTCAATCTGCTCAACCATTTGAAACGCGAACACGGCATGACCTATTTGCTGGTGAGCCACGACAGTGACGTGGTGGCCCATATGTCTGAGCGCGCAGCCATGATGGAGAGTGGCAAGATAGTGAGGGAGTTCTCGCGGCGGGATTTGGAGTTGGCGGAACATTTTATGGGGTAAAGGGGGATTAGGCTTCGGTGTTAGGAGAGGGAAGATCGGATCATTGTTTCGGTTCAGTGTTCGGTTCGGTTGACATGAGATTGGTGCTCACTTGACCTTCAATGCCTCAACCGCCAAAGAGGTCACAAGCGCGTGACCCCTTGTGGAATCCCCGCGCTTGCGCACGTATCGCTTGCCCACTTCGTGGGTGCCCTCCACTCATCGTTTCGGCTGACGGACGGCTTTATTCGCATCCCTGCTCATGACGCCTAAAACGGGCGTCCTGCCCGTTTTCCTTGCCTTCACTCTTCTCTCGGCAGCTCAAATGTGCTTTTAACATCAAAGTCAAAACCCCAGATCGGATTTTGATCTTCTTTTTTGACCTTGAGCGCAATAGAGATATTGCCGACAAAGATTTATCAACCGAAATCAGACGCCATCAACCTCAGACACAATCAACCTTTCACCCGCCCCTATAAAAAATGCAAATCTCCTCAACTGAACAGCAAATAACCCTAACGCCATTTTCCTTGCTCTACGTCAATTTTGTTTATCACCACCCATATATAGTGCTTGTGAGAGAAAAGATACCTATATGTAGTAGTTATCCACAAAACCATCCACACCCCCTCGCAACCCTTATGTACTGCGGGTCGGCTTGTGAGATGGCCTTGTGGATAACCCTACGCGGCAGGATACAGGAGCGATATCGTGAAAACAGTAGTGATTAAACGGGACGGTTGTCAGGTGCCTTTTGATGAGGTGCGGATCAAGGAAGCCGTCGAGCGCGCAGCTTTAGCTGTTGGCGTTGTGGACGCAGATTATTGTGCAACTGTTGCCCGGGTGGTCGCTCAGACGATGGAGAACCAGCCGAAGGTTGATATCCGCGATATCCAAAATGCGGTCGAAAACCAATTGATGGCCGGTCAATACAAGCAGCTAGCCCGAGCCTATATCGAGTATCGCCATGACCGAGATATCTCGCGGGAACTGCGGGGTCGCCTGAATCAGGAAATCCGGGGTTTAGTGGAGCAAAGCAACAAAGCGCTGCTGAACGAAAATGCGAATAAAGACAGTAAAGTGATCCCGACACAGCGCGACCTGCTGGCCGGTATTGTCGCCAAACACTACGCCAAACAGCATATCTTGCCGCGCGATGTAGTACTGGCCCATGAACGCGGTGAGATCCACTATCACGATCTGGATTACGCGCCCTTCTTCCCGATGTTCAACTGCATGTTGATTGACCTCGATGGCATGTTGACGCAGGGCTTTAAAATGGGCAACGCGGAGATCGAGCCACCGAAATCCATCTCGACGGCCACCGCTGTCACGGCACAAATTATCGCGCAGGTTGCCAGCCATATCTATGGCGGCACAACCATCAACCGTATCGATGAAATTCTGGCTCCGTTCGTCACAGAAAGTTTCAATAAGCATAAATCTGTGGCGCAAGAGTGGCAGATCCCGGATGCCGCCGGTTATGCCATGTCGCGCACCGAGAAAGAGTGTTACGACGCCTTCCAGTCACTGGAGTATGAAGTCAATACCCTGCACACCGCTAATGGCCAGACGCCCTTTGTCACCTTCGGTTTCGGGCTGGGCACCAGTTGGCAGTCGCGCATGATCCAGCAGGCTATTTTGCGTAACCGCATTGCGGGTCTAGGCAAAAACCGTAAAACGGCCGTCTTCCCGAAACTGGTGTTTGCTATCCGCGATGGCCTCAATCACAAATTTGGCGATCCTAACTACGATATCAAACAGTTAGCGCTGGAGTGCGCCACCAAGCGCATGTATCCCGACATTCTGAATTATGACCAAGTAGTGAAAGTCACTGGCTCCTTTAAAACGCCGATGGGCTGCCGCAGCTTCCTCGGGGTTTACGAAGAGGAGGGTAAACAGATCCATGATGGCCGTAACAATCTGGGGGTAATCAGCCTTAACCTGCCGCGTATCGCGCTGGAAGCCAAAGGCGATGAAGATAAATTCTGGCATATGCTGGATGAGCGCCTGCTGTTAGCCAAAAAAGCCCTGATGACCCGCATTGCCCGTCTGGAAGGGATCAAAGCGCGGGTCGCACCTATTTTGTATATGGAGGGGGCTTGCGGTGTGCGCTTACAGGCGGACGACAATATTTCTGAAATCTTTAAAAACGGCCGCGCATCCATCTCACTGGGCTTTATCGGTATTCATGAAACCGTTAATGCGCTGTTTGGTCATCAGGCCCATGTCTTTGATGATGAAAAGTTACGT